>CAZKYG010000277.1:0-6631 GCA_964556915.1 uncultured Gemmatimonas sp.
GACGAACAACACCCGCATCGCGGCTATGCGCCCCGGCGTCGGGCGGCGGCTTCCTCGTCGAGGCGGCGCCGAAGTTCACGCTGCTCTGCCCGGAGTGCCGCGATCTGCTCACCAAGGATGCCGGTGGCGAAGAACACCGACCCGAGCGTCAGCGCGGTCTCAATCACGGCCCAGATCGGCCTGGTCCCAAGGCGGCCGGCAAGGATGAATACGCCGCCGACCGCGGCGACGAAGAACATCCCGGCGCCGAGCATGCCGAACGCCAGGAGAGGCTTACGGCTGAAGCGCAGTTCGAACCACACCGCCAGCATGTCGAGCACGCCGATGGGAATGCGCGACAGACCGAACTTCGACTTGCCGGCGCGCCGCGGATGCAGTGCGACCGGGATCTCCCTGACCGTGAACCCCTGCGCGGCAGCGAGCACGATCATGTACCGGTGCCAGTCCGGCCGCACCGGCTGCGCATCCATGATCTCGCGCCGGTACGCCTTGACGTTGTTGAGGTCGCGCACCGGCACCTTGAACAGGAACCTCGAGAGTGCGTTGTAGACGGAGGAGACGAACGCCTTGTCGTACTTCCCTTCCTTGCGACCCGTGACCATGTCGGCGTCGCCGGCGAGCACCGGTGCCGCGAGTCGCGGAATGTCGGCCGGCAGGAACTGCAGGTCGGCGGGATAGAACACCAGCACGTCGCCGCGGGCGGCGAGGTACCCGGAACGCAGCGCGTCCGCGATGCCGCGTCCGCTGCGGTGCGTGACCACGCGCAGGAACGGGTACCGCGGCAGCGCGGCGGACAGCACCGCGGGCGTGGCGTCGCGCGACCCGTCGTCGATCACGACGACTTCGTACCGGACCGAGGCGTCGCGAAACGCCTCGGCGCACAGGTCCAGGAACGCAGGCAGGTTCTCGGCCTCGTCGCGGGCCGGAACGAGGACCGAAACATCCACCGGATTGCTGGAGTGCTCCACGCGCGGGGGCCTCGATCGAAAGGTGGTCAGACGCGCTTCCGCATCCGTGCGGACAGCACGCCGAGCTGTTCACGGTACTTGGCCACCGTGCGGCGTGCGATCTGCACGCCCTGCCGCTCCAGGATCTCCACGATGCCCTGGTCGGTGAGCGGTTCCCGCGGATCCTCGTCCTGCACGAGCTTCTGGATGGTGGCCTTGATGCCTCGCGCCGAGACATCCTCGCCGTCCACCGTCGAGAGCCCGCTCGAGAAGAAGAACTTCAGCGGGAGCACGCCACGCGGCGTTTGCGCGTACTTCTCGTTCGTCACCCGGCTGACCGTGCTCTCGTGCATCCCGATCGCGTCGGCCACCTCGCGCAACGTCAGGGGCTTGAGGAACTGGATCCCCTTGTCGAAGAACTCGCGCTGACGGTTCACGATGAAATGCATCACCTTGAGCATCGTCTGCCGGCGCTGCTCGATCGCCTGGATGAGCCACTGCGCCGCGTTCAGCTTCGACGCGATGAACTCCTTGTGCTCCGTATCGAGCGCCTTGCGGTTTCTGGCGAGGTCCTGGTACGACCGGCTGAGCCGCAGGCGGGGGAGGTTCCCGTCGTTGATGAAGACGAGATACTCGCCGTCCACCTTCTCGACGATCAGGTCGGGCACGACGTAGTTGTCGACGCTCGAAGATCGTGCCAGGCCCGGCTTGGGGCTGAGCTTGGCAACTTCGTCGGCCGCCGCCTGGACGTCCGCTGGCGAGACCCCGAGCTGGCGTGCGACTTCGCCCCACCGGTGCGCGATCAGTTCGTTGAAGTGGTCACGCACGAGCCGCACCGGAAGCGTGTCCGGCGTCTCCCGGCCACGCAGCTGCAGCAGCAGGCACTCGCGCAGGTCCCGGGCGCCGATGCCCGGCGGATCAAGGCCCTGGACCACGGCGAGCATCGCCTCGACCTCTTCGACGGTGTACAGCGGGAGGTCGCCCTCGTGGTGCGCCCGCTCAGCCGCCGCCGCGATCGCCTCGTTCACGCCCGTGCGAATCTCCTCCAGCGTGGCCGTCAGGTACCCGTCGTCGCCGATATTGCCGACGAACTCGTCCGCCAGCACCAGTTGTCGTGGCGTCAGCGCCATGAGGCTGAGCTGGTCACGCAGGTCATCGGCAAGGTCGCGACTGGCCACGGGGACCCGCTCGAAGTGCTCGCGCGCTTCGTGCTCCTCTCGGACTTCCGGCTCGTCCTCGAACCCGTCATTGAGGATCTCGTCCCACTTGGACCCGTCGTCCGGGGCCGCGCTCTCGTCGTCGGTCGAAACCACGGAATCGGTGAGGTCCGGTGCGGCGGGCGGTTCGTCCGTGTCGCCCGCGTCGATGCCGGACGCGGCCTCCGCGCCCTCCTCCATGGCGTCGCCGGATTCCGCCTGTGCGGCCTCATCAGCCTCGTCCGCGGTATCCGCAGTGTCCGCCGCCGTCACCTCGTCCCCGGCGTCGGTGGCGACGGCGTCGTCGTCCTCATCGGAGAGTTCGAGAAACGGATTGACGAGGAGTTCCTGCTTCAGGTGCTGCTGAAGGTCGAGCAACGGCATGTACAGCATGTCCATCGCCTGGTACAGGCGTGGGTTGATCTTGAGCTCCTGCCCGAGCCGGACGCTCTGGCTGAGGCCCGTCTTCATGCCGGTGGACCGTGTTCGGCCCTGAAGCGCGTGCGCAGCCGCGCCGTAAGGGTCGGACCGAGGTAGATGTGGGCCACCTCATCGTCGAACACGAGGTCGCGCACCGTTCCCGACACCTTGATCTGCCCGTCAAAGACGATGTATGCCCGGTCGACGATATCGAGCGTCTGCTCGACGTTGTGATCGGTGATCAGCACGCCGATGCCGCGGTCCTTGAGGCTGGCCACGATCTGCTGAATGTCGTGCACCGCGATCGGGTCAACGCCCGCGAACGGCTCGTCAAGCAGCATGAACTTCGGCTGGGTGACGAGCGCACGCGTGATCTCGAGCCGGCGGCGTTCGCCGCCAGAGAGCGAATACGCCTTGTTGCGGCGCAGGTGCTTGATGCCGAGCTCGTCGAGCAGCGACTCGAGGCGTGCGTCGCGCTCCGGGCGCGCCAGCGGGAGGGTCTCGAGGATGGCGAGGATGTTCTCCTCGACCGTCAGCTTGCGGAAGATTGACGGTTCCTGCGAGAGGTAGCCGATCCCGCGGCGCGCGCGCCGGTACATGGGCGTCGTCGTGATATCGTCGCCGTCGAACAGGATCCGGCCCGCATTCGGCGGGATGAGGCCCACGATCATGTAGAATGTCGTCGTCTTGCCGGCGCCGTTCGGCCCGAGCAGGCCGACAATCTCTCCCTGTCGCACCTCGACATCGACCCGGTTGACGACGTTGCGGCGCTTGTACGTCTTCACGAGCCCCTCGGCGCGGAGCACGCTCGATCCTTCGACGCGGGCGAGGGCCGGCTTGCGCGGTGCCGCATGCTCACTCGTCGTGCGCAACGCGGAATCCACGGCGCCGGCGTCACGCTGGAGCGCCTCGACGAGCACCGGCGCGAGGCGCCACGAGACGGGCTCCTCGTGCGGCGGTTCGAAGACGGGCACCACGGCGCCGAGGTCCTGCAGCCGCGGAAGCGCCGTCCGGGCGAGGTGTTCGCGGATCTCGTCCAGGCGGCCGGCATCGCCGTCGCTATCGGGACGCGCCGCGCGACGGACACCCAGCTCGGCGACGGCAATGTCGTGCAGCGAGGCCTGACCGCTGGCCGCGGTGGCCTTCACGACGGCCTGGAGCGACAACGCGGTGGATCGATCGCCGTCCCTCAACCGGGTGAGCAACTCGCCCCACGCAGGCGGCATGGACTCGGGCGCGGGGGTCATCGCGGCGACTCCGGCGGGCGGCGGGGCGCCGGCGTGCGCCTAGTCGTGTCCGTCGCCGGCTGCACGATGACGCCCGACGCCTGCCCGTTCACCCGGACGCGATCGAGGGCGCGCTGGTCGTCGAAATCGGCCATGATCGACGAGCCCGTGACGTAGTTGATCACTGGCGCCGTATCGGGCAGCGTCGCCCCGTCGCGCGCGGAAAACTGCCACGACCGGGCATGGCCGATGGAGACCAGCCGGCGGATCGCCGCGCGCGAGGAGTCACGCACCGTCGCACTGTCGAACGTCGCGAGGATCGTGTCTCCGGTGAACCAGTCGCGTTCCCGCGTGCGCACTTTCGTCGAGTCCGGGGCCGATTCCGCGCGTGCCCGGCCGATGGCGTTGATGCCGCGGATCACCTGCCCCGGCATCGTGACGTCGATCGAATCGGCCACGATGTCGCGGCCCGGCTGCGTCGCGTGCGCGCGGCGCTTCCCCCAGGCCACCGCCCGCGTCAGCTGGCGATTGGCCAGCCGCAGGTCGATCGAATCGGCCGTCAGGCTGACATCGTCGCTCGTGGCGCTTGCCGCGCCCGAACTCCGCACCCGTTCGGCCTGGCGGTTGCGCGAATAGATGTCGATCGCGTCCCCAACGAGCCTGAACCGGCGTTCGCCGATGCCGTCGACCTGTGGCTGCTGCCTGAGCGCCGCAATCTCGCGGCCCTGGTCAATCATGGCCGAGTCGGCATGTGCGGTCATGTCGGACCGCGTGAGGTGGACGCTGCCCGTGGCGTAGATGAGCGAATCGTTGAGGCTGATGATCGAGTCCGCGAGGACGTGCGTCGAATCCCGTGCCGGCGTCTCCGTGCCGGCGTCGGCGCCGCTGATCCACGTGTCCGGCCGACCGCCGGCATCGAGCCGGGACACGGCCCGCAATCCGGGTTTGGCACGCAGGTAAGTCGCCCTGGGGCCGGTAAAGTGCGTACCGGTGTTCGTGCGGCCCTTGACGTTCCCCTCCGCCAGCAGCCGTTCTTCACCCATGAAGTACGTGACCCGGTCGGCGTAGAGATCCACGCGCTGCTCGGAATAGTGCACATGCCCGATGAGCACGAGCACCCGGAGGTCGCCGAACTGCTCGGCACTGTCCGACAGCACGCGCTGATCGGTGTTGGCGCAGATGGCGTCCACGCCGCCACCGGCGAAGTAGTTGCTCCGGCCCGGCGACGCGGGGAGCGCCGTGATCGTGGACGTGGGAACGCCCTTCACGAAGACCGGCCGGACCTGGAGGTTGCAGTCGCGCGACCGATCCTGCGTGGGCGGCGAACCGCCCTGCGACGTCCGCGCGTCGCGCGACGCGTGCGGCCCCGCAGCCAGTGCGGGGCGCTCACGACCGACCGCCGCCACCAGCACGGCGGCGAGCGGTGCCACGACGCGTCGCACGTGTCGCCTCACGGAACGGCCACCGTGCCGGCCTTTGCCCCGAGGAGCTTCAGCACCCGGAACGTGGTGAGATCGGCGTCCGACGTAAATCCGATGCCGCGCACCTCGCGATCGGGTTCAGACAGCAGGAACGTCGTGTCGCTCGAGATCTGGTTCAGGCGCTGGTCGAACTTGCAGTGCGGCGACTCGAGACGCTTGCCGTCGAGCGTGTTCACGAGCACGTCGCCGCGGGCGTCGAGCGTGCCGAGTCGCGTGTCGTACACCCCCTCGCGCGCCTGGATGATTCCGTCCTTGGCGCCGTTGGTGCTGTAGAACGTCCCGGTCAGCGGACGCAACACGATCCGCGTGCTGTTGTTGAAGAAGTAGGCCGTATCGCCCATGACGTCGGCGCGCCGCGTCCCGCCGTCCGTGATCGCAAAGTGCGCCTTGTAGAGGATCTGGTCCGCGGAATCCGCGAGGGTTCCGGTCTGCGCCGCTACGGGCGGCCGTTCGCCCGCGCGGCACGCGCCGAGACCGGCGACCAGGGCGCCGCCGGCGGCCAATGTCACGCCGATGCGGCTCACGCGGCCCCCGACCGCATCAGGTCGTGCAGGTGCACGACGCCGATCACCACTCCGGATGCATCGAGAACGGGCATGGCCATGATGCCGTGGTGCTCCATGCGGTACACGACGGCACTGCCAAGCTCGTCCGCTGAGGCGGACTTGGGGTTCCGGGTCATGACGTCGGTGACGGGCACGGACCAGATATCGGTCGTTCGCTCCATCAGCCGGGTCAGGTCGCCGGTCGTGACGACGCCTGCCAACCGGCCGTCGTCGGCAACGACGACGATGCCGCGGCGTTCGGCAAGGTGCACCACGGCCTCACGCATGGTGGCCGCGCGGCCGACCATCGGGAGGTCGCTCGTGAGCATCACGTCGGAAACGCGCGTGAGGAGGCGCCGTCCAAGCGCACCCCCCGGGTGGAGCCGGGCGAAGTCGTCACGCTGGAACCCCTTTTCCTGAAGGAGCGCCACGGCCAGCGCGTCGCCGAGGGCGAGCGCGACCGTCGTGCTCGTCGTCGGTGCGAGATCGTGCGGGCACGCCTCCTCGCGCACCGACGCGTCGAGCGTGACGTCGCAGTGCCGCGCGAGGGTCGAATCGAGCCCGGCGGTGATGGCGACCGTCCGTACCCCGAGTCGCGAGAGCTGTTCCAGCAACGGCAGCATCTCCTGCGTCTCGCCGCTCTTCGACAGGAGGATGGCGACATCGTCGCGTGACACGATGCCCAGGTCGCCATGCACGCTCTCCACAGGGTGGAGGAAACTCGCGGGAGTTCCCGTCGACGTGAGCGTGGCGGCGATCTTTCGTCCGATCAGGCCCGACTTCCCGAGGCCCGCCACGATCACGCGACCGCGGCGC
>CAZKYG010000278.1:0-2602 GCA_964556915.1 uncultured Gemmatimonas sp.
CGTCGAGAGCGGGCTCGCGGCGGGCGACAAGCTGATCGTCGAGGGCCTCAACAAGATCGGGCCCGGCATGCCGGTGAACGCGCACGAGAAGGAAGCGCCGAAGGCCGAGGGCTCGGGGTCTGCCGCACCGCCCGCGCAGGAGAAGAAGTAGTGCTGGCTCGCTTCTTCGCATCGCGCCCCGTCTTCGCGTGGGTGATCAGCATCGTGATCATGCTCGCGGGGATCTCGTCGATCCTCGTGCTGCCGGTCGCGCAGTACCCCGACGTCGCGCCGCCGTCGGTCAACATCTCGGCCGGCTACTTCGGCGCCTCGGCCGACACCGTCGAGAACTCGGTCACGCAGGTCCTCGAGCAGCAGCTGACCGGCATCGACGGCCTGCTCTACTTCTCCAGCTCGTCGACGAGCTCGGGCAACGCGAGCATCCAGGTCACGTTCCGCCAGGGCACCGACCCCGACGTCGCGCAGGTCCAGGTCCAGAACAAGGTGCAGCAGGCGATCCCGCGCCTGCCGCAGGCCGTGCAGCAGGCCGGCATCGTCGTCACGAAGTCGCAGACCAACTTCCTCACGATCGTCGCGATCTACGACGAGTCCGATCGCTCGAGCGAGTCCGACATCGCGGACTACCTCGGGTCGACGCTCCAGGACCCGGTCGCGCGCGTCAACGGCGTCGGCGCCATCCAGATCTTCGGCGGCTCGTACGCGATGCGCATCTGGCTCGACCCGACGAAGCTGCAGGCGCTGTCGCTGATGCCGTCGGACGTCGAGGCCGCGATCGCGACGCAGAACGTGCAGGTCTCCGCCGGCAAGATCGGCCAGCAGCCGGCGCCGAAGGACCAGCAGCTCAACGCGACCGTCACCTCGCAGAGCAAGCTCAAGACCGCCGAGGAGTTCCGCAACATCATCGTCAAGCACGACGAGACCGGCGCGATCGTCCACCTCGGCGACGTCGCGAAGGTCGAGCTCGGCACCGAGGCGTACGACTTCCAGACCCGCCTCAACGGCCACCCGGCGTCCGGCATGGCCGTGATGCTCGCGCCGAACGGCAACGCGCTCACCGTCGCGGACGACGTGAAGGAGGTCGTCAACAACCTCCAGAAGACGATGCCGCCGGGCTGGAAGGTCAGCTACCCGTTCGACTCGACGAAGTTCATCCGCATCTCGATCACCGAGGTCGTCAAGACGCTGATCGAGGCGATCATCCTCGTCGTCATCGTCATGTTCATCTTCCTGCAGAGCTGGCGCGCGACCCTGATCCCGGTGATCGCCGTGCCGGTCGTGCTGCTCGGCACGTTCGGTGTGCTGCGCATCCTGCATTACTCGATCAACACGCTGACGATGTTCGGGCTCGTGCTGTCGATCGGCCTCCTCGTCGACGACGCGATCGTCGTGGTCGAGAACGTCGAGCGCCTGATGCGCGACGAGCACCTGTCGCCGCTCGAGGCGACCGTGAAGTCGATGCGCGAGATCACGTCCGCGCTCGTCGGCGTCGCGACCGTGCTGTCCGCGGTGTTCCTGCCGATGGCGTTCTTCAGCGGCTCGACCGGCGTCATCTACCGGCAGTTCTCGATCACGATCGTGTCGTCGATGCTGCTCAGCGTGTTCGTCGCGCTGACCGTGACGCCCGCGATGTGCGCGTCGCTCCTGCGCGCGCACCACAAGGACCCGCACAAGGGCGCGTTCGGCTGGTTCAACCGCGGCTTCGACGCGATCACCCGCGGCTACAAGCGCGCCGTCGCGTTCATGCTGCGGCTGCCGTTCGCGTGGCTCCTGCCGTACGCGGGCATCTGCGCGGCGATGTACTTCCTGCTCGTGCGGATCCCGACCGGGTTCCTCCCGCAGGAGGACCAGGGCGTCGGCATGGTGATCTGGACGCTGCCGCCGGGCGCGACGCTGCCGCGCACGAACGCGGTCGCGCGCCAGGTCGAGCACCACTACATGGACGTCGAGAAGAAGAACGTCGACTCGATCTTCACGGTCAGCGGCTTCTCGTTCATCGGCTCGGGCCAGAACGCCGGCATGGCGTTCGTCGAGTTCAAGGACTGGGACGAGCGGCCCGGCAAGGAGAACTCGGCGGCGGAGATCGCGAACCGCGCGACCGGCATGCTGTCGGTGGTGCGCGACGCGTTCATCTTCTCGCTCACGCCGCCCGCCATCCAGGGCGTCGGCGAGTCGGAGGGCTTCGACTTCCAGCTCCAGGCGATGCCCGGCACCGACCGCGAGCACCTCGCGCAGTACCGCGACCAGCTGCTCGGCATGGCGGCGCAGGACAAGAAGCTCGTCGGCGTGCGGCCCGGCAGCCTGCCGGACACGCCGCAGCTCAAGGTCGACATCGACCAGGCCAAGGCGGCGGCGCACGACCTGTCGGCGGCCGACATCGACAACACGCTGTCCGCGGCGTGGGCCGGCGCGTACATCAACGACTTCATCGACCGCGGGCGCGTGAAGCGCGTCTACATCCAGGGCCTGGGCGAGTACCGCAGCAAGCCGGAGGACCTCGCGAAGTGGTACGTGCGCGGATCGACCGGGCAGATGACGCCGTTCTCGGCGTTCTCGACGACGCACTGGACGTACGGGGCGGAGTCCCTGTCGCGCTACAACGGGC
>CAZKYG010000279.1:0-22462 GCA_964556915.1 uncultured Gemmatimonas sp.
CTGCTCGAGAGCGCGCCGGCCGGCAGCGACACGTGGGCGCGCTACACGTTCCTCGGCGCTGACCCGGTCGCGGCGTGGCGCCTTGTGGACGGCGTCGTCGAGGACTGGACGGCCGGGCGCGGCTGGCACAATCGGCGGACCCCGGCGGATCCGATCGCGGACCTGCGCGACCTCGTCGCCGCCCGCACGCCGGTCGCGGTGCCGGACATTGGCCCCCTCTGGGGCGGCGCGGTCGGTTACTTCGGCTACGACGTCGTGCGGCACATCGAGCGGCTGCCGAGTCCCCCGCCACGAGGCGTGGCGGCCCCCGACGCCATGTTCATGTTCACGCGGACGATGGTGATCGTGGACAACCTGCGCGCGCAGGCGCGCATCACGTGCGCGGTGCCGGTTGGCGACGACACGTCCGACGGGGCGCTCCGCGCCCTGTTCGACGCCGCCGAGCGCGACATCGACGCGGTTGCGGAGCGGCTCCGCACGGGCCCGTCCCTGCCCCCGCTGACCCTCGACCCGGCCGCTCCGCCGGCCACGGGACGCTCGACGTATGCGCGTGAGAAGTTCGTGGCGGACGTCGCCCGCATCAAGGAGTACATCCTCGCCGGGGACTGTTTCCAGGCGCTTCTGGCGCGCCGGATCATCGTGCCGTTCGATTTCGACCCGACGACCCTCTACCGCGCGATCCGTGCGCTGAACCCGTCGCCGTACATGTTCCACCTGGTGGCCGACGGCGTGGAGATCGTCGGCAGTTCGCCCGAATTGCAGCTGCGCGTGGCGGACGGACGTGCGATCGTGCGCCCCATCGCCGGCACCTGCCCGCGGGGGCGCGACGCCGCCGAGGACGCGCGGCTGGCGGCGACGTTGCTGGCGGACGAGAAGGAACGGGCCGAGCACGTCATGCTCGTGGACCTTGGGCGCAACGACATCGGGCGCGTGGCCAGCTATGGCACCGTGAAGGTCACGCAGCTGATGCAGGTGGAGCGGTACTCGCATGTCCAGCACCTCGTGAGCGAGGTGCAGGGCGAGGTGCCGGGGCAGTCGGCGCTGGACGTATTTCGCGCCACGTTCCCGGCGGGGACGATGACGGGCGCCCCGAAGGTGCGCGCGATGGAGATCATCGATTCGCTCGAGCCGGAGCGCCGTGGGCCGTATGCCGGCGCGCTCGGGTACGTGGCGTACGGCGACCGGTCGATGGACCTCGCGATCACCATCCGGACGTGCGTCATCGCGGGCGGCGAGGCGACGATCGGGGCGGGCGCGGGCATCGTCGCCGACTCCGTGCCGGAACGCGAGTGGGAGGAGACGGCGGCCAAGGCGCGCGCGATGCTGACGGCCATCGGCCGGGCGCGGGCCGCGCGCTGACGGCCCCGAGCGGCTACCCGGGCCCCCGGCCCCGGGGCCATATTGTCCGGCAATGTCCCTGAAGCTCGTCGGGATCGAGAACGAATACACGTTCGAGTTGCGACCGAACTCCACGATGGTCGTGGGCCGCGCGGTCAGTTCGGACTGCGCGATCGTGGACGCCACGGTCTCGCGTCGCCACGCCGAGTTGTCGGTCGCGAGCAACGGGTTCCAGCTCAAGGACCTGGGATCGAGCAACGGCACGTTCGTGAACGGCGTGAAGGTGGACGCCTACTTCGTGGCGCCCGGCGACACGGTCACGTTCGGGAAGGTGGGGTTCCGGGTGGAGCAGCTCGCGCCGCCAGCGCCACCTCCGCCGGTCGCCGTTCCGGCCGCGGCGGCCAGCGAGGCCGCGCCGTCACCGAAGCCGGGCGCCACCATCGTCCGCCCGCTCGCGGCGTCGGACATTTCGGCGCTCGGCCGCAACAGCGGGAGCATTCGCGCGGTCATGGCGGCCAGCGCCGACCCGGCCGAGAAGGACCGGCAGAAGCTCGCCATCCTGCTGGAGGTGTCGAAGGGGCTGACGCGGGCCACCGACGTGGATGCGCTGCTCAAGAAGATCGCGGACTTCGCGTTCGAGATCCTCGAGGCGGACCGCTGCGCGATCCTCCTGCTCGACGACCGCGGCAACCTGACCACCAACATTGCCCGCGACAAGCGCGGCGCCGACCAGGCGCAGGCGGTGCCGCAGTCGATCGCCCGCATGGCCATCGACGAGAAGTCGGCCATCGTGTCGGAGAACGCGGGCGAGGACACGCGCTTCACGGGGCAATCGATCCTGATGCAGCGCGTGCGATCCGCGATGTGCGTACCGCTCGTCGGGTCGGAGAACAAGGTGCTCGGCGTGCTCTACGTGGACAACTTCATGAGCACGCACCAGTTCGGCGAGGCCGACGTGGACTTCGCGATCGCCTTCGCCGGCATCGCGGCGGTGGCCATCGAAAACGGGCAATTCTCGGACCGGATCCGGCAGCAGGCGCTCGTGCGCAGCAACTTCGAGCGTTTCTTCACGCCGCACCTCGCCGCGCGCATCGCGAACAGCGCCGACGCCGTGAAGCTCGGCGGCGACAAGCGGCGCGTCGCCGTGCTGTTCAGCGACATCCGCGGGTTCACCGCGCTCTCCGAGACGATGAACCCCGACGACATGGCGCGGCTGCTGACGGAGTACTTCAGCGAGATGGTGGAATGCGTGTTCCGCCATGGCGGCACGCTGGACAAGTTCATCGGCGACGCGGTGATGGCGCAGTGGGGCGCCCCGCTCGGGGAGAGCGACGACGCCGACCGCGCGATGAGCTCGGCGATGGACATGATGGAGGCGCTCGACAAGCTGAACGAGCACTGGAAGCAGCAGGGGCGCCCGACGCTCGCGATCGGCATCGGGCTGAACATCGGCGATGCGTTCGCCGGCAACATCGGGAGCGAGCGCCGCCTGGAGTACACGGTCATCGGCGACACGGTGAACACCGCCAGTCGCCTGTGCGGCGTGGCCGGGCCCGGCGAGATCCTCGTCAGCGAGCCGTTCAAGAGCGCACTGAAGACGCCACCGCGTCTTGCGGCGATGGAGCCGCTGGAACTCAAGGGCAAGAGCCAGCCCGTTCCGGTGTACCGCGTCGTGCGCTAGGCGCCGCGCCACCCGTGATGATATCGCCGGGCTCCGCCGGCACGCTGCCGGCCGGCTATCGCGAGAGCGTCCTGCGCGGCACGCGGCTCGTCTCCCGCGCCGCCGTGCACGACACGCTGCGCGCCGCAATCGAGACCGGCACCCTGCATGCCTGGGCCGGCGCGCGCGCCGGCGCGCGCGCCATGCAGGGCCGCGGGGTGTCCTGGGGCACGGACCTCGACGGCGCCGGCCCGGTGGTCGTGCGACACTCGCGCCATGGCGGCCTGCTTGCCGCATTGACGCGCGACATGTTCCTCGTGCCCTCGCGCGCGCCGCATGAGCTCGAGGTCGCGCTCCGGCTGCAGTCGGCGGGCGTGGCGACGCCAACCGTCGTGGCGTTCGCGACATACGCCGCCACAGGTCCGCTGTGCCGCGCGGACGTCGTGACGACGCTCGTGCCCGGCGCCGACCTGCCGGACGCCTGGCGCGCGGCCGACACCGGGCAGCGCACGGCCATCGCCGATGCCGTGGGCCGGCTGCTGGCGTCACTCGCTTCCGCCGACGCCGTGCACGCCGACCTCAACGCGAAGAACATCGTGATCGCCTGGGCCGCCGATGTGCCAACGGCCTGGGTGCTCGACGTGGACCGCGTCAGCTTCGCGCGCCATGCGGGTGCGGCGGCGATCGCCCGCAACGCGGCGCGGCTCGCACGGTCGCTCGAGAGATGGCGCCGCGAGCGCGAGTTGCCGTTCCGCGACACGGACTGGGCACGGGTGCTGACAGCGGCGCGCGACGCCGGCCCCGCGGGAGCGGCGCCGTGAGCGCCGCCGAACGCAACCTGTCCGCGCCCGGGGCCGCCGTCCCGCTCGACCGCGTGTGCGTGGTCATGATGAGCGCCGTGGGAGACGCCGTGCACGTGTTGCCCGTGCTGCACTCGATCCACCGGGTGGCGCCGTCCGCCCGCGTGACGTGGGTGCTGCAGCCCGGCCCCGCCACGCTGGTGCGCGGCCACCCGCTCGTGGACGAGATCGTCGAGTTCGACCGGCGTGCCGGGCTGCGCGGATTCGTCGATGTGCGCCGCGCCCTCGCCGCGCGCCCCGCGACCGTCGCCCTCAACCTGCAGGTGTACTTCAAGGCCGGCGTCATCACGTCGTTCGTGCACTCGCCCGTGAGGCTCGGATTCGACCGCGCCCGCGCGCGCGACATGAACTGGCTGTTCACCACGCATCGGATCCCGCCACACCCGATGCAGCACGTGCAGGACCAGTACCTCGAGTTCTGCGCGTGGCTCGGCACGCCGACCGACCGCATCGAGTGGGGCCTCGGCCCGTGGGACGACGCCGAACGGGCCTGGCAGCGCGAGTTCATGGCGCGCTTCGACCGGCCGATCGCGCCAATCGTGGTCGCAACGAGCAAGGCGGAAAAAGACTGGCTGCCGGAGCGATGGGCGGCCGTGTGCGACGCGCTGTCGTACGACTACGGCCTGCAGCCCGTCCTGGTGGGCGGACGATCGGAGCGTGAACTGGCCGCCGAGGCCACGATCCTCGCCACCGCGAAATCCCGCCCCGTGAGCGCCCTCGGAAGCGGCCTGCGCCGCCTCGTCGCGATCCTCGACGCCGGCGCGCTCGTGCTGTCGCCCGACACGGGCCCGCTCCACATCGCGGTGGCCCTCCGGCGGCCGGTGATTTCCCTCATTGGCTACTCGAATCCCAGGCGCGTGGGACCGTACCGGTGGTGCAGCGACCTCATGATCGATGCGTACGGCGATCCGGGCGAGGAATATCCGGTCTCCATGGAGAACCGGACGGGGCGCATGCCGCGCATCTCCGTGCGCGACGTGCTCGACCGCGTCGACCGATGGCGCGCGGGCGGCGCGGCGGCGGATGCGCCGCCGCCGTAGCCTCAGCTGTCGAGCAGCTTGAGCTTGAGGGCGAACTTCACGTAGTCGCTGCGGTGGTGCAACCCGAGCTTTTCGTTGATCCGCTGCTTGTACGTGTCCACTGTCTTCGGGCTGATCTTCAGCTGGTCGCCGATCTCCGGCGCGCTGTAGCCCGACGCGACCAGCTTCAGGATCTCCTGCTCGCGGTTGGAGAGCTCCGCAAACCGCGTGCGCTCGCTGGCGCCCTGCTCGCGCCGCTTGAACTCCTTCGCGAGCGCGCGCGCCGCCGAGGCCTGAAGGTACGGGTCGCCGTTCGCAACGGTGCGCACCGCCGCCACCAGCTCGCGGTCAGCCGCACTCTTGACCAGGTATCCGCTGGCGCCGGCTTCGAGCGCCGGCACGAGGTACTCATCCTCGGTGTGCATCGTGAGGATGAGGATCTTCGCCGGGCTTCCCGACGCAACGATTTCCTTCGTCGCGGCCGCACCATCCATCTCGTCCATGGACAGGTCCATGACGATCACGTGCGGATGGAGGCGCTCGGCCAGGCCAATCGCCTCGCGACCGTTCCGGGCCTCGCCCACGACATCGATGTCCTTGGCCTCGCCCAGCACGGCGCGCAGGCCCGCGCGGACGACCGCATGGTCGTCCACGAGCAGGACGCGGATGAGATCACCGTCCACGTGTCGAGTTCCTTCCGATTGGCCCGATCCTGCGGCCCGATTGCGGGTGGCTTGCATGGTACACGCTCCAAAACTGGTGCCGAGGCATGGTAAAGCCAATGGACCGGTTACCCCGTCAGGCGAAGGGGAAGACATCGCCGGACTTTCCGGACAGCTGCGCCCGGGAATCCCCGACACGGCGCGTCGGACCGCGACATATTCCTCCGTGTGAAATCCTCACCTCTGAACAACCAGGTGCTCCGGGCGAGTGTCGAGATCGCGGCGGACGCGTTCATCTGCGTCGACGCCGAGCAGCGGATCATCTTCTTCAACCGCGGCGCGACCGAGATCTTCGGCTACACCGCGGCGGAGGTGATGCGGCAGCCGCTGGAGCTCCTGCTGCCTGCGCGGGCCCGGGCCGCGCACGCCGGCCATATCGACGCGTTTGCCCGTTCGGGGAACCAGGCCCGCCTCATGGGCGAGCGCCGTGAGGTGTTCGGCCTGCGCAAGAGCGGGGAGGAGTTCCCGGCGGAGGCGTCGATCGCCAAGGTGGAGGTGGATGGCGACGTGGTGTTCTCGGTCGCCCTCCGCGACATCACCGAACGGCGCCGGTTCGAGAAGGAGAACGCGGCGCTCGTGCAGGACCTCCTGGCCGCCGTCGGCGCCCGGGACGACCTGCTCAGCATCGTCTCCCACGACCTGCGCAACCCGGTCAACGCCGTGAAGATGCTCGCGGCGGCCATTGTCCGCGCGGGGGAGGCGTCGCCGCTGCCCCCCGAGGTGGCGGAGCACGCGGAGGTCATGCTGCAGGCGTCGCGCCAGATGGACGCACTCATCCAGGACCTGCTCGATGTGTCGCGGCTGGAGTCGGGCCGGATGAGCGTGACACCCCGCCCGACGTCGCTCGGCGAGCTCGTGTCCGAGGTGATGCACGTCCTCGCGCCATCGGCCGAGGCCGCGGGCGTGCGCCTCGCGGCGCATGTGCCGGACGTGCTGCCCACCGTCGATGTCGACAGCGACCGCCTGGTGCAGGTGCTGTCCAACCTGGTGAGCAACTCGATCAAGTTCACCCCCGAGGACGGCGACATCACGGTCACGGCGACCGAAGACGGCGACGTGGTGCGGATCACCGTCGCGGACTCGGGGATCGGCATCTCGGCCGCCGACCTGCCGCGGGTGTTCGACCGGTTCTGGCAGTCGAAACGGACGAACCGGAGCGGCGCAGGCCTGGGGCTCGCCATCGCGCGCGGCATCGTCCGGGCGCACGGCGGGCGCATCTGGGTCGAGAGCGCGCCCGGAGACGGCACGCGCGTGCATTTCACCGTGCCGCGGACGACGGCGCCGGTCAGACGGGCGCCGTGACGCCCCGCGTGAACGCGTAGCCGAAACCGAGCTGCGCCAGCAGGTCCACGAGGCGGCGCAGGCCCAGGCCCATGACGCTGAAGTAGTCGCCGTCCACGCGCTCGACGATCGTGGCGCCGAACCCCTGGATGCCGTAGGCCCCGGCCTTGTCGAGCGGTTCGCCGGTGGCCACGTAGCCGGCGATCTCGCGCGGCGTCAGCGCCCGGAACGTGACGCCGACCGATTCCACGGCCGAGACCAGCCGTCCGTCGTGCGCCACGGCGAGGCCCGTGTGGACCACGTGGGCGCGCCCCGACAGGCGTTGCAGCATGGCTGCGGCGTCCGCGGCGTCGGCCGGCTTGGCGAGGATGTCGCCGTCGACGACGACCGTGGTGTCGGCGGCGATCACGACGGCGCCGGGATCCAGTGCCGCCACGCGCACCGCCTTGTTGCGCGCAACGCGCTCGACGTACGCGACCGGATCCTCCCCGGGGTGCACCGATTCGTCCACGTCGGCGGGCTGCACCGTGTGGGCGATGCCGACGAGCGCGAGCAGCTCGCGCCGCCGCGGCGACGCCGATGCGAGGACCACGCGCGGCGGCGTCACGCCGGACTCAGCGTTCGAGCCACAGGGTGACCGGGCCGTCGTTCACGAGTTCCACCTGCATCATCGCGCCGAACTCGCCGGTCTCCACGGGTACGCCACGCTCGCGCAGGGCCACGACGAACCGGTCATAGAGCGACACCGCCACGTCGGGGTGGGCCGCCTGGATGAAGCTGGGCCGCCGGCCGCGCGATGCGTCGCCGTAGAGCGTGAACTGCGACACGACGAGCACGGCGCCGCCCACGTCCGTGAGGGCCAGGTTCATCTTGTCATCCGTGTCGGCGAACACGCGGAGGCCGACGATCTTGTCGGCCATCCACTGGATGTGCTCGTCGCCGTCGGCGTGGGTGAAGCCGACAAGTGCGACGAACCCGGCGTCGATGCGGCCGGTCTCGCGGCCGCCGGCCGTGACGTGTGCGCGCGCAACGCGCTGGAGCAGGACTCGCATCGGCCGTAGAATAGCGGGTCGCGGACGGCGACCGCCACGCGCGCGCCGGCCGGCTACTCGACCGTGACGCTCTTGGCGAGGTTGCGCGGCTGGTCCACGTTCGCCCCGCGCTTCACGGCGATGTAGTACGCCAGGAGCTGCAACGGCACGACCGAGAGGATCGGCATGAGCATCGATTCCGTCTCGGGGATCCGGATCTCGTAGTCCATGAGTCCCTTGAGGGCCGGTTCGTCGCGGCTCGTGATGACGATGGTGCGGCCATGCCGCGCGCGCACCTCCTGGATGTTCGACAGGACCTTGTCGAACACACCGTCGTGCGGCGCGACGAACACCACGGGCATGTTCTCGTCGATCAGCGCGATGGGCCCGTGCTTCATCTCGGCCGCGGGATAGCCCTCGGCATGGATGTAGGAAATTTCCTTGAGCTTGAGGGCGCCCTCGAGCGCGGTCGGGAAGTTGTAGCCGCGGCCGAGGTACAGGAAGTTCGTCGCATGCTTGAACTCCTCCGCGATTGCCTCGATGGCCTTCGCCGACTCGAGCACCGTGGAGATCTGCGCGGGCAGGGCGTGCATGGCCTGCGCGATCTCGCGCCCGCGGACCACGGAGAGGTCGTGCTTGCGCGCGAGCTTCAAGGTGAACAGGGCGAGCGCGACCACCTGGCTGGTGAACGCCTTGGTGCTGGCCACGCCGATCTCCGGCCCCGCGTGCAGGTACACGCCGCCGTCGTCCTCGCGCGCGATGGTTGATCCGACGACGTTCACCAGCCCGAGCGTGCGGGCGCCGCGCCGCTTGGCCTCGCGCATCGCCGCGAGCGTGTCGGCCGTCTCGCCGGACTGCGAGATCACGATGCACAGCGTGCGATCGCCCACGATCGGGTTCTTGTACCGGAACTCCGACGCGTATTCCACCTCCACCGGAATGCGACAGAGCTCCTCGATGAGCATCTCGCCGATCAACGCCGAGTGCCACGATGTGCCGCACGCGGTGATGATGACGTTGTCGATGTGCATCAGCTGCTCGTGCGTCAGGTTCAGGCCGCCGAGCTTCGCGGTACCGTCATCGAGGATCAGGCGGCCGCGCATCGTGTTCTCCACGCTGGTCGGCTGCTCGAAGATCTCCTTCAGCATGAAGTGGTCGTAGCCGCCCCGCTCGATCTCGGCGAGGTCCCAGTCGATGCGGTCCACCTGGCGCGGGATGGCCTGTGCGTGCGCGTCAATCACCCGGTACGAGTCGCGTTCGATGACCGCCACGTCGCCGTCATCCAGGTACACCACCTGGCGCGTGTGCGCGAGGATCGCCGACGCGTCCGAGGCGAGGAAGTTCTCGCCCTCGCCAACGCCGATGAGGAGCGGGCTGCCCTTGCGCGCGGCGACGATCTTGCCCGGGTCGCGGCTGCTCACGACAGCGAGCCCGTACGTCCCCTCGATCTTCGTGAGCGCGCCGAGGACGGCTTCCTCGAGGGACCCGTCGAACAGCTCCTGCACCAGGTGCGCCACGACCTCGGTGTCCGTGTCGGACCGGAACGTGTATCCCATCTCCCGCAGTGCGGCACGCAGGGTGTTGGCGTTCTCGATGATGCCGTTGTGCACCACGGCGACCGTTTCGTCCTGCGAGCGGTGCGGATGCGCGTTCTTCTCGCTGGGCGGGCCGTGGGTGGCCCAGCGCGTGTGCCCGATCCCGATGTAGCCGTCGAGGGGATCGGCGGCGAGCGCCGACTCGAGGCGCGCAATCTTGCCCGCGGCGCGCCGCGTGTCGATCGCCTCGCCGTCGAACACCGCCACGCCCGCGGAATCGTACCCGCGATACTCCATGCGTTTCAGCCCCTCGATGAGGAGCGGGACGACCGGGCGCGGTCCGACGTATCCGATGATGCCGCACATACGGGGACGGGGTGAGGGGTGAGTGAAGGGCGCGGAGGGAGGGGTGCCGGGAGTGCTAGCCCGCCAGGCTCGCACGGCCCCGCGCGACCAGCTCGGCCGCAGCCTCACGCGTCGGCGCCTCCGCGATCACGCGGATGATCGGCTCCGTGCCCGAGGGCCTGAGGTGCACCCACCGGTCCGGCCACGTCAGCCGCAAACCGTCATCCGTGTTCACTTCGGCGTCGGCGAAGGCGCGGCGGAGCGCCACATACGCGGCATCCATCGGCCCCTCCAGGCGCGGGAGCTTGTCCTTGATGATCACGTATCGCGGGTGGGCGGCAACGATCGCCGAGAGCGGGCGGACATCGTCCACCAGCATCTGCAAGGTCAGTGCCACGGCCAGCGGCGCGTCGCGGCCCAGGTGCAGCTCCGGAACGATCACCCCGCCATTTCCCTCCCCGCCCACCACCGCCCCTTCGGCGCGCATCCGCAGGGCCACGTTCACCTCACCGACGGGCGCGTGAATCATGCGCTGGCCGGCGCCTTTCACCGCATCATCCACCACCTGGCTCGTGGACAGGTTCGCCACGACGTGTCCTTTTCGCTGTCGCAGCACGACACGGCACGCGAACGCCAGCGTGTAGTCTTCGCCGATCGCCGTGCCGCCATCGGCAACCAGGGCGAGCCGGTCCACGTCCGGGTCGGTGGCGAACCCGACCGCAGCGCCCGACTCGCGCACCAGTCGCGACAGGTCGCCGAGGTTCTCGGGAACCGGCTCCGGGGGGCGCGGGAACCGGCCATCGGTCTCGGTGTTGATGCTCACCACCTCGCAGCCGAGGCGGTCGAGCAGTTGCGGGATGATCACCCCGCCCGCGCCGCGGCAGGCATCATACGCCACCCGGAAGCGCCGGGCGCGAATCGCGTCGGCGTCCACGTACGGCAGCGCGAGCACCGCAGCGATGTGCCGTTCGACGGCGTCACGATCCCCCGACACGTCCCCGAGGACGTCCCACGGCACGTACGGCACGCCGGCATCGAGCACGGAGCGCATCTCCGCGCCGTCGCGGGCGCTCAGGAACAGACCGTCGGCCCCGATGAACTTCAGCGCGTTCCACTCGATCGGGTTGTGGCTCGCCGAGATCATCAGGCCGCCGGCCGCGCGGTGATGCTCGACCGCCATCTGCAGTGTGGGGGTCGTGGTGAGGCCGAGGTCCACGACGTCCGCCCCCACCGCCTGCAGCGCCGCACCCGCCACCGCATGGAACATGGGGCCGCTCACGCGGCTGTCGCGGCCCAGGACGATCGGGTGCGCCGGCAGGTGACCGCGCGCCCAGGCGCCAAACGCCGCGGCGTAGCGCGCCACGACGACCGGGTCGAGCCCGAAGCCCACGCGGCCCCGGATGCCGGAGACCGAGATCATGAGGCGGGGATCGGCCATGCCCGAAAGATGGCGGCGCGGCAAAGTGGATAGAAGCCGGGCGGCGTACCGCTCGCCGGGATTAGCTTTCGGACTCTCTCCCTTCCCCCGGCTGCCATGACGCGCGCCTTCGACGACGATTCCAGGTATGGCTTCTCCACCCGCGGCATCCACGCGGGCCAGCGGCCGGACCCGACCACCGGCGCGATCATGCCGCCGATCGTGCAGACCAGCACCTACGTGCAGGAGGCGCTGGGGGTCAACAAGGGCTACGAGTACGCCCGCGGCCGCAACCCCACGCGGGAGGCGTTCGAGCGGAACGTGGCGTCGCTGGAGGGCGGGCGGCACGGCTTTGCGTTCTCGAGCGGCATGGGATGCCTGACGTCACTCACGATGCTGTTCAAGTCCGGCGACCACATCGTGTGTGGCGAGAACGTGTACGGCGGCACCTACCGGTTCTTCGACAAGATCGCGAAGAACTTCGGGCTCACGTTCAGCTTCATCGACACGCGCGATCCGCAGGTGATCGAGGACGCGATGACGGCGAAGACGGTCGCGCTGCTCGTCGAGACGCCGACCAACCCGCTGATGCGGATCACCGACCTCACGGCCGCGGCGGCCATCGCGAAGCGGCGTGGCGCGCTGTTCATCGTGGACAACACGTTCGCGTCGCCGGTGTTCCAGCGGCCGCTCGAGTCCGGCGCCGACATCGTGTTCCACTCCACGACCAAGTACCTCAACGGCCACAGCGACATGATCGGCGGCGTTGCCGTGCTCAACGACGACGACCTCGCGACGCGCGTCCAGTTCGTGGTCAATGCCGCCGGCGCCGTTCCCGGCCCCATGGACGCGTGGCTCGCCCTGCGCGGCACCAAGACGCTCGCGCTCCGCATGCGCCAGCACGATGCCAACGGCCGGCGCATCGCGGCGTGGCTCGAACAGCGCGTGGGCGCCGAGCGCGTGTTCTACGCGGGACTCCCGTCGCACCCGCAGCACGCACTGGCGGCGCGGCAGATGAGCGGCTTCGGTGGCATGATCGCCGTGGAGATGCGGACGAAGGAGAACGCCGCAAAGGTGCTCGGCCGGGTCCGGGTGTTCTCGCTCGCCGAATCGCTGGGCGGCGTGGAGTCGTTGATCAGCCACCCCGCCTCCATGACCCATGCGTCGGTCGAGCCGGCTCGTCGCGCGGCGCTTGGCGTTACCGAGGGGCTGATCCGGCTCTCGGTGGGCGTCGAGGACGTGGAGGACCTGCTCGGCGACCTGGAGCAGGCGTTCCAGGGCGCCTGAGTGGCACTTTTGCCCGCCATTGACCGTAGGGTGGGACGCGTCACCAACCGGAGCGCCTGATGGCCACGAAAGTCCTCACCGACATCTCGTCCACTGCCTGGGAACACCCGGCCGACCGCGCCGCGCTCAACGCGCTGCGCGCCATCCCGGGGTTCGATACCGTGATCAGGCGCGTGGCCGGGTTCATCGGTGACCGCGCCCTCCGGCAGCTCTTCCTTGGCAGCGCCGTGCGCGTGGGCCCGACGCAGCGCCCCAGGCTCGACGCGATGCTCACCGAGGTGCTGGCGACGTTCGACTGGCCGGAACGCCCCGAGTTGTACGTCACGCAGTCCCCGGTCCTGAACGCCGCGGCCGTCGGGTTCGAGAAGCCGTTCATCGTCCTCAACTCGTCGGTGCTGGAGCACCTCACCGCGGACGAACAGCGCGCGATCATCGCGCACGAAGTGGGCCACATCATGAGTGGCCACGTCGTGTACCGCACGATCGCCCTCATCATCCTCTATTTCGGCATCACCGCCCTGCCCTTCCTCGCGGCCGCCGTGATGCTGCCGTTCCAGCTCGCGCTGCTCGAGTGGTACCGCAAGGCGGAGTTCTCGGCCGATCGCGCATCGCTCCTCGGCGTGCAGGACCGGAACACGGTGATGATGCTGCAGCTCAAGCTCGCCGGCGGTGCCGAGCACGGCCATCCCATCGACCTCGACGCGTTCATGGCGCAGGCGATGGAGTACGAGACGAAGGGCGATGCGTGGGATCGCGTGCTGCAGATCCTCAACACGGTGATGCGCGACCATCCGTTCGCCACGGTGCGCGCGGGCGAACTCCAGCGGTGGATCGACGCCGGCGGCTACGACAAGGTCATCGCCGGCGAATACGCCCGTCGCGCCGACACGAAGGATGCGCCGGCCGACCTCGCGCGGGATTTCAGCGACGCCAGCGACTACTACGGTGCGCAGGCCCGGGCCGCGGTGGACAAGCTCGGTGAGGTGATCGGACGGGCGCGCGACGCGTTCGACGACGCGTTCCGGAGCTCGGGGCCGGGCGTTCGGTGAAGATCCTCGTCGTCGGCGGCGGCGGGCGCGAACACGCGCTCGCCTGGCAACTGCGCCGCGACGACCCGTCCGTCGAGGTGATCGCGGCGCCGGGCAATCCCGGCATTGCCACGCTGGGCCGCTGCGTGGCGGTCGCCGCAGGCGACGTTGGCGGCCTGGCCGCGCTCGCGGCCGCCGAGCGCGTCGCGGTCACGGTGGTTGGGCCGGAGGCGCCGCTGGACGCCGGCATCGTGGACACCTTTCGCGCGCGCGGCATGCCGATTTTCGGCCCGACACGCGCCGCCGCCCGGATCGAAACCTCGAAGTCCTGGGCGAAGGACCTGATGCGCCGCGCCGGCGTGCCCACCGCGGCCGCGCGGGCGTTTGCCGACCCGGCGGCGGCACGCGCCGAGGTCCGCCGGCTCGGCGCTCCGGTCGTCGTCAAGGCGACGGGACTCGCGGCCGGCAAAGGGGTGGTCGTCGCACAGTCGGTCGATGAGGCCGACGCGGCGGTCGCGATGATGCTCGAGCAGCGTGCGTTCGGCGGCGCGGGCGCCGAAGTCCTGGTCGAGGAGTTCATGGCGGGCGAGGAGCTGTCGATCTTCGCCCTCACCGACGGGACGCACGTGCTCCCGATGATCGCGGCCCAGGACCACAAGCGCGTCGGCGAAGGCGACACCGGCCCCAACACCGGCGGCATGGGGGCGTACGCGCCCGTGTCGATCGCGACCGGCACCGTCGCGCAACAGGCGGTGGACCGGGTGTTCCTCCCGGCGCTCGCGGCCATGCGCGCCGGCGGCTGCCCGTTCACGGGACTGCTCTACGCGGGGCTGATGCTCACGGGCGACGGCCCAAAGGTGGTGGAATTCAACTGCCGCTTCGGCGACCCCGAAACCGAGGCCCTGCTGCCGCTGCTCGACTCGTCGCTCCTCGACCCGCTGCTGGCGGTGGCGCGCGGGGATTCCCTGGCGGGAGCCGCCGGATTCCGCTGGAAGCCGGGCGCCACCGTGACGACCGTCGTTGCCGCTGAGGGATATCCCGGTGCGGTGCGATCCGGCGATACGATCACCCTCCCGCCGGAACCCGACGGCGTGACGGTCTTCCACGCCGGGACGACGCGCGCCGCCTCGGGCGAGCTCGTGACCAGTGGCGGGCGCGTCTTCGCGGTCACCGCCGTGGCTCCAACGCTGCGGGGCGCGCAGCACGCGAGCGCGGCCCACAGCGCGCGGATCGCCTTCGCGGGACGCCAGTTCCGCCGCGACATCGGCTGGCGGGACCTCGCCCGCGCGCGCGCGTGACACGACGCGAGACCGGCGCCCCCGCACCACCGGCACGGCGCGTCCGATTCCATGCCTGAACTGCCCGAAGTCGAGACGATCGCCCGCGACCTGCACGCCGCCGTCGCCGGCGCCACGATCGCCCGGGCGCGCGTGTTCCGGCGGGACGTGCTTCGCGAGGCCACACCGCGCGCCCTGGACGCCCGCACGCGCGGCGCGCGCATCGAACGATGGTGGCGGCGGGCCAAGCACGCCGTGGCGGATCTCTCCAACGGCGAGCGGATCGTCATCTCGCCGCGGTTCACGGGCGCGGTGCTGATCGAGGCCGCGTGGACGGCCGGCCGCCGCGACTATACGACGCTTGCGTTCGACCTCGCCGACGGGCGCGCCATGCGGTATCGCGACGTGCGGCGGCTTGGCACGGTGTCGCTGATGGGCCCGGCGCGCTTCGCGGCGTGGGAGGCCACGATCGGTCCAGAACCGCTGGATGCGACGTTCTCGGACGCGGTGTTCGCCGGACGGGTGTCGCCATCGCGCCGCGCGATCAAGACGGTGCTCATGGACCAGCGCCGCATCGCCGGCATTGGCAATATCTACGCCAACGAGGCCCTCTGGCGGTCGCGGATCCGGCCGATGCGGAGCGCCAGCTCGCTCACGCGCGCCGAGCTGCGGCGGTTGCACGCCGAAGCGGTCGCGGTGCTGCGCACGGCCGTCGAACAGCGCGGCACGAGCTTCCGGGACTACCAGGATCCCTACGGCGGCCGCGGGGGGTTCCTTGGGTTGGCCAAGGTGTACGCGCGCGAGGGCGAACCCTGCCTCCGCTGCGGCACGACGTTGCGGTCAACGCACGAGCTGGAGAACCGGATCACGGTCTGGTGTCCGCGCTGCCAGAAATAGCCGCGTTTCGCTAGACTGCCCGGCGTGAGCCCGCGCCGCCGCCGACGCCGCAAGGAGCTGCCACCGCTCGTCGAGGCCCGCCGCGACGCGATGCTCGCGATGGTGAAGAGCGAGGCGCGCGACCGGCCCGGGACGTACCGGCTCGTCGCCGAGGACGGCGAGGTGCTCTACGTCGGCAAGTCGAAGGGCGTGCGCACCCGGCTCCTCACCCACTTCCGCGCGGAGTACCCGCGCGACAAGAGCGCCCGGATGATCGCCGAGGCCGCGACCGTGGCCTGGGACTACGAGCCGAGCGAGTTCGCCGCGTGCCTGTCCGAGCTGCGGCTCATCAAGCGGTGGCGGCCGCGCTACAACGTGATGATGAAGCGCGACGCGCGGCACTATGCGTTCATCCGGCTCACCGCCGGGCCCGCGCCCAAGCTCCACGTGGTCCGGTCGTCGCACGGCAACGACGCCTGCACGTACTACGGCCCGTTCCACGGGGCGCTCCAGCTGGCGGGCGCCGTGCGTGAGCTGAACGACGCCCTCGGCCTGCGCGACTGCTCACTCGACACGAAGATGCACTTTGCCGACCAGGCGGAGCTGCCCGTGGCGGCGCCCCGCACGCCGGGCTGCATTCGCCACGAGATCGGCCGCTGCCTGGGCCCATGCGTCGGCGCGACGTCCACGGCGGCGTACGACGAGCGGGTGCGGCTGGCGCGCGAGTTCCTGGCCGGCCGGCACGACGCGCCCATCGTGGACCTGCGCCGGGCCATGGAGGAGTCCAGCGAGCGCCTCGAGTTCGAGCGGGCGGCCGCGCTCCGTGACAAGGTCGCCCGCCTGGAGTCGCTGCAGGACCAGTTCGCGCGCCTGCGCTTCGCCGTGGAGACCCTGTCGTTCGTCTACCGCGTGCCCGGCGAGTCCGGCGGCGATCGCGTCTATCTCATCCGGCGGGGCCGCGTGCGCCACGAAGCGGACGAACCGCGGACGGCGCACGACCGCGCGCGGCTCGACGCCCGCATCGAGGAAACGTTCGCGACCGCGGGGCGCGAGTCGGGCGCGGTCCCCGCCCACGAGATCGACGAACTCCTGCTCGTGGCGAGCTGGTTCCGGAAGTTTCCCGGGGAGATGGCCCGAACGTCCCGCCCCGAGGCCACGGGACTCTCCCGCACGGCGTGAGCGGCGCCGCAGCTCACTCCGTCAACGGCACGATCTCGACGGTCGCCTGGCCCGCGGAGACCCGCAGCAGCGCGACGGACGCGTCGATGTCGAAGCGACGCGGACCCGCCGCGCCCGGATTCACGACGAGGCGGCCACCGACCCGGTCGATCCGCTGGCGGTGGGTGTGGCCGTACACCACGACGTCGGCGTCGTAATGCGCGGCGAGATTGTCCGGCGACGGCCGGCCGACCTCGTGCCCGTGGCTCACATGGATCCGTACGCCGTCGATCGTGAGGTCGAGCGCGGCGGCGAGTTCACGCGCGTCCGGCGGATCGGTGTTGCCGCGCACCGCGCGCACGGGGGCGATGAGGCGCAGTTCGTCCAGGATCTCCGACCCGCCAACGTCCCCGGCATGCAGAATCTCGTCGACACCCGCGAACACGGTGTGCACGCCGGGCCGCACGAGCCCGTGCGTGTCGCTGATCAGGCCGATGACCACGCGGCGCCGGCCTAGGTGGGCCGTCGTGCCCGGGGGGCCGCGGCGCCCCACCGCGGCACCAGCGCCTGATCGACGCCAAGCTGGTCGAGAATTCTCGCCACGACGAAATCCACGAGGTCGTCGATCGACGACGGCCGGTGGTAGAAGCCCGGCGCGGCCGGCAGGACGACGGCGCCGGCGCGCGTGAGGCGCAGCATGTTCTCGAGGTGGATGGCGCTCAACGGCGTCTCGCGCGGCACGAGCACGAGTGCGCGCCGCTCCTTGAGCGTGACGTCCGCGGCGCGCTCGACGAGCGATCGCGAGGTGCCAGCGGCGATGGACGCCAGAGTGCCCATCGAGCACGGGCATACCACCATCCCCGCGCTCCGGGCCGACCCCGAGGCCGGCGCGGCACCGCGATCGGTGTCCTCGAACACGGTCACGTACCGGTCCCACGCCTTCGTCCCGACGGCCTGACGCAGGCCCGCGATGTCGCCGACTTCGCTCTCGGTGCGGAGGAGGCGGAACCCGTGCGCCGAGACGATCAGCGACACGTCACGCTTCGCCGCCACCAGTTGCTGCAGGAGCCGGATGCCGTACGGCGCGCCCGACGCGCCGGTCATCGCGAACACGAACGGCGCCCCCATCAGAACAGGGGCCACAGCGGGTGGAACGGGAGCACGCGCTCGAGGAGCACGAACACGAAGAAGATGCTCGACAGCGCGATGTTCACCGTGAAGAACGCCTTGTCCAGCTTCGCCATTCCGGCCGTGCGGACGAGGTGATGTTCGTAGTGCAGCAGCACCGCGGCGGCCGCGACGCCGCCGAAGTAGTAACGCCCGGCGTGCGCCGCCACGCCGACCAGCGCGAGCGCCACCACGGTCAGCATGTGCATCACTCGTGCAATCGTCATGGCGGCCTGCGGCCCCACGGTCGCCGGCAGTGACCACAGCCCCTCGGCGCGATCCACCTCCACGTCCTGCAACGCGTAGATCACGTCGAACCCCGCGGTCCACGTCGCGACGGCCGTGGCCAGCACGACGAGCATCCACCACGGCTCACTCCACGCGCCCGTGACGGCGAGGTAGCCTCCCACGGGCGCGATGCCCAGGCCGAACCCGAGCACGAGGTGCGACCAGCGCGTGAACCGCTTGCTGTAGCTGTAGCCGAGCACCCAGGCCAGCGCGACCGGCGACAGCGCGAAGCACAGCGTGTTGATCATCCCCGCGGCGAACACAAACAGCGCGCACGCCACGAGCACGGCGCCCCACGCCTCGGCGACGCCCATCGCGCCCGTCGGCAGCTCGCGCATCGCCGTGCGCGGGTTGCGCGCGTCGTACGCCCGGTCGGCGATGCGGTTGAACCCCATGGCCGCGAAGCGCGCCGCCGTGAATGCCACGACCACCCATGCCACCGTGGCCACCCGCAGGTCGGTGCGAAAGCTGCCCAGCGTGACGCCGACCAGCGCGAACGGAAGGGCGAAGACCGTATGCGGAAGCTTCACGAAATTGGCGTACCGCACGGCACGGGACGTGCCGCCGAAGGTCTGCCCCTCGCGCACGCCTCCGGGCACGCGACCGGGCCGCGCCGACGGGCCGGCGGACGCCGTCACTTCGACCCGAGCCCCAGCCGTGGCCACATCGCATCCACCGTCGCCTTCGTGGCGTCGTCCATGAGGATCAGCGGCGGCCAGTTTCGCGTGAACCCTTCTTCGGGAAGCTTCTTCGTGCCGTCGAGCCCCATCTTCGACCCGTACGTGAACGTGCGGCTCGAGTGGTCGAGCACGTCCACCGGCCCCATCGTGAACCGCGCGTCGCGCTCCGGGTCGATGTTGTTGAGCGCCACCCACCAGGCTTCCTGCGGATTCCGCACGTTCACCCATTCGTCCACGATGACGAGCACCTTGGCGAGCGACATCAGGCCCGCGCCCCAGAGGGCGTTCATCACCTTGAACGCCTGCCCGGGAAACTCCTTGCGGATCGACACGAACACGAGGTTGTGAAAGATCCCTTCGGCCGGCATGTGGTAGTCCACGATCTCCGGTGTGGTGAGCTTGAGCAGCGGGAGGAAGATCCGTTCCGTCGCGTGGCCGAGGTAGAAGTCCTCCATGGGCGGCCGCCCGACAATCGTCGTCGCGTACACCGGATTCGTCCGCATCGTCACCGCGGTGACGTGCACCTGGGGATACAGGTCCGCTTCGGAGTAGAAGCCGGTGTGATCACCGAACGGTCCCTCCGTCACGAGCGGCTCGCGCGGGTCGATGTACCCCTCGATCACGAACTCCGCCTCGGCCGGCACCTCAAGGTCACACGTCACCGCCTTGGCGAGCTGCACGGGCGCCTTGCGCAGGAATCCGGCGAAGATGAACTCGTCCACCGTCGGCGGGAGCGGGGCGCTCGCCGAGTAGATCGAGGCCGGATCCGCCCCGATCGCGATCACGACCGGCATGCGCTCACCCTTCTCGGCCATCTCGCGCCAGTGCGCCGCGCCCACCTTGTGACGCTGCCAGTGCATGGCGACCGTGTTCTTCGACAGGACCTGCACGCGGTACATGCCGACGTTCCGGATGCCGCGTTTCGGGTCCTTCGAGATCACCATGGGCAGCGTCACGTATGGCCCGCCATCGTCGGGCCAGCAGGTGATGATCGGCAGCTTGCCCAGGTCGATCTCGTCGCCGCGCCACACGATGGCCTGGCACGCCGGCGTGCCGCCTTTCGCGCGCGGGGGGAACTTCGACACTTCGAAGAGCCGCGGCAGCAGCGACAGCTTGCCGAGCAGGCCCTCGGGGACCTTGAGGTCGAGGAGCTGGGTGATCCGGGCGCCGTGCTCGTCCAGGTCCTGCACGCCGAGCGCCATCGCCATGCGCGACATCGAACCGAACAGGTTGATCGCGACCGGGTACGGCGAGCGGGAGCCGTCGTCACGGATGACGTGCTCGAACAGCAGGGCCTTGCCGCCGCCCGGCTGCTTCATCACGCGGTCCGCGATCTCGGTCAGTTCGAGCTTCGCGCGGACCGGCTCCCGGATGCGGGCGAGCTCGCCGGCGGCCTCGATGGCCGCGATGAAGTCGCCGAGCGAATCGAGGCTCACGGCGCCACCCCGACGTGCAGCGCGGCGATGCCGAGCGTGAGCGGACGCCACGTGACGCTCGCGAATCCTGCGGCGCGCATGCGGGCCGCCAGTTCACCGCCCTCCGGAAAGTGCATCACGGACCGCGGCAGGTAGTGGTACGCCGACCCGTGGCCGCTGACCATGCCGCCGATCACGGGCAGGATGTGGCGGAAGTAGAACAGGTACGCGCCGCGCACGAGCGGTGCGGTCGGCGTCGACAGCTCGAGGATCACGAACCGCGCGCCCGGCGCCAGCACCCGGCGCACCTCGGCCAGCCCCGCGTCGAGCGCCGCGACGTTGCGGATGCCGAACGCGACGATGGCGCCGTCGCACGAGCCCGACGCCAGCGGCAGCGACAGCGCGTCCGCCACCACGGGTGCGATGGCGCCGGCCGGGCCCTTCCCCCGTCCCGACCGCAGCATCGGCTCGGCGAAATCGGCCGCCAGCACGCGTCCCCCGAACCCCGGGCGCGTCGCGAGGTGCGCCGACACGTCGAGCGTGCCCGCGCACAGGTCGAGATAGGTGCCGCCCGGCCGGCGCGTCCAGTCGAGCGCGCGCACCGCCGCCCGGCGCCACGCCTTGTCCACGCCCAGACTCAGGATCCGGTTGAGGAGGTCATAGCGCGGCGCGATGTCGGAGAACATCTGCTGCACGTAGGCGCGCTTGACGGGCTCGCCCGCGGCCGCGGCGTGCGCGTCGAGCCGCTCGATTTCTACGCTTGCCATGTGGCGTTGAAGTTGCCCGTGCGCTGTGAGCCGGGCAAGTTACGTCGAGCAGAATGGCGCCCCCGCCCGACCTCACCAACGTTCCCGACGCGGATGTCGTCGCGCTCGCGCAACGTGGACGCGAAGACGCCTTTCGCGAGCTCGTGCGCCGCTACGAGCGCCCCGTGTTCTCGCTCATCTTCCGGATGGTGCGCGACAGCGCCACGGCCGAGGACCTCGCGCAGGACGCGTTCATCAAGGTCCTGAATCACATCGACAAGTACCGGCCCGAGTTCAAGCTCTCGAGCTGGCTCTTCAAGATCGCGAACAATGTCGCCATCGATCACCTGCGGCGGCGCCAGCTGCAGACGGTGTCGGTGGACGGCTCGCCCCACGCGGGCACCGCCGCCGAGGTGGACGCGACCTCGTTCGAGATCGCCGACACCGCGGAGAATGCACTCGACGAAATCCAGGCGCGGGAGCTCGGCTCGGAGATCGAGCGGGCCATCGGCCGGCTTCGGCCCGAGTACCGGTCCTGCATCCTGCTGCGTCACGTCGAGGGCCGCTCGTACGAGGAAATCGCCGCGACCCTCGACCTGCCCCTGGGCACGGTCAAGACCTACATCCACCGCGCCCGTCTCCAGCTCCGCGACCTCCTCGAACACCTGCGGGAGTAGCCGAAGATACCCCGAATTTCGCCCCGCTTCCGGGCGGCTGAACCGCTGCCAAGCCGCTGAAACCGTGACACTTCCCAACCCGTAGGAAACCCCAGAGGCCAGCATGCACCACCGGCACCTGCTTCCCAACGAGATCGACCTGCTGCTCGACAGTGAGGTCGGCTTCGGCGTGTCGCCGCTCAAGGCGCACGTCGCCGAGTGCGCGCCGTGCCGCGCGCAGGTGGACGAGGCGCGTCGCGTGATCGACACGCTCGACAACCTGCCGCGATTCGCGCCGTCGCCGTCGTTCGCTGGACGTGTGATGGCGCAGGTGCAGGTCGTCGAGCCATGGCATGTCGCCCTGCTCGATGCGGCACGACGCGCCGTACCGCGGAGCGCGCCGATGCGCGTCGTGATGGCCGCATCGGCCGCCGTCATCGCCACGACGTTCTCGACGGCGCTCGTGTGGCTGGCGTTCCGCACGGACGTCGCGATCTACCTCGCGGACCAGGCGATGCACGGCCTGCGCACCACCGCCACCACCGGGCTGGCCTCGGTCGTGCGCGACGTGCTGGGGTCGGCCGCCGCCAGCGTGGTCGCGACCCGCGGCCCCGCGGGGGCAGCGGCCGGACTGGCGGCGCTGCTCGCCGTCGCCGGCGTCGCCGCGCTCGGCCTC
>CAZKYG010000280.1:0-2799 GCA_964556915.1 uncultured Gemmatimonas sp.
CCTGCTTGACCTCGCGCGCCGGCGGGCTCTCGCCGCCCGAGACCCAGAACGTCAGCTTGGTCTGGTTCGGCCGGCCCTTGTCGTCGACGATCGTCGCGACGACCTCGTACTCGCCGCCGTTCGGCGTCTGGAACTCGCACGGCACCGGGTCCGCCGCCGCCTTGACGCTGCACGTCTGCTTGTCCTTCTCGACGCGCTTGTACTTGCCCTTCTTGTACTCCCAGTCGACGCGGACCGCCTTGACCTCGACCGGCGTGCCGGCCGCGGCCTTGCCGTCGAGATCGACGCCGATCACGTCGAGCTCGTACGGCTGGCGCTTCTCGACGAACGGCTTCTTCGCCTTGAGGCCGACGTAGAGCTCGCTCGGATGGATGATGATCGCCTGCGAGGCGTTCCACGCCTGGCGGTTCACGTCGGTGACCGAGACGTTCGCGAACACCGACACCGGCATCGCGGGGTTCACGGACAGGAAGTCCATGTGCATCGTGTGCGAGCCGCTGCCGTCGGTCTTGCCGGCGAGGTTCCACGACTGCGGCGGGCGGTAGCGGTAGACGCCGCCGTCCTCGTCGTACATCGGCGAGTAGCCCCACCACGGCGTCCACGACCCGAACACGTAGTCGTCGCGGTTCGGCGGCGTGTAGCTCGTGACCGCCGACGACACGTACCACTGCGCCGGCGCGCCCGCGAGCGGACCGCCCGAGAAGTACTTCGCGTCGACCGTGATGTCGCCCGAGCCACCGACGATGAACGGCCCCTGGCTCGCGTGCGCCGTCACCTCGAACTCGGGGCGGCGGAACTCCTGGACCTGGATCGCGTGGCCGTAGCTACCGGTCATCCGGCCCTGCGCCTCGAACGTGATCGGCGTGTAGCCGAGGTTCGGCGTCTTCGGGAGGGTGAACTTGGTGTCGAAGCCGCCCGCCGCGCTGACCGGCGCGGAGCCGGCGAAGATCTGGTTGCCGCGCGAGTCGTGCACCTTGTAGGTCACGCTCGTCACGAGCCCGGCGACACCGCCGACGTCGCCGCCCTTGCCGAAGTCGTTCGTGCGGAGCCAGCCCTTGAGCGAGACCTCCTCGCCCGGCTTGTACATCGCGCGGTCGTCGGCGACGTACCACATCAGCTGCTTGCCCGGCGGGTTCTGCTTCACCCAGCCGCCGTAGTCGTTCCACCACAGGCCCTGGTCGGCGACGAACGCCGTGTCATCGCCGCGCCTGGCGACGAGGTAGTGCGCGCCCTTGAGCGAGCCGGTCGGCAGCTGGAGCGTCGCGAGGCCCTTGTCGTCGGTCTTGGCCTTGATCCCGTACGGCCGCATGTCGAGGTCGACGTTCGCGGCGGGCTTGCCGGTCGCGAGCTCGGTGACCATCGCGACCATGTGGTCGCCGTCCATGTGGACGTCGACGCCGAGCCTGGTCGACTGCACCCACGCGATCAGCTCGGGCGGCGGGTACGGCTGGGTCCACGGCGACGGCGTGATCACGGCGATCGCGTGGCCGAGGCCCGTGCTGTTGAGCGCGGCCGAGAGGTCGACCGCGTTCTCGACGAGCTTGTTGTGGCCGGACGCGGTCGAGACCTTGCCGTCGAATACCTTCTTGCCCGGCATCGTCGGCGGCTTCTGCTGGTTCCACCGCTCGCGCAGGTAGAACCCGAACGCGTCGACCTGGCCGGGATCGACCTGGTAGAGCTTCACGTTGAGCTGGTCGTAGTTCGTCGTGAACACGTCGAGCGTCGGCTTCTTCGCCATCGGGTCGAGCACGACGAGGCCGGACGGCCCGAAGAACGTCGGGTCGGGGTCACCGACGCGGAACCGCTCGGTCTCGTCCTTGCCGAGGGTCTGGCCGAACTCGTCCTTGATGACCTTCGAGACGCCGACCGTGTACTCGGTGCCCGCCTCGGTCATGCCGGTGACGACGACCGAGCCGCCGGACGCGACGATCTTGCCGTCGGGGATCTCGGGCGAGACCGTGATCTGCGAGTCGTCGAACGCGTCGATGTCGAGCGGGTTGTTGAACTCGATGTCGAACGGCATGCCGGGGATGCAGCGGCTGCCCCAGCCGCACTCGGCGCGCACGATCTTGAGCGGCGGATACGTGCGGAACGAGAACACCTGGTCGTGCGGCGTCTTGTTCGGGCCCTCCGCGGACGGCGTGCCGGCCTGGATCTCGACCTGGACGCCGGTGTCGGGTGGAAAGTCGCTCGTCGCGCGGAACGCGACCCAGCGGCCGTCCTGCTCGTTCGCCTTGGCGTTCGCGACCATCGCGAGCAGCTGCTTGTCGCCCTTCTTGGCGGTCGTCGCATCCGCGAGCTCGGCGTCGGTGATGCGGCGGATCGAGACCGGCTTGCCGCCGGCGGTCACCTTGATGTTCGCGAGCACCGCGTCCGGATCGATCTTCTGATCGAACAGCGCGAACATCGGCACGTCGAGGTGGTTCGGCGTGTGCTGCCACGGGTAGCTGCCGATCAGCTTCGGCGGCGGCGTCTCGAACGTGAACGCCACGCCGTCCTTGAGCACGCCGCCGAGCGCCGACTTCGTGCCGGCCGGGACCTCGACCTTGTAGGTCGTCGCCTGCGGGAAGCGGACGTCGGGGTCGAACAGGATCGTGCGCGTGCCGAGCCAGCGCCAGCGGCCCTTCGGCTGCGGCGTCAGCTTGACCGGGGTCGACGCCGCGGCGTCGTCCTGGCCGGAGACCGCGACCATCGGCTGGCTGAACGTCACGCTCAGCTCGGGCGCGATCGGGACCTCGCCCTCGGGCATGTAGCGCAGGACCCGGAGGTCCTTGCCCGCCTCGTTCGGCTTCGGCGGCA
>CAZKYG010000281.1:0-27318 GCA_964556915.1 uncultured Gemmatimonas sp.
AACGGCGTCACACTCCGGGTGGTGCGCGGGCGGAAGCCGATGACGATCGTGTTCCGGGCGTCCCCGCGGCAATAGTCGCCGGGGCATGACGATGGTCGCGGGGGCGGGGCCGCGGGGGCCGCCCCCCCCCCCCCGCCCCCCCCCCGCGACCCTCGTCATGCCCCTGCGACTATTGCCGCGGGGACGCCCGGAACACGATCGTCATCGGCTTCCGCCCGCGCACCACCCGGAGTGTGACGCCGTTCGGCCCGGCGGCCTCCAGCATGTGCCGCAACTCCGCAGCCGTCGTCACCAGCGAGTCGTCAACGGCCGTGATGACGTCCGTCTTGCGCAGCCCGGCGGATTCCGCCGGACTCCCCGGCGCCAGACCCGCCACGAGCAGTCCCTTGTCCGTGCCCGTCATCTCGCGCCAGTCGCCGTCGAGCGGCACCAGCTGGGCGCCGGCGAAAAACGCCATCGCCGACGACGCAAACGGCGAGATCACGGTGAAGGTGCCGACGGACGGCCGGGCGACGGCGCCCGACTGCGGCGTGCGTGCGCGCACCACGCCGCCGACCCCACCGGCCGCCACGCCGCTCCCGCCCGACGCCGGCGGCTCGTCCGGACGCACACGCATGACCATGACCTGCGGTGACCACCGCGGCGGCGCAAGCACGTCGTTGATGCCCGAACACGGCGAGCCGGCGTCATCCGTGCGCGTGCCCACCGTCACCACCACGTCGCGCGCCTGCCCGCCGCGCAACACGCGCACGTTCAGCTTTGCGCCGGGCCTGAGCATCGCTTCGAGGGGGATCGGCTTGCTCACTTCGGTTCCGCCGATGGCCAGCACCTGGTCGTTCACCTCGAGACCCGCCTTCTGCGCCGGCGACCCGGGGTCGACCGACACGATGCGCGTCGAGTCGCCGAAGAAATACAACACCGGCCCGCGCCCCGCGCGCTGCGTCTCGATCGCCGTCGTGCTCACGAGGTTCACGCCGAGGTAGCCGTCCGGCATCATGTCGTCGCGCGCGCACTGCAGGCGGATCATCGACGCCAGGCTCGCATTGCGCCGCGCGATCGTCGCGAGCTGCGTCTCGATGCCGCGCGCCACCTCGGGATCCATCTGGCTCGCATCGCGCAGCGTCAGGGCGAGGCGCCCTTCCACCTCGCGCGACGCCATGAGTTCGCCCACCAGCCGCATGACGTCGCCGGGGCCGACATTCACGCGCATCGTGAACACCGAGTCCACCCGCGACGAGTCCGGCGTCGCGCGCCGGATCGCGCCGGCACGTACCTGCGCGTCCGCGGACGTCGTCAGTGCCAGGGTGGCGACGAGCACGCCCGCCCATCGCCTCCCGTCACCCGGGCACCGCACCCCTCGCCTCGCCCGCATCGCCGCTCCCCGACGCCCCGCGCTCGCCATCAGTACCTCCCCAGCGGGCGCGACGCCGGCAGCGAAACGGCCAGCTGCCGCAGCGTCTGCTCCCGCGCGGTCTGGAAGGCGAGGTAGTACTGGTTCAGCAGCGGATCCTGCGGGGCACGGTAGAGCGCGGCCCGTGAGGCGGCCGCCATGTCGTCGAGCGCGGCAAGTCGCGTGCGATACGCGTCGGAGTTGAGGCCGACGAAATGCTGCGTCGTGTCCTGCGCCGCGAGGTAGGCCGCCGCGTTCTGGTACGTCTCCTGCGCCGCCGCCATCCTCTGCATGGCCTCATCGGCGCTCTTGAACGATGCCGCGTGCGCCACGGTGGCATCGCCGCCGGACGCCCCGCCAAGCGCGGCGAGGTTGCCGGTCGCGGTCCAGCGGCCCGCCGCAGCGCCCACCCCCATGAACCCTACCGCCGCCGCAACACGCAGCGTCCAGCGCCGCACCACCACGCCGCGGTCGGGCGCCGTAATCAGCCCCTCGGCGCGGAGGCGCGGCGCCAGCGCGTCGAACCGCGACGACGGCGGTCCGTAGGCGTTGCTCGCCGCCGCCGCCATGCGCGCCAACCGGCGCTGGGCGTTCAGCTCCGCCGTGCACACGTCGCACGTCGTGACGTGCGCCGCCTCGATCGGCGTCGGCGTGTCGTCCGCCAGCGCCGCAATGCGTTCAGGAGAGAGATGCGACATCGTCGTGATCCTTCGCCGTTTGGCCGTTCGGGTCGTCCACGAGGTGCGCGAGCAGCCGGCGAAGCTTCGCGCGCGCCTTGAAGAGCTGTGACTTCGATCCGCCCGAGGTGATCCCCAGCTCCTGCGCGATCTCCTCGTGCGTGTACCCCTCCACGTCGTGCAGCACGAACACCGCCCGCGCGCCGGGAGACAGCTTCTGCACCGCCTCGTCGATGGTCTGCGCGAGCATGGCCCGCTCGCCGTCGTGCTCGACCATCGCCGTGTGTTCCTCGATCTCGACTTCGGACTTGCCGAGCCGGCGCAGCGAGCGCAGCGCGTTCAGCGTGCGATTCACCGCGATCCGGTGCGTCCACGTCGAGAACTGCGAGTCGCCGCGGTAGCTCGGCAGCGCCCGGAAGATCTGGATCCACACTTCCTGCGCCACGTCCGCCGCCAGGTCCGGGTCGCCCACCAGCCGCCGCACGATCGCGTCGATGCGCGGCGCGTGCTGCGTCCAGATGGAACGCAGCGCGGCCTCGTCGCCATTGATGGCGCGACGGATCGTGATCTGGTCGGTGGGTGACATCGGATCCACTAGCTTGGTCACCCGGAAGTTACAGGTGGTTTCCGCCCGCGTTGCAGGCGCCAACGCGCGTTCGTCTTGACTCGTAAGGAGTTGGGCCGTAGGTCTGAGGCCTGCGCCTCGCCCACCCCCTCGCCCCTCTCTCGCCCCTCACCCGTTGCTCCGCGCCGCCCTCCTCCTCTCCCTCGCCGCCGCCCTGCACGGGGACGGCCTCGTCGTCCGGTCCCCGGCCGACGTCGGGATGTCGCCGGACCGGCTGGAGCAGATCGACCACATCATCAACAAGGGGATCGCGGCCGGCGGGTTTCCGGGCGCCGCCGTGATCGTGGGACGACGCGGCGCCGTCGTGTACAACCAGGCGTTCGGCCACCTCGGCTGGGCCGGTGAAGACGCCGCCGCCGTCAGCACCGACCAGTCGATCTACGACCTCGCGTCGCTCACGAAGGTGGTCGGCACGACCACCGCCATCATGGTGCTGTTCGACGAAGGCAAGCTCCGGCTCGACGACAAGGTGCAGCAATACGTTCCCGACTTCGTCGGTCGCTGGAAGGACGAGGTCACCATCCGCATGCTCCTCACGCACCGCGGCGGCCTCGCGCCCGGTCGCGAGCTGTGGAAAAAGGCGAAGTCGCCGGCGCAGGCGCGCGAGATGGTGGTTACGACGAAACTCGGCGCGCGCCCCGGCCGCCTGTTCATGTACTCCGACCTTGGCGCGGACCTCCTCGGCTGGGTCGTCGAGGCCGCCTCCGGCGAACCCCTGGACCGGTTTCTGCACGAGCGCGTCTTTGCGCCGCTCGGCATGCGCAACACCATGTTCCGCCCGGCCGATTCGCTGCGGTACCGCATCGCGCCCACTGAAGTGTCCCCGCCGCGTGGCCACCCGATCCGCGGCGAAGTCCACGACGAGAATGCCTACGTGCTCGGCGGCGTCGCGGGTCATGCCGGCCTCTTCTCCACGGCGGCCGACCTCGCCGTCTTCGCACAGATGATGCTCAACCACGGCGAATACAACGGGGTGCGAATCGTCGCCGACTCCACCGTGCGACTCTTCACGTCGGAGGTCGCATCCGCGCGCGCCCTCGGATGGGAGGTCGGCGCGGGCGAGCACGGCGCCGGCGACTACTTCGACGAGCACGCCTTCGGCCACACGGGCTATACCGGCACGTCGCTCTGGATCGACCCGGACCGCGACCTGTTCGTCATCCTGCTCACGAACCGCGTGCATGCCGCGCGTGCGCGCCGGCCGTCCATCGTGATCTCCGACGTGCGGCAGGACGTGGCCGACGTGGCCGCACTCTCGGTGCTCGACGCGGACTACGCCATCCCCGTGATGCCCGCCTCGTTCCGCGCCGACCGCGCCGAGGACTGGAATCGCCCGTTCCGCGCGCGATCGCGCAAGGCGGTCGCGCGCAAGGCGAGCGCCGGTGCAAAGACCGTGCCGACCCTGGGAACGGCGATGGCGAAGCCGGTCGCACGCACCCCCGCCAAACGCCCCTGACCGCAATCGGTTGCCCCGCCCGGTGCGGCGCTCCGGAAATCCCGAGCAAATTCCTCCCGATCTGCTAGATTTCAGGGCATGACGGACGACGCCCCCGCCACGGAAACCGCGCCGGAGTCCGGAATCACGCCGGATCTGGTGAAGCTCGCCCTGCGCCGCGTGAAGGACCCCGAGGTCAACCTGAACATCGTCGACATGGGGCTCATCTACGACATCCGCATCGACGGCAGCGATGTCGCGATCGACATGAGCCTCACGACGCCGGCGTGTCCGTCCGGGCCGCAGATCATGGAAGAGGCCGAACGTGAGCTGAAGGCCATGGAGGGCGTGGGCAAGGTCGAACTCAACCTCGTCTGGTCGCCACCGTGGGGCCCGCAGCGCATCGAGCCGCGGGTGCGCGCCTACCTCGGGTTCTAGCCCGCCACTAGCGGTCGAGGTACGGCGAATCGTCGGGCGACGGCACGTCGCCCTTCACGGGCTGGAAGCCCTTCAGCGCGTCCACGAAGGCCTCGCCGAGTTCATCCACCTGCCAGCGCCGGACCTCGGGAATGGCGTCGAAGTCGGCGAGCGACTTCGGCACGGCGCGCGCAACGGCCTCCATGCGGTCGCGCGAAAACAGCACACCGGGATCCAGGTCCAGGCGCGTCGCGGCCGCGTCGCGGACCGACTTGAGCCGGCTCACCTTGGCATCGAAGTCGGGGTCGCGCGCCCAGCGCTTGCCCTTCGGGAACTTCGGCAGCGCCGCCTCCGGCACCGCGAGTCCGCGGGTGATCGCGTCGAGCACCTCGCCGCCATGGCGTTCCACGATACCGCGCGGCATGCCCTTGATCCGGGCCAGCGCCTCGCGGTCGCGCGGCGCGGTTCGCGCCGCATCCATGAGCACGTCACTGCCGACGACGCGAAACGTGGACTTGTCGAGCGTGAGTGCGAGGGCGTCGCGCCACGTCACGAGTTCGCGCAGGATGGCGAGTTCGCGGCGGCTGAGGTCGCGCGCGCCCTTCACGCGCAGGAATGCGTTCGCCGGGTCGTCGGCCGCCCACTGCGTGCCCTCGAGGCGACGGAACTCCTCCTCGGCCCAGCTCCACCGGCGCGCGCGGCGGAGTTCATCCGCGAGCCGGTCGCGCAGGCCGAGCAGGTGCATGGTGTCCTGCGCGGCGTACTCGAGCATCCCCGGCGTGAGCGGGCGCATGGACCAGTCGGCGCGCTGGTGCTTCTTGTCGAGCTTGATGCCGAAATGGCTCTCCAGCAGGGCTGCGAGCCCGAACGACCGGACGCCGAGGAGCTGGGCCGCCAGTCGCGTGTCGAAGATGTTCCGCGCGTGCCAGCCGTAGTCCTGGTGGAGCAGCCGCAGGTCGTAGTCCGCGTCATGGAACACGACTTCCACCGTGCGGTCTTCGATGAGCGCGCCAAGGGCCGCCGGCGGCGAGATCGGCAGCGGATCGATGATGGCGTGGCGCGTGTCCGTCGACAGCTGGATCAGGTAGATCCGGTCAACGAATCGGTGGAAGCTGGCGCCCTCGGTGTCGACCGCGATTCGCGCGACCGCGCCGGTTCCCGCGAAGAAGCCGGTGACCGCGGCGTCGGTATCGAGGTACCCGGGTGCGCCTGGTGAGGCGGAGCGCACCTACCTCGTCGGCCGTCCCGGCGGCGTCGCGGACTTGAAGATGTCGCGATTGATCTGGATGTATTCCTGCTGGGCGGCAGGCACGTCCTCTTCGGGGAAGATGGCCGTGACGGGACACTCGGGCTCGCACGCCCCGCAGTCGATGCACTCATCCGGGTGGATGTAGAGCATCTCCGGTCCTTCGTATATGCAGTCCACGGGGCACACGTCCACGCAGGACTTGTCTTTCGTGCCCTTGCAGGCTTCGGTGATGACGTACGGCATTGGGGTCCTCAGGATGATCGCGCCGCGACTTTCGGGGGCGCGTCCCGAAGTTAATCCGCAGGCCGGTCGCGAGCACCCCCTCCCTCGCCCAGCCGTCCCCGCACCCCTCACCCCCGCCCCTCGCCCCTAACTTGGTGCCATGCGCCTCACCCTGAATGGCCGCCCCCGTGAGGTCCCCGTGGAACCGGGTGAGCGCCTGCTCGCCCTCCTGCACCGGCTCCACCTGACCGGTGCGAAGTTCGGCTGCGGCCAGGGCGAGTGCGGCGCGTGCACCGTGCTCGTCAACGGCCGGCTCTCGTACTCGTGCCTCGCGCTCGCGGAAGCCTGCGATGGCCTCGACGTCGTCACCGTGGAGGGGCTCGGCGGCACGGCGGACCATGAGCTGGCGCCGCTCCAGCGCGCGTTCGTCGCGTACGACGCCGCGCAGTGCGGATACTGCACGCCCGGCCAGCTCATCGCCGCGACGCACCTCCTCGAACGGCATCCGACGCCCACCGACGACCAGATCCGCGAGGGCATGAGCGGCAACCTGTGCCGTTGCGGCACGTACCCGAAGATCGCGGCGGCCATTCGCGCCGTGTCACGCGGCGACTTCGCGGGCGGCGTGCCCGGGCCGGGCGCGAATGTCGCGCCGCCGGCCGCCCGCGGAACGGAGACGAACCGTGGCGCGTAGGGCGCGCGGCGCCGGCCGCACCTTCGTGAAGACGGTCGTCGATGTCGAGGGGCGCACCGAGGAACGCGTCGTCGAGGTTCCCGCGTTCGAGCCCGACCCATGGGCCGAAGCCGCCGACCTCGCGATCGTCGGCACGCGCGCACCGCGCGCCGATGCGACCGAGAAGGTCACGGGCCGCGCCCGGTACACGGCGGACATGACGCGGCCGGGCATGCTGCACGCGCTCATCCTGCGATCGCCGATCGCCCGGGGCACGCTCACGTCGTACGACGTTGCCGCCGCGCGAGCGGTCCCGGGTGTCGTGGATGTCCTCGGTCCCGGCGACGCGCCGCCGAAGGCACGACTCTTCCCGAGGGAAATCGCGTACGCGGGGCAGCCCGTGGCGGCGGTGTGCGCGGAATCGCTCGAGGCAGCGGCCGCCGGCGCGCGCGCGATGCGCACGGCATTCGCCCCACAGCCGTTTGCCGCCACGTTCGAGTCCGCCACGGCGCCGGGCGCGCCGCTCGTCCGCCCGAAGGGCAACGTGATGGACGGATCGCCCGTGGTGGAACAGCGGGGTGACGTCGAGGCCGGCCTGCGGGCCGCCGACGTCGTCGTCCGGCGCGAGTATCGCACGCCGGTGCAGCTGCACTCCGCCATCGAGCCGCACGGCGCCGTCGCGGAATGGGAGGCCGACCGCCTCACCATCTGGGAATCCACCCAGGGCATCTTCCGGGTGCGCCAGCAGGTAGCCGCCGCGCTCGACATGCCCCAGTCGAAGGTGCGCGTGATCAAGCAGTACATGGGCGGCGGGTTTGGCGCCAAGAACGGCGCCGCTGCGCACACCTATGTGGCCGCGCTCTTTGCGCGACGCACCGGCCGGCCCGTACGCTGTGTGCTGAGCCGCAAGGCGGAGCAGTCCGACGCGGGCAACCGGCCCGCGACCACGCAGCGCGTGACGATCGGCGCCACGCGCGACGGCACGCTCACCGCGATAGCCCTCAGCGCCGACATCCCGCTCGGGGTCGGCGGCTGGGAGGGCGGGCCCGGGCAGATCTACCACGAGTTGTACGCCTGCCCCAACGTGCGCACGGAAGAGACGTTCGCCTACGTGAACGCCAGCGCCATGCAGGCGTTCCGCGCACCGGGGTATGCGGAGGGCGCGTTCGGCCTCGAGAGCGCCATGAATGCCCTCGCGCGGGAGCTCGGCATGGACCCCCTCGCGCTGCGGCAGCGGAACTTCGCTGGCGTCGACCCGCGCCGCGCGCGGCCGTGGTCCGGTAACGCGCTTCGCGAGTGCTACGACGAGGCCGCACGCCGATTCGACTGGGTGCGGCGCGAGACGCGCCGCCACGCGGCAGCGCCAGGTCCTCTCCCGACCGTCGTTCGCGGCTTCGGCATGGCCGCGCAACTCTGGCCCACGGGCGGGGGACCGCCGTCGTACGCACACGTGCGCGTCAACAACGACGGCTCCATCGACGTGCTCGCCGGCACGCAGGACCTGGGCACCGGCGCCCGCACCGTGCTCGCACAGATCGCCGCCGAGGCGCTCGGCGCGAAGCTCGACGACGTGCGCGCCGTCATCGGCGACACCGAGTCGCTGCCGTACACGGGCAACTCGTGGGGCTCGATGACCACGCCCTCGGTCGGTCCGGCCGCGCGCATGGCCGCCGAGGACGCCCGCCGGCTGCTGCTCGAGGCGGCCGCGCCGATGCTCGGCGTCGAACCATCGGATCTCGAGGTGCACGACTCGCGCGTCATGGTGCGCGACACCGATCGCTCGATGACGATTCGCGAGGTCGCCGCGCAGCTGGGCGACGTCATGATCATCGGGCGCGGAACGCGGGGGCCGAATCCGCCCGACCGGACCATCGCCACGTTCGGCGCGCAATTCGCGGAAGTCGAAGTGGACGTCGGCACGGGTGTCGTGCGCGTGCTGCGCATCGTCGCGGCCCACGACGCGGGACGCATCATCAATCCCACGCTCGCGGAGAGCCAGCTCGAGGGCGGCGTCATCCAGGGACTCGGCTACGCGCTGTTCGAGGAGCGCGTGCTCGACGCGAAGACCGGCGTGCCGCTCAACGCGGACCTGCACGACTACCGCATTCCCACCATCGCCGACGTGCCCGCGATCGAGGCGTTCTTCGTGGGCCGGGCGGACCCCATCGCCAACCACGTCGGCGCGCGCGGGCTCGCGGAGCCGCCGATCATTCCCACCGCGCCCGCCATCGCCGCGGCCGTCGCCGACGCGATCGGCGCCGAGGTAACGCAGATTCCGCTCACACCCTGGCGTGTGCGCGCGGCGCTCGCCCGGACGCACGGCGATCAATGACCGCGGGCCTGCCCCGCGAACAGGTTCGCTCCCACCCCGAGGTCCCGCCCATGCGCACCGTCGTTCGCTTCCTCGTGGCCGCCGTGTTCGCGCTGCTTGCCATGCCCGCGCTCGCCCAGCGGGGCGCGCGCGGCGGCGCGATGAACGGCGCGGGCATGTCGCTCGCCGCGCAGGCCGACCGGATTTTCGCCCAGTTCAACTCCACGCACACCCCCGGCTGCGCCGTCGGCGTCGAACAGAACGGCCGGACCATCCTCGAGCGCGGCTACGGCATGGCCGACCTCGAGACCGGCATGCCCATCACACCGACCACGATCTTCGAGTCGGGGTCGGTCGCCAAGCAGTTCACGGCCACCGGGCTGCTCCTCCTCATGCAGGACGGGAAGGTCAACCTCGACGATCCCGTCCGGAAATACCTGCCCGAGCTGCCCGAGTATCCGCGGCCGCTCCTCATTCGCCACCTGCTCTCGCACACGAGCGGGTTGCGCGAGTGGAGCAACCTCGTGGCGCTCGCCGGCTGGCCACGTGGCACGCGCGTGCACACGCAGGCCGACCTCCTCGACGTCGTGTTCGCGCAGAAGTCCCTCAATTACCCCGTCGGCGACCACTACTCCTACACGAACTCCGGCTTCGCGCTCATCGAGACGATCGTCGAGCGCGTGAGCGGCATGCCGTTCGCCCGGTTCGAGGAGGAGCGCATCTTCCGCCCGCTCGGCCTCACGCACACCAGCTGGCGCGACGACTTCACCACCGTCGTGCCCGGCCGCGCGCAGGCGTACGCCCGCCGCGGCAGTGGGTCCACCGACTGGGAACTCGACATGCCGTTCGAGAACGTGATCGGGCCTGGCGGCCTGCTCACGACCGTCGGCGACTGGCTCAAGTGGAACGCCGCCCTGACGCACAAGACGCTCGGCGCGCAGGTCGTTGACTCGCTCACCACGCGGGCCGTGCTCACCAGCGGCCGGACGATCTCGTACGCACGCGGCGTGATCGTGGGCGCCTACCGCGGCATCGCGGAGGTGGCTCACTCCGGATCCACTGGCGGGTACAGCACGTATCTCGCGCGGTACCCGGACCACGCGCTCTCGATCGCCGTGCTGTGCAACGCGGCCGGCGCCCCCGCCACGAGCTTCACCCGCCAGCTGGTCGATGCGCTCGTTCCCGACCTCGCGCCCGTCGAGCGGCCTGATACGGTCGCGGCGGACCCCGCGGCGGCCGCGCGGCTCGACGGTATCTACCTCAACGGACGCACGCACGAACTCCTCGTGGTCGGCAACGGATCGGGCGGCCGCGGGCAAGTCGTGCACGCCCTCGCGGGCGGCGGCTGGATGATCGGCAACAACCGCGCGCTCGTGGACGATGCCGGCGGCGCCGTGAAGGGCTTTCGCCTGCTCGCCGCCGACAATGACACGGTGCCGTACACGCTCGCGGCCAAGGCGCCATGGACGCCCTCCGCCCCGCAGCTCGCCGCGTACGCGGGCCGCTATCACTCCGATGAAGTCGCCGCGACATGGACCGTGCGCGTGGACGGCGACCACCTTGTCGCCTCGCCGCGCTCGGCGCTTCAGGTCACGCTCACGCCGGTCTTTCCGGATGGGTTCCGCGCCGGCGCCGGCCTCGGCACGATCTGGTTCACGCGCGACGCGAAGGGCGCGGTGAACCAGATGCATTCCGGCGCCGCGCGCGTGTGGGACTTCGTGTTCGAGCGAACGAAGTAGGCCGGCGGCCGTCGACCCGCGGCGGCCGAGCGCTCAGCCGTCCTTGTGCAACTCCGGATTGTGCCGGTACAGCGTCACCGTCCGTCCGATCACCTGGATGACCTCGGACGCCGTCGCGTCGGCGAGTTCGCGCGCCATTTCCTTCGGCTTGCGGTCCTCGCGCTTCGAGAGCTGCACCTTCACGAGTTCGCGTGTGCGCAACGCATCGTCGAGCGAGCCGATTACGCCGGGCACGAGTCCCGCGTGGCCGACGTGCACGGTTGCCGCGAGGCCGTTCGCCTCCGCGCGCAACGCCGCGCGATCCTTGCCGCGCATCGTCATGGTTCCCGTCCCCGCGCCGATTGCGCGACCGTAGCGGCATCGGACAGGAACGGCACCGGATCCACCGGCGTCCCGTTCCACCACCTGGCCGCATCCGTGATTCGCATGACCTGAAAATGGAGGTGCGGCACGTCCGGCGGGGCGTTCCCCGTGGTGCCGACGAATCCCAGTACGTCGCCGCGCTGCACCGTGTTGCCGGCGCGCACGCCGCGCGCGTAGCGGTCGAGGTGGGCGTAGTAACAGGCGAACCGCCGCTCCGCGTCCGCCATCCAGATCACGTTGCCGCCAAGGGCATTTGTCCCCACGCGGAGCACGGTGCCGTCGATCGCCGCGAGCACCGGGGTTCCGCGCGGCGCGAGGATGTCCACCGCGTCGTGCCGGCGACCGCCATCGCGCGGCGCATCGAAGGAATCCTCGATCTTCGCCGCCGGAACTCCGCGCACCGGCACCAGCAGCCGCGTGGCGAGCAACCAGCTGGCATCGGCGTCCATCGCCGCATCACCCGGCGTCCACACACCCATGGGCGCCGGCGATTCAGCGGGTGTCGCGATCGGCGGCGCATCGTCCCCCGCCGGCGCGGTTCCCGGGATCGCGGGGTGCAGGATGGGCGCGCACGCCGCGACGAGCCCGCATGCGGCCGCGGCGGCGGCGCGGCGAAGAATGGTCACACCTCGTACACGACGGCGGCGGCCCCGGCGTCACTGCTGGGCGCGCCTGCCGGTGCGGATCATCCGCCGGCCGCAAGGTCCAGGTAGGCGCCGGCCACCCAGATCCGGTCGCGCCGCTGGCCCGTGAGCTCGGCAACCAACCCCTGCCCCGCAAGGCGCTCAAGGGACGTCCCCACCGTCGGAATCGTGAGGCCGAGGCCCGCCGCTGCATCGCGAATCGAGCCGGATGTCCGGGTGTGCAGCCAGGCCAGCACCGCCGCGTCCGTCGCGCCTACCCGCGGACGGCCGCGGACCGCCGCGCGCTCTTCCGCGCAGCGGGCGACCGTTGTGACGACAGCCGCCTCGGCGCGCGCGCTTTCCCGCGCAAGTTGGGCGCACCACGCGCGCACCCACTCCTGCCACGCGCCGGATCGGTCTACCTGCACGGCGGCGCTTCGGCTCGCCGCATCGAGGCGCGCCGGTGCGATCCACGGCGCCGCCACGCAGCCCGTGGCGAACAGCGTCACCGAACCGGCGAGCGACGCGGCCCGCTCCGCCACCGTCGACGCCCCACCCGCGGTGACGACCGCGCCGGCGGTGACGGCCGCCGCGATGATGCCATGCGGTGCGGACGTTCCACGCCATTCATCGAGCCGGGCAAGCGTTTCCTCGTTGACCGCGGAGCGCAGCCCGGCCACGTCGAGCACACGCGCGAGGAGGTCTTTTCCGGCGTCGAAGCCCGCGTCCGGGTTCGACAGCGCGCGGTCCGCCGGCGTGCGGAGTGCCTCATGTACGCGCAACGCATCGTGCTCCGGACCGTCCGCTCCGCGCCCGGCGAGGATGGCGGCAGCCACCTGATCGGCGCCACCCGCGATGTGAATCGCGTTTCGCACCACGAGCACGTCCGCGACGGCGCCAGAGGCCGCGGCGAGAGTGCCGGCGAGTCGCCCGAGCGCGGTTCCGGCGTCAATGGCGGCCGTGGAGCTTCCGCCGTCGAGAACAGCAATGCTGAAGTCAGGAGCCACGATAATAAAAACTAAAACTATATCTTTATGTAACTATTACTTGGCGCAGTTATCAATTGGGAGATGAATGAAGATGGCGTAGGCTGTGATATTCGAAATAAATATAATCTTGTATTTTTACTTAGCCACTTTCATGGCCGGGCCGGGATGCGGCAGGCACTACGCTGGCATATGTGTCGCCGCCGCGCCAACCTTCCCCGCATGACGCCACGCTATTCCGCCCCATCGTCGCTTGACGCGGCACTCGCCGCGGTCGCCGCCGCGGGAGCGCGGCCTCTGGGTGGCGGAACAGATCTGATCGTTGCCATGGAAGTGGGCCTGGACGCTGGTGCGTCGGTTGTCGACTTGACGCGGGTGCGCGGGCTGGCCGGCATCGAGACCATGCCCGACGGCGGCGTACGCATCGGCGGCGCGGTGCGACTCGAGGATGTTGCCCTGCACGACACCATTCGCGATCGGTACCCGGCGCTGGCGCAGGCGGCTGCCGCCGTGGGCACGCCGGCCCTCCGCGCGATGGGCACGATCGGTGGCAACCTCGGCCAGCGACCGCGCTGCTGGTACCTGCGCTCGCGCATTCCGTGCCTCAAGAACGGCCACGCGGGGTGCCCGGCACGTGACGGCGAAAACCAGTACCACGCCATCTTCGAGACCGGCCCCTGCCGCGCCGCGCACCCCTCGGACACGGCGGTCGCCCTGCTGGCGCTCGACGCATCCGTGGTCGCGCGCCATGCGTCGGGAACGCGGCGCCTTTCGGTGGCCGAGTTGTACGCACCGGCCGCGACCGACGCGGAGCACGAGATGGCGCTCGGCCGGCGAGAGATCATCGAGGCCGTCGAGCTTCCCGCCTCCGCGGCCGGCGGCATGCAGCGCTTCACCAAGGTCATGCAGCGCGGCGCGTGGGATTTCGCAACGGTGTCGCTGGCGGCGACGAGGCGCGGTGACGGCACCGTGCGCCTGGTGCTGGGCGGCGTTGCGGCCGCTCCGTGGCGCGTCAATCCGTCGGTGGAGGAAGACGTCGCAAGCGGCGCCCTCGACCCCGAGAGTGCGGACGCACTCGCCGCGCGCGCCCTGTACGACGCGGAACCGCTGTCGCAGAATGCGTACAAGGTTGACCAGGCGACGGCGCTCCTCCGGCGCGCGATGGTGGAGCTTTCCCGGGCATGACGCTCGCGCCGGCCCCGGACAGGTCCGCGACGGAATGAACCTGCCGCCCATGTTCCCCGTGGCGGCGGTGATCGTTGGCGCGGGTGCCGGCACGCGATTCGGCGAACCGAAGGCGGGCGCCCGCCTCGACGACGGCACGCGTTTCGTGGACGCCGTATGTGCGACGGCCCGGCTTGCGGGCCTCGCTCCGGTGGTTGCGGTCCTTCCGCCGGGAGTGCCGGCGCCGGAGAACACTCTGGGCGTGGCCAATCCCGACGCGACCGGCGAACAGGTGACGAGTCTCCGCATCGGCCTCGCGCGGCTGGCGAACACCAATGCCGTCGGCGCGATCGTGTGGCCCGTGGATCATCCGTTCGTTGCCCTCGAGAGCGTGCTCGCGGTGCTCGACACGGCGCGCCGCACGGGCGCGCCGATCGTGGTTCCGGAGCTGGGCGGACGCCGGGGCCACCCGGTCTTCTTCCACCGGGAGACATGGCGGGAACTGATGACCGTCGCCAGCGGCGGCGCGCGGGCGGTGGTGCACGCACATGGTCCGCGGGTCGCCGAGGTGCCGGTCGCAGACCGCGGGATCCTGCGCGATGTGGATACGCGCGCGGACATGGACCTGCCGTAGCCGGCGGGCGCGATGCCGGGCGGCGACGTGGACGACGGCGCCTCGGGGCCTTAAGTTCCGCGGTCGGCACGCGGGCGGGAGACGCGTGACAGAGCGGGCTGGGCCCTCGCGCTGAGCGGTGGCCCCTTTTTGTTCCCACGATCAATTCCCATGCAGAAACAGCTGACATTCGAGCACGGCGGCCGCACGTACACCTGCACCGTCGAAACGCAGCGCAGCACGCCGACCGAGCCACGCTGGTGGTTCGCGGTCACGGGTGACCAGCAGCGCTACTCACCGATCGAGGCGACGTCCCGGGACACCGCAAGTTCCGTGAAGGCGCGCATCATCGAGTACTATGAGCGCCACCTGAAGATCCTCGCGGAACCGCCCGCCGTGCGTTCGCAGTTCGGCCAGCCGGGGCGTCCACGCAATCCCGTCGTGGGACGCGCCAAGGACAACGACGACGATTGATCGTCCACGGCCGCGAGGCCACGAAAGGAACGACGCTGCGCAGCCGGGCGCGCCAATGGCGCGTCCGGCTGCGTCGCTTTCCGGCTGCGTCGCTTTCCGGACGCGGCGGAACCGCGAAACCGAGCCTTCAATCCCGGCGTAAGGCCGGAGTGTCGTATCGCGTGTCCCTCATCCGATCCCTCGTCATGACCGTCTCCATCACGCGCCGCCTTGCGGTGGCATCCGTCGTCGGGCTGCTCGCCACCCACGTACCGCGCGCCATGTTCGCGCAAGACACGCGCTACGTCATCGCGATCGGCGACGTCCCCGATGTGGTGGGCTTGCGCATCAACTTCCGCGACCGCGACCTGCGGCGCGTGGACGGCGTGAACCTCACGCTCTGGACGCCGTACGAGCCGGCGAGTGGCCGCGTGCGGGGTGTCGCGCTCGGACTGCCGCTGACCGGCGCGGAGGACATCCACGGGCTCGCCACTGGCGTGTTCGGCGCGAGCGCCTCGCGCGACATGCGGGGCGCCGCCATCGCGCCGGTGGGGTTCGGCGCCGGGCGTGACTTCCACGGGCTCGGTGTCGGCGGCCTCGGCATCGGCACCGGCGGCGACATGAGCGGCATTGTGGTCGGCGGCCTGGGGGCCGGCGCCGGCGGCAACATCAAGGGCGTCGCTGTCGGCGGGGTCGGCGTGGGCGGCGGCGGCGACGCGAACGGCATCCTGATCGGCGGTGTGGGTGCCGGCGTCGGCGGCCATCTCACTGGCGCGGCGATCGGCGTCGTGGGCGTCGGTGCCGGCGGCGGTGGCAAGGGCATCGTCGCGGGAGGCATCGGCGCGGGCGTGGGTGGTGACTTCGAGGGTATCGCCGTCGGCGGCGTCGGTGTCGGCGCGGGCGGCGACGCCAGGGGCCTGATGCTCGGTGGCGTGGGGGTCGGAGCGGGCGGAAACGTGACCGGCGTCCTCGTCGGCGGTGTGGGCGCCGGCGTGGGAGGCGCGTTCACCGGCTTCGGGCTTGGCGGTGTCGGCCTCGGTATTGGCGGCGACGCGGAGGGCATCCTCGTCGGCGGCATCGGGGTCGGGGTCGGCGGGCGTTTGCACGGCCTCGCCATTGGCGGCATTGGCGTGGGTGCCGCCCGCCTCGAGGGTATCGCCATCGGCGGCGCCGGCGTCGGCGCCGGCCGCGCGCACGCGTTCGTACTGACGCCGGGCGTGTTTCGGATCGAGCGTGACGGCCGCTTCGAAGGCGTCTCCGTCAACGGACTCGGCAGCATGATCAAGGGCGACCAACACGGTGTCGTGATCGGGCTCGTCAACTATGCGCGCTCGGTGCGCGGCCTCCAGATCGGCCTCATCAACATCATCGACGAGGCGCGTTCGCATCGTGTGCTGCCCTTCCTCAACTGGCAGGATTGACCCGACGCCGGCGATGTGATCACCGCCGGGGGATGGCGCCCGCGGGGCACCGCGGGTGAACGACCGAGGGCGGCGCGCAGGCCGTGCGCGCCGCCCTCGTCTCGTTTCGCGGCATCCGGCTACTGCGGGCCGGCCGAGCCGTCCGGTGGCCGGCGGACAGGCGCGGGCGGACGATGCTGCTCACGCCAGGCGCGCATCCGCCGCCGAGCCTGCTCGCGCGTCATCGTTCCGGCGCGACGGGCTGCGCCGACCGTGCCGCGTTCCGCGCGGAGCGCATCGCGGTGGGCCCGCATGGCGGCGCGCTGCCCGGCGCCCACGCGGGCAAGGCGCGCACGCGTCGCGTCGCGCCGGGCGATCATCTCGAGGCGCAACGCCACGCGTTCGGCCGCCAGCGCACGCCGACGCTCCATGCGAACACGCATGTGCTCGCGTGCAGCGAGTGGCAACGGACGTCGCGGTGCGTCGCCCTGAGCCCCGGCCGCCCCCGCGGCCGCAGCGAGGAGCATGGCAAGGGTGAGTGCTTGGATGGTGCTTCGCATGTGTCCTCCAGGAGCTTGCGCCCGCGCCGGTGTGGCACGGGTGTCCATCTGTTGTGACTTCGGCGCTGGCGGTCGCGTTAAGTGCGCCGCGTCACGCCGGATGCGCTTTGGATGGTTGATGGCGCGAGCGCGTTTGGAACCCATTGGGGCATCGCGGCTTGGCGGCTCCCGTGGCTTCGAAAACACGACCTGGAAACAGTCGCAACTCCAATCGGGACATTGAATTACGTTGGAAATCCGAGTAAGTTATTCGCCATGAGTTCGTCCATCGAAACGCTCGTCAACCGCGAGTATCAGTACGGCTTCGTCACGGACGTTGACGCGGATACCATCGCTCCGGGCCTGAACGAAGACGTCATCCGCCTGATCTCCGCGAAGAAGCAGGAACCGGAGTGGCTGCTGGAGTGGCGGCTCAAGGCGTATCGCCGCTGGCTGACGATGAGCGAGCCGCACTGGCCGAACGTGACGTACGAGCCGATCGACTACCAGGCGGCGCGATACTACTCCGCGCCCAGGAGCGTGAAGCCGCTGCAGTCGCTCGACGAAGTGGATCCCGAGTTGTTGGCGACGTACCAGAAGCTTGGCATTTCCCTGACGGAGCAGAAGTTGCTCGCGGGCGTTGCCGTGGACGCCATCTTCGACTCGGTTTCCGTGGGCACGACGATGAAGGAGGAGCTGTCGAAGCACGGCATCGTGTTCTGCTCGTTCAACGAGGCGGTGCACCACCATCCGGAGCTTGTGCAGCGGTACCTCGGGTCCGTGGTGCCGTACAGCGACAACTTCTTCGCGGCGCTCAACTCGGCGGTCTTCAGCGACGGCTCCTTCTGTTACGTGCCGAAGGGCGTCCGCTGCCCGATCGAGCTGTCGACCTATTTCCGGATCAACGCCGCGGAGACGGGCCAGTTCGAGCGCACCCTGATCGTGGCCGATGAGGGGGCGTACGTGAGTTACCTCGAGGGCTGCACGGCGCCGAAGCGCTCGACGAACCAGCTGCACGCGGCGGTGGTCGAGCTTGTGGCGCTCGACAACGCCCAGATCAAGTACAGCACGGTCCAGAACTGGTACGCCGGCGACAAGGACGGAAAGGGCGGGATCTACAACTTCGTGACGAAGCGCGGCAAGGCGAAGACGAACGCGAAGATCTCGTGGACGCAGGTCGAAACCGGCTCGGCGATCACCTGGAAGTATCCGAGCGTGGTGCTGCAGGGCGACAACTCGACCGGCGAGTTCTACTCCGTGGCCGTGGTCAACAACAAGCAGCAGGCCGACACGGGCACGAAGATGATCCACATCGGGAAGAACACGAAGAGCACGATCATCTCGAAGGGGATCAGCGCCGGCGAGGGGCAGAACTCGTATCGAGGCCGGGTGCAAGTGCTGCCGAAGGCCGAGGGCGCGCGGAACTATACGCAGTGCGACTCGATGCTGATCGGCAACCGGTGCGGCGCCCACACGTTCCCGTACATCGAGGTCGCCAACAACAGCTCGACCACGGAGCACGAAGCCAGCACGTCGAAGATCGGCGAGGACCAGATCTTCTATTGCAAGGCGCGGGGGCTTTCGGCCGAGCACGCGATTTCGCTGATCGTGGCGGGATTCTGCAAGGAAGTGTTCAAGGAACTGCCGATGGAGTTCGCGCTCGAGGCGCAGCAACTCCTCGGCATCACGCTCGAAGGATCGGTCGGCTGACCGCCACTGCCGAGCCCACACGACATCACACGGCAATGCTGAAAATCGACAATCTCCACGCCACCGCAGGCGAGAAGGAAATCCTGAAGGGCATCTCCCTCACGGTGAACGCCGGCGAGGTGCACGCCATCATGGGTCCCAACGGCTCCGGCAAGTCCACGCTCGCGCAGGTGATCGCGGGACACCCCGGGTTCGAAGTCACCGGCGGCTCCATCACGTACGCCGGGCAGGACCTGCTCGACCTCGCTCCCGAGGAGCGGGCGCAGCAAGGCGTGTTCCTCGCGTTCCAGTATCCGGTCGAGATCCCGGGCGTGACGAACGCGTACTTCCTCCGCTCCGCCTACAACGAGGTCCGCAAGGCGCGCGGCGAGGAAGAGATCGACCCGATGGAGTTCCTCGACCTGATGGAAAAGAAGCTCAAGGTCGTGGACATGGATCCGGCGATGCTGCACCGGTCGGTGAACACCGGATTCTCCGGCGGCGAGAAGAAGCGCAACGAGATCCTGCAGATGGCCGTGCTCGAGCCCAGGCTCGCGATCCTCGACGAGACGGACTCCGGCCTGGATATCGACGCGCTCCGGGTGGTGGCCGGCGGCGTGAATGCCCTCAGGCGCCCGGACAATGCGACCATCGTCGTGACGCACTACCAGCGCCTCCTCAACTACATCGTGCCCGACCACGTGCACGTCCTCGCGGGCGGCAGGATCGTGAAGTCGGGCGGGAAGGAACTGGCGCTCGAGCTCGAAGCGCGCGGCTACGACTGGGTGCTGGAGGCGGCGTGACCGGCACCACGAAGTACGCCGAAGCCTTCGCCGCGCTCGAGGGCGCGGGCAGCGCGCCCTCGTGGCTCGCTGACCTCCGCAAGGCGGCGCACGCCGAGTTCAGCGCGATCGGCTTCCCGACCACGCGAAACGAGGATTGGCACTTCACGAGCGTCACGCCCATCGCGGAGCGGACGTTCCGGCTGCCCAAGGCGCCCGCGGCGGCGCCGGCCGACCTGCTGGCCGATGCGGTCGGCGATGCGTCGTGGCCGCGCGCGGTGTTCGTCAACGGACGGTTCGAGCCGTCGCTTTCGTCCCTCGCGGGATCGGGCGACGCGCGCGTGATGACGCTTGCCGCCGCGCTCAAGGATGCGCCGGACGTGCTCTCCGCGCACCTCGGCAGGCTGGCCGCCTGGAATGCGCAGGCATTCACCGCCCTCAACACGGCGTTCGCGCAGGACGGGATCGTCGTCCACGTGCCACGCGGCGCGAAGGTGGCGGCGCCGTTGCACATCGTGCACGCGGTGGACGCGCAGGCCGCCGGCGCGATGCTCACGCCGCGCCTGCTCGTGATCGTCGAGCCGCTCGCCGAGTTCGCGATCGTCGAGAACTATCTCTCGCAGAAGGGCATCGAGTACTTCACCAACGCCGTGGGCGAAGCGGTCGTGGGCACTGGCGGCCGCTTCCACCACTACAAGGTGCAGCGCGAGAGTCGCGAAGCCTTCCACGTGGGAACGATGCAGGTCACGCAGGGACGCGACTCGCTCTTCCATTCGTTCAGCTACGCCTCGGGCGCCGCGCTCTCGCGCACGAACATCTACACGAAGCTGGCGGGTGACGGCGCCGAGGTCCGGCTCAACGGGCTGTACCTGGTGGACGGATCGCAGCACGCCGACCACCAGACGTTCGTCGAGCACATCGCGCCGGGCTGCGCGAGCCGCGAGCTCTACAAGGGGATCCTCGACGGCGACGCGCATGGCGTGTTCAACGGCAAGGTGTTCGTGGACCCGCAGGCGCAGAAGACGGATGGCAAGCAGACGAACCACGCCCTCCTCCTGTCGCCCGCGGCACGCGTGGACACCAAGCCGCAGCTGGAGATCTTCGCCGACGACGTGAAGTGCACGCACGGCGCGACGGTGGGGCGGCTGGACGAGCTCGCGCTCTTCTACCTCAAGAGCCGCGGCGTTGGCGCCGAGAACGCGCGTGCGCTGCTGACGTATGCGTTCGCGGCCGAAGTGCTGGAGACGGTCGAGCTCGACGCCCTGCGGGATGGCCTCGAGCGGATCGCCTTCGAGCGCTTCACGCACACGGAGCAGCGGTAACCGGCACGACGATGTCCGCCGAACTCGACGAGCTCTACCAGAGCATCATCCTCGACCACAACCGCCGGCCGAAGAATTTCCGCGAGATGGATGACGCGACGGCGAGCGCGGAAGGCATGAATCCGCTCTGCGGCGACCAGCTCAAGGTCTGGGTGAAGATCGACGGCGACACGCTGGCCGACGTCTCGTTCAAGGGTCAGGGGTGCGCGATCAGCAAGGCGAGCGCGTCGATGATGACGCAGGCCGTCAAGGGCAAGACGCGCGCCGAGGCCGAGCGACTCTTCGACGATGTCCACGCGCTGGTGACGGGCCACCCGACCGGCGCCGATGTCGGCTCGCTGAAGGCGCTCGCGGGCGTGTCGCGTTTCCCGCTCCGCGTGAAGTGCGCCTCGCTCGCATGGCACGCCATGAAGTCGGCGCTCGACGGCGGCGGCCAGGTGACGACCGACGATGGGCGGGGCGCCGACGGGGAGGGTGCGTGATGCCGGCAGGCGGCGCCGCGGTGTGCCCGCGATGAGCGGCCGCGCGACCGTTGGCGCGGGCCGGGACGCTCGCCTGACCGCGTCGATGGTCGATGGTCTGGCGTCGGAGCGTGCGCTGGCGCCGCGCGCGGACTTCCCGCTGCTGGCCGCGAATCCGCGCCTCCACTACCTCGACTCGGCGGCCACGACGCAGAAGCCGGCAGTCGTGCTCGAGGCCATTCGCCGGTACTACGAGACATCGAATGCGAACCCGCACCGTGGCGCGTACCGCCTCTCGGCCGCCGCGACGGACGCCTATCACGCGGCCCGCGTGCGGATCGCGAAGTTCCTCGGCGTTGCGGACGCGGACACGCTGATCTTCACGCGGGGGACGACCGAGGGGCTCAACCTCGTCGCATCGGCATGGGGCCGCGCCAACGTGACGCGCGGCGACCGCATCGTCGTGACGCGCCTGGAGCACCACGCGAACTTCGTCCCCTGGCAGGCGCTGGCCCGCGAAACGGGCGCGGAGTTCGTGATCGCGGAGCTGGCACCGGGCGGCGTGCTCGACATGGCCGCGCTCGAGGCGGCGGTCACGCCGCGCACGAAGGTGGTGGCGTTCGGCCACGTCTCGAACGCCCTCGGCACGGTGAATCCCGTCGCCGAGATCGTCCGTATCGCACACCGGGTCGGCGCGCTGGCCGTGTGCGACGGCGCGCAGGGAGCGCCGCACCTGGACCTCGCGGTGGATTCGCTCACCGTGGACGCGTACGCGTTCAGCGGCCACAAGATGCTGGGCCCGATGGGCATCGGTGGCGTGGTGATGCGGCGCGACCTGCTCGAAGCGATGCCGCCGTACCAGATGGGCGGCGACATGATCGCCTACGTCGGCGACACGCACACGACGTGGAACGTGCTGCCGCACAAGTTCGAGGCCGGCACCCCGAACGTCGAGGGCCCGGTGGGGCTGGCGGCCGCCTGTGACTACCTCGCGACGCTGGGCATGGACCGGGTGATCGCGCACGAGCGCGGACTCGCGGCGCTGGCCATGGAACGGCTCGCCGCGATTCCCGGGGTGACGGTGCTCGGTCCGGCGGCCGGCGCACGGGGAGGCGTGGTGAGCTTCACCCTCGAGAACGTCCATCCGCACGACCTGTCCCAGCTGCTCGACGCCGACGGCGTGTGCGTGCGCGCGGGGCACCACTGCGCGCAGCCACTCATGCGTGCGCTCGGCGTGCACGCGACGACGCGCGCCAGTTTCTACGTTTACAACGATGCCGGCGACGTCGAGGCTCTGGCCGCCGCCGTCGATTCGGCCCGCAAGCGCTTCGCCGCGGGCTGACCGCGCGGACCCGGCCTGCCGCCCGCGACCTGCCGGCGGCACGCGCCTCAGCTCCGGTTCGCCCGCGGTTAAGCGGGAACCGCGGCGACGTGCGCCGGATTGACGAGCACGCGAAACGAGAACGAGGCCGCGAACTGCGCGACCTGCGACCAGTCCGTGTACTCGTGGTCGTGCGACGTGTCAGTGGACACGCCCTCCTTGCGGCTGATCCGCTTCATGACCTGCCGCAACACCACGTTGTATTGCGTGAAGCGAATGGCCCCGGCAATCGACGCGCAGACGGTCGGACGCCACCCGACGTGCGCGAGGAAGGCGCTGGCGATCTTCCGCGCCTCGGCGCGCTCGGCGGGATTGGCGCTCCCCGCCGAGCCGCTCACCGCGAAGAAGCCGCTCGGCATGCTGTTGAGGGCGACCACATGGCGCCGCACGAAGGCCCGGATTGTGCGCTGATATCCGCCCACGATCAGTGACGCGCCGACCAGGACACCGTCGAACGCGTCGAGCCGCAGCGTGCGCGGCAGGTCGGCGACGTCGAACACGCTGACGCGGAACCCGCGATCGGCGAGTTCGGATTCGATGCGACGGGCGATACGCGCGGTCTGGCCGTAACTGGTGCCGTAGACCACGAGTACATGCGGTGCCATCCACCCTCCGGTGAGCGCCGCGTCCAGGCGGCACGATGGCCGCACGTTACGGCGCCGGTGCGGATCCCGGTGTCGGGAATGCCCGGTGGCGGATGCGCGGGAAACCACCGACGCCGCCTGCGGAAATCCCGTGCGCGCGTCGCGAGTCCCACCCGCGTTTGCGCGGCGCTACATTCGCCCGGATTCCCCCGACCTCGGATGCTCATGTCCCGCCACACCCCAATGCGGATCGCCATCGCCGTGGCCGCGGCCGTCGCGGGGAGCGCGGCGCAGGGCCAGTCGACCGTGCTCCGGGGTACGGTCGTCGAGGCTGGCGGCCGACGCCCGATCCCGGGGGCGGTCGTCGCGGTGCTCGACTCGTCCGGCGCGGTCCAGACCCGGACGATCGCGGACGAGACCGGTACGTGGTCGGCCCCGCTGCCTGCGGGCGCAGCCAGGGTGCGCGTCATTCGCATAGGATTCCGCCCGAACGAAGCGGCGATCCCTGCCGTCGGCGCCGATGGCACGGTGCGCGTCGACGTCGCGCTGACCATGATCCCCACGTTCCTCGAGCCCGCGCGCGTGCGCGCGCTGCAGTGCCCGAAGCGGCGCGACGCGGAACAGGCGTACGGACTCTGGGAGCAGGCGCGGGCCGGGTTGCTGGCCGGCCTCGTCGCGCGCGAGGCCAAGCCCGCGGCAATCGTGCGCATTGCGTACCGGCAGACGATGCGCGGCGTCTCCGACGACGTCGAGAGCCAGGTCATCGTCGTCGATTCGGTGTCACGCACGGCAAATGCGTACCGCGCGCCGTTCGATGCGTCGCGGTTCCTCCAGTACGGGTTTTCCGATGACAGCGCGGGCCGCCGCTACTTCTCCGCTCCGGATGCCGAGGTGCTGCTCGATCCGGCATTCGGGAACGGCTACTGTTTCCGGATCGCCGACCGTGACGGCGCGCGCCCGACGCAAGTCGGCCTCGGCTTCTCGCCCGCCGATCGGCAGCCGGGCCGCGTGGACATCGACGGAGTGCTCTGGGTGGACACCGTGGCGCGCGGCATCCGGGACATCGTGTTCAGGTACACCAACCTCGACCGCGCCGCGGCGGGCACGGGCACCGGCGGCACCGTGTCATTCACCGACCTCCCGAACGGCGTGGTGTTCCTGGACCGGTGGCGACTGCGATTGCCCACGACCGTCGTCGACACGGGGTGGCGCGACGGACTGGTCAGTCGGGTACGCCTCGTGCCCGCCATCGCGGCGTCTGGAGGCGAAGTTGCGCACGCGGCGTGGGAAGACGGGACCCGCTTCGACGCACACCTCGGCGCGCTCGCGGCCGGCGTGCGCGCGCTCGATGGCGCACCCGCGGTGGGCCGCCTGCTCTACCTGGCCGGGACGTCCTACGGCGCGTTGGTGGACTCGGCCGGCACGTTCGCGGTGCGCGATCTGCTGCCCGGTCCGTATCTCGTCGTCGCCAGGGAGAAGCGGCTCGAGCGCCTGCACATGGACAGCATCCCGACCACGCTCGCCTTCATCGCGGCCCGCGACTCGGTCGTCCACGCCACGCTTGTTGCCCCGAGCCTGGAGGAATGGGTCGGCCTCCGGTGCCGCGGCGGGCGTCGCCCGGCCGGGGGACGCCCCGCCACGGATCAGACGATGGTGCTCGCGCGCGTACTCGATGCCCGGCGGCAGCCGGTCGCCGACGTCGAGTACGTGGTGGAAATCGCGTCGCCCGCGTCCCGCACCGGATGGGCGCAGGTCGCACGGGGCCGCACGCACGAGGACGGCCTCTTGCAGGTGTGTACCGACGCCGCCGCGCCCGGACAGCGGATCGCCGTGACCCTGCGGCGCGGCGGCACGACCCTCGGCCGCCTCGAGCAGGATCTCGCGGCCGACCCGCTCACGATCATTCCCCTGATCCTCAAGCGATGACCCGCGCACGCGCGTTCCTCGCCCTTGTGGCAGCCTGCATTGCGGCCTGCGGCCGCACGGAGACTCCGCCGGTGACCCTCGCCATCGTCAACGCCCGCATCTGGACGGGCGACACCGCCGCGCCCTGGGCGGAAGCCATCGCCACATCGGGCGAGCGCATCCTCGCCGTTGGCCGGACGGCGGAGGTCGTCGCGCTCGCAGCCGGCTCGCCCGATGCGCGCGTCATCGACGCGCAGGGCGGGATGGTCGTCCCCGGGTTCATCGACAGCCACGTGCACGTCCTCGACGGCGGCCGTGCGTTGCGCTCGGTGCACCTGCGCGACGCCGCCACGCGCGAGGAGTTCATCCGGCGCGTCGCGGCTCACGCAAAGACGTTGCCGAAGGGCGCGTGGATCACGAACGGCGACTGGGACCACCAGCTCTGGGGCGGCGAGCTGCCCACCCGCCAGTGGATCGACTCGGTGACGCCCGACAATCCGGTCTGGATCAACCGGCTCGACGGCCACATGAACCTCGCCAACACCGCGGCGCTGCGCGCCGCGGGCGTCACGCGCGACACGAAGGACGTCGAGGGCGGCACGATCGTCCGCGACGCGCACGGCGAGCCGACGGGCATCTTCAAGGACAACGCGCAGGATCTCGTGGCGCGCGTCATCCCCGCACCGACCGACGCCGAGTGGGACGCGATCCTCGACACGGCGATGACCTACGTCGCGAGCAAGGGCGTGACCAGCGTGCACCACATGGGCACGTGGGAGGACCTCACGGTGTTCAGGCGCGCGCGCGCCGCGAAGCGCCTCCGCACCCGCATCGTCGCGCAGGTGCCGCTCGCCACGTGGGCACGGCTCCGCGACACGGTGAAGGCCGACGGCGTCGGCGACGAGTGGCTCCGCTTCGACGGCCTCAAGGGCTTCGTGGACGGATCGCTCGGCTCGCACACGGCCGCGATGCTCGCCCCGTTCACCGACTCGCCGAAGGACAGCGGCTTCTTCGTGACGCCGCCGGAAAGCCTCTACGCGTGGACGAAGGGCGCCGACGCCGCCGGGCTGCGCGTGATCGTCCACGCCATCGGCGACCGCGCGATCCGCACGCAGCTCGACATCTACGAGCGCGTCGAGCAGGAGAACGGCCCACGCGACCGCCGGTTCCGGATCGAGCATGCCCAGCACATCGCGCCGCCGGATTTCCCGCGTTTCGCGAAGCTCGGCGTGATCGCGAGCATGCAGCCCTACCACGCGATCGACGATGGGCGGTGGGCGGAGACCGTGATCGGCCCCGAACGCGCGAAGGGCACCTATGCGTTCCGCACGCTGCTCGAGCACGGCGCGAGGCTCGCCTTTGGCAGCGACTGGTTCGTCGCGCCGCCCACGCCGCTCGAGGGCATCCAGGCAGCCGTCACGCGACGCACGCTCGACGGCAAGCACCCCGGCGGCTGGATTCCCGAGCAGAAGATCACCGTCGAGGAGGCCCTCCGCGCCTACACCCGGGGCGCCGCGTACGCCGGGTTCCAGGAGCACGACGTGGGCATGATCCGCACCGGCATGCTCGCCGACCTCGTGCTCCTCGACCGCGACCTCACGAAGGCGCCGCCCGAAACCATCGGGCTCACGGCCGTGAGACTGACGGTGGTCGGCGGGCGCGTGGTGTACGAGGCGCGCCAGCCCTAGACCGGACTCGCTACGGAAAGATGGCGCCAAATACGACGTTGGTCGTGAAGATGCACCGGTCGTTGTGGCCGCACTCCGGCACGATGATCGCCTTCGAGTGCTTCGCGCCCATCACGTCGGTGATGTACTTGAAGAAGGCCTCGCCTCTCGCGCGACGCGTGGGTCCCTGCGCCATCGCCGTCGGCGACGCATCGAAGCCGCCCAGTGGCAGCACGTCGACCTGGCCGAGCAGGTACGTCGTGGGGCGCTCGATGAGCTGCCGGCGCAGCTGGTCCGGCGTCATCGAGCCGGTGTAGCCCGACAGGCTGTCGAGGCCCGCCGGCCACCTGTTGTAGTTGCGCGCCCTGCTCGCGTCGAACGGCCCGTAGGAGAAGTCGGCGTTCACCTTCTCGCCATTGGGGCCGAGTGCCTCCTTGTACGCGTCATTCGGATCCGCATTGCCCGTGGGCAGCGGTCGGTCGGCGACGGGCCACGCATAGCTCGACGGATTGGCGACCACATACGTGATCGCGACGCCCGGCGTGTCGTGCACCTTGTTGGCCATCTCGTACCGCGTGACGACCTGCCCGCCGGCCGAGTGTCCCGCGACGACGATCTTCGTGAGGTTCGGGAACCGTTTCTTGTTGG
>CAZKYG010000282.1:0-2536 GCA_964556915.1 uncultured Gemmatimonas sp.
GACCGACCCTACGTTGTCTGCCATATGACGAGCGCCGTCGACGGCCGCATCAAATCCCGTCGATGGAAGATGGCGCCGCCGGACAGGCACTACGAGACCATCCACAACCGGCTGGCCGGCCAGGCGTGGATGTGTGGCCGGGTCACGATGCAGGGGTACGCCGACAGCGCGGCACCGCTGGCCCGCAGACCCGAGGATGACGGTGTGCCCGTGCCTCGGAAGGATCACGTCGCCCGCACGGACGCGCGCAGCTTCGCCGTGGCGCTGGACGCTCACGGGCGTCTCGACTGGGGAGCACGGAACGACATCGAAGGCGACCACGTCATCGTCGCACTGACCGAATCGGTCCCCGACAGCCACCTGCGCGCGCTGCGGGCCGGCGGACAGTCGTATGTCTTCGCAGGGCGCGCCACGGTCGATTTTCCCCTCCTGCTCGGCAAGCTGCGCAAGCAGTTCGGCATCGAGCGACTGCTGGTCGAAGGCGGCGGCCGCATCAATGGTTCCATGCTGCGGGCCGGCATGGTCGACGAACTCAGCCTGCTGCTCGTTCCGGCCGTGGACGGCCTGACGGGCACACCGGCCGTCTTCGACATCGACGGCGGCGAAGCCGATTCCCTGGGATCCCGGTGCCGACTGGAACTCCTGTCGCATGAGCTGCTGTCCGGCGGCATCGTCTGGCTTCGATATCGGATGAGCACATCATAGATCGGCCGGACCGGCGCCAGGGCCTGCCGCTGCCGGTGCCGCCGCGTCGGCGCCGGCATGGCCACTGCCGCACATCAGGACGTGCATGTCCGACGTTGATTGTCGCGCATGACCACGTCCAGCCGACGGCCCGGCGCGAAACCGGCAAGCCCTTCCGGCCGCTGCACCCCGGCAGGCATGCGGACACACGGCTCGACGTCGCCGATCACCGTCCGCACGGGGATGCGGGCGGCGTAGATCGGCAAGGCGTAGTCCTCCTCCTCGTCGGCCACGCCCTTGGACCGGATCTTGGCCGAGGCATCCTCGATCGTCATGCCGATCACCGTCGTCGCCTTCAGCTCCTGCACGGTGCCGGGGCGCAGGGTTGCCGCCCGGCCGGGATAGAACCGGTCGATCATGCGGTCGAGCAAGGTGGCCTTTTCCGCCGGATCGTCGACGATGTGCGCCGTCCCGAAACACATCGCCGAGCGGTAGTCGACCGAATGGTTGAAGCCGCAACGGGCGAGCACCAGGCTGTCGAGATGGGTCACCGTCAGGCAGACCGGCAGGCCCGGCTTCTGGGTCCGCAGCATCCGGCTGGCGGACGAACCGTGCCAATACAGGTGATCGCCCTCGCGCCAGAACGCGGTCGGCGTGCAGTAGGGCTGGCCGTCGATGACATAGGAAATATGGCAGATCATCGCCGAGTCGAGGATCTCGTAGACGCTCGCCTTGTCGTAACGGCCGCGTTCGTGCAGCCGCCGGACGCGGTTGCGCCCGGTGACGGCAAAGCTGGCAGTTTCGGTATCGGCACGCTCAGACATGTTCACCCCTCCGCGACGGGCGCCGGTCACTTACCGCGATGCACTCGCCGCGTTGAAGGTCCATTTCACGACGTCGGACTGGTGCCACTCAGCCGGCGAACGAGTTTTTCAGGACCGAGACGTTCTTGATGTCGCAGTAGAAGTCCATGCTCCAGTCGCCGCCTTCGCGACCGATGCCCGAGTTGCGCGAGCCGCCGAACGGCGCCGCCAGGTCGCGGACGAAGAAACAATTGACCCAGAGGCTGCCGGCGACCAGCTGGTCGGCGATCCGCCAGGCCCGCGCCTCGTTGCGGGTGAAAACCATGGCGGCAAGGCCGTATTTCGTGCCGTTCGCCATCTCGACGACCTCGTCCTCCCCGGTGAAGGTCTGCCAGGTCAGCACGGGACCGAACACCTCGCGCTGCACCACTTCCATGTCCTGCCGCACACCGGTCAGCAGCGTCGGCTGGAAATAGAGATCGCCGAACGCATGCGGCTTGCCGCCCCACAGCGGCCGGGCACCATCGGCAAAGGCGCGCTCCACGAAACCGTTGACGCGCTGGAATGCCTCGGGGTGGATCAGCGGACCGATGCGCGTGCCGGCCTCGCGCGGGTCGCCGACCTTGCTGGCCTCGACCTGCTTGCGCACGCGCGCCAGCAGGTCCTCGGCGATGGAATTCTCCACCAGGATCCGGGTGCCCGCGAGGCAGACCTGGCCGGCATTGTTGTATTGCCCGGCGATGGTCAGGGCCGCGGCGTCGAGGTCGGCGTCGGCGAACACCACGAAGGGCGACTTGCCGCCGAGTTCGAAGCTGACCGGCGTGATCGTCCGGGCGGCCGCCTGGCCGATCAGGCGGGCGGTGTCAGTCGAGCCGGTGAAGCTGATCCGGTCGACGTCCTCATGCGCGACCAGCGCCGCGCCGGCCTCCTCGCCGATGCCCTGCACGACGTTGAAGACGCCCGCCGGCACGCCAGCCTCGTGGGCAATATCGGCCATCAGCGAGCAGGTGAGCTGCGCCCATTCCGGCGGATTCACGACAACCGTGTTG
>CAZKYG010000283.1:0-9023 GCA_964556915.1 uncultured Gemmatimonas sp.
GCCTCCATGCCATCGCCGTCGTGGCCATCGCCCTTGCGCACGAACTCGACGGCGCCGAGTTCGAGGGCGCGCAGCGTGAGGTCCACGCCGCCGTCGGTCTCGGCGCCGCTCAGCATGACCACGGGGCGCGGCGCCGTGCGCATGATGGCGTCGAGCGTGTCGAGCCCGCCCATCCCCGGCATTTCCACGTCGAGGGTGACGATATCGGGCCGCAGCGCGCGCACGGCGTCCATCGCCTCGCGTCCGTCGGAGGCGGTGCCGATCACCTCGAAGCCGGGAATCCCGCCGACCAGGTCGCGCAGCACCGCGCGGATGAGCGCGCTGTCGTCCACGATGAGCACCGTGCGCGGCCGCGGCGTGCCGGGTGCGCTAGATGACACGGGTGTCGCCCCCGGCGAGCCGGACCGCCACCTTCCCGGTGTCCACATCGAACACGATCGACCGGCCGCTCGTGCCGCCCACGTCCTCACCCGCGATCGGAATCCCGGCGCGCGCGAGCGCCGCGCGCGCCGCCGCAATGTTCCGCTCGCCGATGCGGCCCTGCGTGGTGAGCACGTCCGCGAAGAGCGCCGCCCCGCCCGCAAGCTTGGCCACGTACGGGCCATCCGCGCCGCGCGCCTTGAGCGCACTCACGAGGAGCGGCACCGCGGTGCTCGCGAATCGCGCCGGGTGACCCGTCGCCGTGCCGTCCGTCTCCTCGGGCAGCAGCACGTGCGCCAGCGCGCCAACGCCGGCCGCGGCGTCGAACATGGTGATCACGACGCACGAGCCGACGCCGACGCACACCAGGCGGCCCGGGGCGCGGACCACCGCATGTCGCGCGATCGCGACGCGAAGTTCCGTCATGCCGGCTTCCGGAAGAGGCGCACCCGGTGGTCCACGGCCTCGAACAGGTGGCGCGACTCACCGAGGATGGCCTCGGCCTTGCCCACCACCAGGTAGCCGCCCGGGGCGAGCGCGTCGCGGAAACGGCGGAACACCGCGTCCTGCGACGGCTTGTCGAAGTAGATCAGCACGTTGCGACACGTGATGAGCTGCACGGTACCGGCCGGGAGCGCGCTCGCGAGGAGGTCGCCCCGCTCGAACGTGACGAGCTGGCGCAGTTCCGGCGCGGCCGTGTGCGGCTCGGCCGGCGAGAAGTAGCGCGTGCGCACGTCCACCGGCGTGTCGCGGAACGCCTCGCGCGGGTAGCGCCCCCGCGCGGCCACCTGGAGCGCGCCGGGGTCGAGGTCGGTGGCGGTGATGCGCACGCGCCCGATCCGGTCCCCTTCGCCGCGCGCCTCGACGAACCGGTGCCACAGGGCCGCCATCGTGTACGCCTCTTCGCCGCTCGCGCAGCCGGCAATCCACGTGTGCACGGTGTGCCCCGGGCGCGCCCACAGCTCGGGCAGCACGCGCGTGGCGATCGCCTCCCAGACGTCGGCGTCGCGAAACAGGTGCGTGACGTTGATCGTGAGAGCGTCGAGCAGTTCGTCGTATTCGGAGGGATCGTCACGGAGGATCCGGGCGTACGCGGCATAGTCCGGCGCGCCGCGCGCGCGCATGCGCGCCGCGATGCGCCGCTCCAGGCACCCGCGCTTGTAGCTGCGCACGGCCAGTCCGCGCTCCCGGACGATCTGTTCCGTGAGCGCGAAGAAGTCGTGAGCCTCCCGGTCCGCGTCAATCATCGCGCCGCTCGACGGTCCCCTGCCCGCATCGAATTCATTCGCCCCTCGCCGCCTGCAGGTTCTGCTTGACGATCGGGTTGCCCGGATCAATCTGCAGCGCCCGCTCCCAGCACTCGATGGCCGCCTGCCGCTCGCGCCGCCGCAGGCGGATGTTGCCGAGCTTGAGCCACACGTCGCTGCCGAGCGCCTCGTTGTACTTCACGGCGCGCATGTAGGCATCGAACGCCTCGTCGAACGCGCCGAGCCGGTACTGGAGGTCGCCGACATTCTTGTGCAGCTGCGGAATGCCCGGGTCTTCGGCGGCCCCGCGCTCGGCGGCCTCGAGGGCGGCGTCCATGCGCCCTTTGCGCTCGAGCGCCACCGCCAGGTTGTTGTAGAGCACGGCCGACGCCGGATACGTGGCGACCGCCTCCTGGAGCAACCCGACGGCGCGGTCGAGCCCGCCGCCGAGCGCGGCCGTGAGCGCCGTAAAGTGGTACCACGCGGCCGACGGCTGCTTGTTGCCCGTAAGCGAACGCGCCGTGGCAAAGGCCGCCTCCGCGGCGCTGAGCGCGCCGTCGCGCAGCGCGAGCACGCCCATGGACGTGTGCACGCGCGGGTCGCGGTCGCCGCCGCGGTGCAACGCCTCGGCGAGGGCCTCGCGCGCCTTGGCCGTCTCGCCGAGCCGCTCGAGCGCATAGGCGAGGTTGTGGAACACGGCCGCCGGGGCCGACCGCGCGTGCGACGCCTGCTCGAAGTCCGCGACGGCCGCGTCGTTGCGCCCCATGCGCAGGTTGGCCACGCCGAGGAGGAACCGCGCCTGCAGGTCGCCGGGGCGGAGCTCGGTGACGCGCCGGAACTCCCGCGCGGCCTCGTCGAGCATGCCGGTCCGGTAGAACGCGATGCCCAGGTTGCGATGCTCCTCGACGCGCGCGTCGGTGGCCACCGCCGTCGCCGGCGTCCGGGACCGCCCGATCCGGTGCAGGAACCCGGCCGTGGCGAGCCCGTACAGGGCCTTGCCCACCTCGAACTCGACGAGGCCGGAGTCTTCGATGATGCGGGTCACGTCGCGCTGCGCGTCGATGAGCGGCAGGATCGTCTCCTGCTCCGTCGTGAGTTGCGCGCCGCTGGCGTCGAGGCGCTGCCGGTCCAGCTCGAACACCGTGTCGAACGACGGGATCTTCTTCTCGATGAGGCTCCACTCATCCACGCGGCGCGCGCCCTCGAGCAGCAGCGACTCGGGATTGATGGACACGAGGAAATCCTGCTGTTCGGGCAGGATATCGGCCTCGAAGTTGAACGCGCCCTCATTCCACGTGAACAGGAAGTACACCGCTTCCTCGATCTGGATGCGGATCTGCTGGTGCAACTGCTCGCGCGAGACGATGCCGAGGTCCACGAGGATCTCGCCGAGGCGCTTGTCGCGCATCTTGTCCTGCGCCTTGATCGCCTGGTCGAGCTGGCTCGCGGAGATCGTCCCGGCCTTCACGAGGATGTCGCCGATGCGGTCGCGGCGGTTCACGATGGCCGCGTACGAGATCTTGCCCTTGTCGAAGTAGATCGACCCGAAGTTGTTCCGGTGCGTGACCGAGAGGCACCCGGTCTTCTTCCCCATCGCGAGGAGCTGGAGCACGTCCGGCAGGGACGCTTCGGCGAGGCTGCCCTTGATCGCCATTTAGCGGAACTCCTCGATGATGCGCGCCGTGACGTCGGGCCATTCCCAGACCACCTTTTCGGGGTCGAGGAACGACGCGTCGCGCGTGGCGCGCGAGCGCTGCACGGCGGGCACGCCCGCGAGCGGCGTCGGCATCCCGAGCTCCGACCGTGCCAGCTGCGACGTGAGCGGCGTGTTCCCCGCGTCGGCCACAGCGCCGAGCCGGTTCACGACGCCGATGATCTCGCGCACGCTCTGCACGGTGGGCTCGGCGAGCGTGTGCAGCAGCTCGGGCGGCGCGGGGCGCCCGGCCTGTTCCAGGTACCGCGCGAACAGCCGCTCGCGGAGCGACCGGTCGGGGGCCTGGATCGCCACCACGAGCCCGCCCTCGAACCGCGACCGGAGCCGCGCCTCCAGGTCGGGGATCTCGCCCGGCGGACGATCGCTCGTGAGGACGATCTGCTTGCCCTCCGAGACGATCCGGTTGAACAGTGCGAAGAACTCCTCCTGGGTGCGCTCCTTGCCGGCCACGAACTGCACGTCGTCGATCATGAGCGCGTCCACGTTGGCGTAGCGCGTGCGCCAGCGGTCCACCGTGCCGCCCTGGATCGCGGCGATCAGCTCGTCGATGAACTTCTGCGCGTGCACGCATCCCACCACGCGGGGCGCGGGGCCCGACTCGGCGAGGGCGTTGCCGATCGCGTTGAGCAGGTGCGTCTTGCCCACGCCCGAGGGCCCGTGGATGAGCAGCGGGTTGTACTTCCCGCCGGGGTTCGCCACCACTTCGTCGGCGGCGTGCGCGGCCAGCTGGTTCGACGGGCCCACGTCGAACGCGTCGCGCTGGAACGAGCCGTTCGGCGCCGACGGCGGCGTGGCGCCCGCCAGCGCGCGCTCGACCAGGTCTTCCGCCTCGGCGAGCCGCTCGGGATCGCGGAACACCGGGTCCGCCCCGAGCCGTTCGTCGGCGGCGGTCGCCGCCCGCTCCAGCGACTTCAGGTGCTCGACGGCCGCGGTGTACGTCGCCAGCAGGCCGTCCACGTCCGGCTCCTTCGCCAGCTCGAGGGCGCGCTGCAGCACGCCGGTGCGGTATCCCTCGCCGGACCAGTAGGCGATCCGCTCGCGGACGCGCGTCTGCCAGGACTCCACGTGCTGCTGCACGGCCGACGCGACGTCCGTGAGGAAGCTCTCGAATTCGTTCACGCTCCGGCGCAGCTCCTGGCTCGGCCGCGGCGTTGGCTCATAGCCGATCGCCTGGTGCGCCACGAGCCGGTTGAGCGCCCCCTGCAACTCGCGCACGTTCGAGAACTCGAACCGCGCCAGCTCCTCCAGCATGCCGTCCTTGAATGCGATCTTCCGCTCGGCGCACAGCGTGCGCAGGATGGCGACGCGCGTCTCGAAGTCCGGCGCGCTGACGTCCACGATGAGGCCGCCCGACAGCCGGCTCACGAGGCGGTCGTCCACGTCGTCGATCTCCGACGGCGGGCGGTCGCTGGTGAGCACGATCTGGCGCCCCTGCGTCTGCATGCGCTCGAAGAGGCGGAGCAGTTCGCCCTGGGTCTCCCGCTTGCCGGCGAGGAACTGCACGTCGTCGAGCAGGAGCAGGCCGATCCGCTCGTACCGGCGGCCGAACGCGTCGAGCTGGCCCGCGGAGATCGCGGCGTGCATCTGCGCCATGAACTCGTCGAGCGAGAGATACTCGACCTCGATCTCGGGCTGCAGGGCCTGCGCGAGGTGCGCGATCGCGCCCATGAGGTGGGTCTTGCCAAGGCCGGTCGTGCCGTAGACGAAGAGCGGGTTGTACACGCTGCCCGGCGACTCGGCCACGGCGCGGGCCGCCGCCGCCGCGAGCCGGTTGCCCGCACCGACGACGAGGGTGTCGAACGTGAACCGCGCGTCGAATCGCATCGTCAGCGCCCCTCGCGGCCGGAGAGGCGGCGCAGCACGAGCTCCGAGATCGCGCGCAGCGTCTCGAAGACACCGGGGCCGTGCAGCGCATCGGCCGGGAACGACGGCACGCCACGGAAGTTCAGCTGCTCGTCGAGGTCGTCGACGCTCATGATCATGTCGCGCGGCAGGTCCTGCTTGTTGTACTGGATCACGAGGGGCACGGCACGCGCGTCCACGCCGTGCTCGGCCAGGTTGGCGTGCAGGTCCTGGAAGCTCTCCACGTTCTCCGCCAGCTGGCGGGACTGGCTGTCGGCCACGAACACGACGCCGTCGGCGCCCTGCAGGACGAGCTTGCGCGTGGTGGCGTAGTACACCTGCCCGGGCACCGTGTAGAGCTGGAACCGCGTCGAGAACCCCGAGATCGTGCCCAGGTCGATCGGCAGGAAGTCGAAGAACAGCGTGCGGTCGGTCTGCGTGGCCAGCGATACCATCTGTCCCTTCCGGTCGCCCGGCACCTGCCCGTAGATGTAGTGCAGGTTCGTCGTCTTTCCGGACCGGCCCGGCCCGTAGTAGACGATCTTGCAGGTGATCTCGCGCGTGGCGTAGTTGACGAGAGACATGTGGGTAGCGTCAGCCCCGCCCGAACATCGCGGCCAGGTTCTTGTTGAGTTCCTTCTCAAAATCGCTGGCGAGCGCGGTTTCCGCTCCTGCCAGCACCGGCGCGGCCTTCGCGACCGCCGCGCCGAACTCCCCGAAGTAGAGCTGCACGAGGCCGAGCGAGCTCTCATCGTCGAACACGGCGAGCAGGAGCAGCGTGCCCCCCGATGCTTCGACCGGCGCGAGGAACATCTGCTTGGTCGGTCCGGCGTAATGCATCACGGTGAACGGCTTGCCCTGCATCTGGCGCCCCAGCTCGCCCGACGAGGCGTAGATGGCCGCACCAAGCGCGCACGCCGTCACCACATCCACCGAGCGCGTGAAGCCGTACTGGCCGAGCACCTGCCCCGACGGGTGCATGAGCACGGCGATCTCGGCGCGCGCGTCGTTGACGAACGCCTTGAGCGGCGCCTCCACCCAGTCGGCGGCCACCTGGAGCTTCACAGCGCCCCCGCCGCCTTCAGCATGTCCACGCGCACGAGGCCGAGGTTCACGCGCGGCTCCGCCACCACCACGAGGACCAGGTCGTTGCGGCCCACCGCGCACACGCGGCCCTGCTCCGCATCGAGTTGCACGAACGTCGCGTCGCCGAACCCGGCCGCCTGCGCCGCGCGTCGCGCCTTGCGGAACAGCGACGCCGTCAGCGCGGCGAACGTCGTGCCGTTCACGCCGAACTGCAGCGTGGAGTCCACGACCAGGCCGTCGGCCTCGCCGACGACGAGGCACCCCTTCACGCCGCGATGGCGGATGAGGCCGCCGAGCATGGCGGAATACGGGGTCATGTTCCGCTCTCCAGCCATTTGCGCGCCCGCTCGAGCGCCCGCTCCAGGATGCGCCGGACGAAGCCGAGCGGCACGCTCCGCGGCGCCGCAACGAGCAGCACGCCACTGCCACTGGGCGCCATCGCCACGCTCGCCGACTCCGCCTCCACGGCGATGTGGGTCCATGCGCCAAGGCCAAGGTGGCGCATCGCCCGCGCGGCTTCGTCGCTCACGCCGGAAAGCTGTGCACCGACATCGGCCGCGAGGTCGCGACCGTCCGCCGCCTGGTACCGTCCCGCCACCACGAGGCCGTCGGCATCGAGCAGCAGCGCGGCCTGCGAAGAGTCCTGCAGGACCGTCGCGAACACGTCGCGCGCGTCCACGGCGGCGGGCGCAAACGGAATCGGCGCCGCCAGCGCCTGGGTGATCCGCGACCGTCGCGGCGCCGGGACGGCCACCGACCCGCGGGGCGGCGTCGGGCCCGTGGCCGCCACGGCGACGGTCGGCCGCGCGGAGGGATCGGCGGCCCGGATCTTCTCCAGCGCCGTCGTGAGCGACGCGTCATCCGGGTCCGCCGCAGCCGCCGCCGCCAGCAGCCGCTCGGCATCCACGAACGCGCCCTGCTGGAAGTGCAGGAAGCCGAGGCCCTTCTGGGCGGCCGGATGCCCGGGCGACAGGGCGAGCGCGGCCTCCCACGCGGCGCGCGCCCGGTCGAAGTCTCCACGATCGGCGGCCACGCGCGCGAGGAGGTCGTGCGCGTCGGCGCGTTGCGCATGCCGCTCGACCCCACGCTGGGCCACGCGCCACGCCAGGTCGAGCTGGCCGTGGCGACGCAGCGCCTCGCCCAGCGGCAGGAACACCAGGCTCGCCGGGTCGGCGGCGAGCGCGTCGCTCATGAGCCGGATTTCATCGGCGCCGATCACGGGGCCCCCAGCATCGCGCGGAGCTTGAGCACGGCGTCCAGGCCGCCGCGCACGTGCGGCGATCGCTCGTCGTACGGGTGCGTCTGCAGGAACTGCGCCCACGCCTTGACCACGTTGTCGAAGTCGGCCATCCGCAGGGCGTCGAGGCCGCGCGCATAGTCGTCCCGCTGCTCGGCCGCGCCGTCCGGCGGCGTGTCCTCGACGGCCACGGCGCGCTGGGCGCCGGGCGTCACGGCGCGCGACACGCGGCGCGTGGGGCGCTGCGGCACCTTGAGCTCGACGACCCCCGTGCTCACGAGTCCGTACACGATGCGCGCGACGTCGAAGTCCGAGCGGAGCAGCGCCTCGGAGATCTGCCGGAGGTCCTTCGTCCCGTCGATCATCGTCAGCACCTCCCACTCGCCCGGCAGGAGGTCCATGCGCGGTGCGCTGTCCTCGGAGACCGGCGCCAGGACCGGCACGCACTGCAGGCTGGGCACCCGATCCGCGATCCGCGACCACTCGTCAATCCGCCGCGCGCCCTCCATGAGCAGCGACTCCGTCGAGATCTGCGCGATGCTCCCCTCGTGCTCGGGCGTGCCGCCGTCCTCGAACCGGAAGAACCCCTCACTCCACGAGAGCAGTTCGAAGACCACCGCCTCGATCTGCGCGCGCACCTCGCGTTCCAGTTCCTTGGCGCTGATCACGCCGTAGTCGATGAGGAAGTCGCCCAGCCGGCGCTGGCCGCCCACGTCGCGCTGCGCGGCCAGCGCGCGCGTGATGTCGGTGTCGGTCGCCTTCCCCTTGCGCACGAGCAGGTCGCCGATGCGGTGCGGATTGCTCTTGATGTTGGCGCCCACGACCTTGCCCATGCGGAACAGCACGCGGCCGGAGTTGTCGCGCAGTTCCGAGGTCACGTGCAGCGTGCCCGTCTTCCGGCTCAGGTCGAGCAGCTGGAAGACGTCGTGGATGCCCAGCTCGCGCAGCGGGCCCTCGATCGCCATCTACGCGCCCTCCTTCACGGCTTTCGACGCGCGCTTGCCGCCGCCGGCGGGCGGTGCCTGCACCGCCTCGATCTGCTGCGTGCGCGCCCCGAACACCTTGAGCAGGTCCGCCGCGCTCCGTGCCTCGCGGCGCGCCCGCCGTGCGAACTCGCCGGCCGGCTCCAGCTCGACGACGCGGTCCCACAGGGCGATCGCCTCGGGATACCTCCGGTCCTCCGCGAGCAGCACCCCCTGGTAGAACAGGGCGCCGACGTTGTCCGGGTCGAACGCCAGCACGCGGCCGAAGGCCATGCGCGCGTCCGGCATGCGGCGCAGCTCGATCAGCGTCTCGCCGAGCGCGATCAGCGCGTCGAAGTTGTACATGTCCCGCTGCAGCAGTTCGGCCAGGAGTGCGACGGCCTCGCGTGCGCGCCCGGTGACGCGGCGGATCGTCGCCAGCTCGAGCGTCGCCTCCGTGTAGGTCGGCACGGCGTCGAGGGCGGCCAGCAGTTCGGCCGCGGCGACGGGCCCCG
>CAZKYG010000284.1:0-26938 GCA_964556915.1 uncultured Gemmatimonas sp.
GATCGTCGCCACGTCCTCGCCGGCCGATGGCGCGAGGCCCGCGCCCTCGGGCGCGGCCAGCGGGAACACGATCACCCGCCGCTCGTCGAGCGGCGCGCGGCCGCGTGCCGCATACCAGGCGCCCCCCGCGGCGAGCGCGGTGACGGCCGCGGCGACCCAGGCGACGTGGAACGTGGTGGGCCGGGTGCGCGTGGTCGCGGGGGCCGGTGGACGCGCGACGCCAGTCGCAAACGCGGTGGCCGGACGCGTGTCGGTGCGGGCGGCGGCAATCGCGTCGGCGAATTCGCGCGCGCCGGCGTGGCGGTCGCCCGGCACCGTGGCCAGCGCGCGCTGGATTTCGCGGTCGAGCGCGGGCGTGATGCTGGGGCGGATCGTGAGCAGCGACGGCGCCGTGTCGAGGGCGTGGCGCGCGAGGACGGCCTGTGCCGGGCCGGCGAACGGTGGCGCGCCCGCCAGCGCCTCGAACAGGACGCAGGCCAGGCTGTACACGTCGGCGCGGGCGTCCACGCTGCCACCGGCGGCCTGCTCGGGGCTCATGTATTTCGCCGTGCCCAGCGCGATGCCGCTGTCCGTGATGCTCTCGGAACCGCTGAGCGTCATGGCGCGCGCGATGCCGAAGTCGCCGAGCCACACCTGGTCGCCGACGAGCAGGACGTTCGACGGCTTCACGTCGCGGTGCACGAACCCGAGTCCGTGCGCGTAGGCCAGCGCGTTGGCGACGGCGATGGCGATCCGCACGGCCTCGTCCACGCCGAGCATCTGCTCGCGCCGGATGCGGGCGTCGAGCGGCTCTCCCACGATGAGCGGCATGACGTAGAACGGCAGGCCGTCGTGGCTTCCCGAATCGAGGATCGGGACGATGTTCGGGTGCACGAGTTGCGCCGTGATGCGCACCTCGCGCGCGAACCGCTCCGCGCCGATCATGGCCGCGAGATCGGGCCGAAGCACTTTCACGGCGACCTCGCCGCCGCCCATGACGTCGGCCCCGCCCGCCTGCGTGTCGGTGGCGCGGTACACCGTGGCCATGCCGCCGCGCCCCACCTCCCCCGCCACGCGATACCGGCCCGCGACCAGCGTGCCCGCCGCGAGCGTGGCGGCGGGCGGGCCGCCGTCGGTCACAACAGGTCCTCGTCGGCGAGGCGCCAATAGTGCTGGCCGAGCGGCGTGAGCCGGCACGACTTCCGCTGCATGGCGGCGTCGTACATGTGCGGCGTGCCAACCGGCTCGACGAGCTTCGCGGCGCGGCAACGCTGCAGCGTGGCGAACACGGCCTCGTGCTTCGCGTTGCGCGGGGCGGCCGTGGGCTCGTACGAGGGATCGAGCTTCAGGGCCTCGCCCGGCGCGCGGAAGATGCGCGCGAGCCGGCGCAGGTCCTCGACCGGCACGGCAGGCGCGCAGCGCCGCAACTCGTGCAGCGCGTCGAGGTTGGCCTTGAACGTGGGCCGCTGGTCCCACGGGCCGAGCGATTCGGAGAGGTACGCGTACAGGCCGGCGGCATTCACCCCGCCGCACACGTCCGCGGCCCCACCGTCGAGCGCGGCACACAGCAGTGACGAGAACAGGCCGCGCCCGTCCGGCGTCTCGCGCGCCACCTGGTCCTTGCGCGCCGCGGTGAGCAGCGTGACGCCCTCGCGAATCAGGGCCACACCGCCGCCCAGGGCGGGCACGCCGCCCGCGCCGCCGGAATAGCAGCAGTCGAGGACGATGATCACCTCGGTCGCCTTGGACTCCTGCACCTTGCCGAGGATCGTCGAGAGCGGGATGCCCGGGTCCACGGCATCGCCCTCGTACGTGCGGAGCACCACGTCGCCCGCCGACTTCTCGCCATGCCCCGCGAAGTAGAGCAACGCCACGTCGGCGCCGCCGCCGAACAGCTCATTGAGCGCCGACGTGAACGCCCTGCGCGTGACCTTCTCGCGGTTGCTGCGCAGCACGTGGCACTGGAAGTTGGGCGAGCCGTCCGCGTGGCGCGCGAGCAGCTTCTCCACCGCGACCACGTCGTTCACGCAGCCGTCGAGGTCGGTCCATTCCTTATAGGTGTCGATGCCGACGAGGAGGGCGCGTTTCATGGCCGGGCGGCTGCGAGGGGTGAGGGTGCGGCGGGCGGAACGTAGCCGCGCCGGGACGGCCGAGCCAGTGGCGCCGCCAGGACCGACCGTCCCGGGTCAGCTCGCGCGCGGCAGCAACACGTCGAACCGGGCGCCCTGCCCCGGTTCGGAACGGACCTCGATGCGGCCGCCGGCCGCGCGCACGATGCGCTCGCACGTCGCCAGCCCGAGGCCCGAGCCCTCACCCGCCCGCTTGGTCGAGAAGAACGGCTCGAAGATGCGCGGCAGCACGTCGGGGCTGATGCCCGTGCCATTGTCCTGCACGGTGAGGCGCACGAGCGCCTGGTCATCGCCCGGCGCGCCGCCCGGACGATCGCCGCCCGGGCCCACCTCCACCCGCACGTGTCCGCCCGGCGCGGCCGCGTCGCGCCCGTTGGCCACGAGGTTCATCAACACCTGTTCGAACTGCGTCACGTCCATCTGCACCCACTGCGGATCGGTGGAGGCACGCACCTCGAGTTCCGTCTGCTGGCCGGCCATGCGCTCCAGCAGCACACCCATCTCCCGGGTGCGCTCGGCCGCGTCGAACCGCGCCACCACCTGCGGCGACGAACGGGCGAACGCCACGAGCTGGCGTGTGAGCGCCTGGCCGCGTCGCGCCGCCTCGTGGATGTCGCGGAGTTCCTCGTCGTGCGCTTCTCCCGGGGTGGCGCGCGCCGCCTCCGAGCTCACCGAAATCACCGTGAGCACGTTGTTGAAGTCGTGCGCCACCGCGCCCGCCATCTGTCCCAGGCTCTCGAGCCGCTGCGAGGCCGCGAGCGCGAGCTGCGCGTTGCGGAGCTGCTCGGCCTGTTGCACGGCCAGCGCACGCTCCTCGTCGAGCACCGCCACGAGCTGCAGCACGCCCGACACCGCCAGCAGGAACACCTGCACGCCGGTGGCGAACGGCGGAAACGTGGGCGTGCCGCCCGTGGCCACCGCCACGGCCGCGATCACGAGGTTCACGATCGACCGGAAGGCGAGCGCGATGAGCGCGGCGCCGAACAGCCGGAACACGCTCGCGCGCCCCGGGTGCCGCGCGCGCAGCCGCAGCGCGTAGACGCCGATGGCGAAGAACACGATGAACGCGACGATCGACCCGAACGCGCCGATCACGCCGATCGGCGCATCGGCCTCCACGTACGCCACGCGCGACACCACGTAGGACGCCGCCGCCGCCGCGAGCGACCAGCCCACGAGCACCTGCGGGCGCGGCCACGCCCCGCCCGCCGCCCCGGCCAGCAGGCGAATCATGTGCGTCATGAGCACGGCCGCCGCGCCCGGCCCCAGCGCGATCGCGCCCGCGGCGAACACGACGCCGGTGCTCTCCGGCATCCCCAGCGACGCCGAGGTGAGCGAGACCCACACCAGCACCGACGCAACCGTCGCGCACAGGAACGTCGCCGTGAGCGTCCACATCACGGAACGCCGGAATGTGATCGCGAGGACGCCGCTCGTCACCGCCAGGCCCGCGAGCAGCGCGGACTGCAGCGACCACGACAGCGCGACGGCGGCCTGCGGGATCTCGAAGTGCACGGGGCGCGTGGGAAGCGGCGGGCGCCGCCCGTGGTTGGGCGACACTGGACGTTACCGCCTGCGTCACCCCCCGACCAGAGCGGCCGCCCCGCCGGTTGCCCCGCGCCGCGCGCCGTGAAGATTCCAGCCCATGGCCACCGGGAACTTCCACATCGGCATCATGGGCAACCTCTTCTCCGGGAAGACGACGCTCATGAACGCCCTCACTGCCGACCCCTACCGCGCCGAGCTGCAGGGCCTGCTCGGCGGCGCGGAGATGTACGCCTTCACCGAGCGCGTCGAGAAGGACTCCCTCACCGACCGCTGCCTCAGGCTCTTCTACGAGGACCGCGTGGCGAACATCTTCGCCACGGAGGTCGCGTTCCTGCACATGCGGGTGCTGCAGCAGCGCGAGATCCGCCACCTCATGACGCGCGAGAGTCGCACCGGGGTCATCGTCCTGGAGGACCGGCCCTTCCTCGACGGTCCCGAGGTGTTCGTGCGGCGCATGATCGAGGCCGGCGAGATGCCGCCGGCGCACGCCGAGCTGTACTACACGCTCTTTCACCAGACGCTGCACCACGAGCGCATCCGCCTGCCCGACCTCACGGTGTACCTGCGCACCGAACCCGCCCTGCTCGAGAAGCGGCGGGCCGCGCGCGCCGCCGCCGGCGATGAGTACGCGAAGACCATCACGTTCGACTACCTCCGGCAGATTCACGACTGCTACGAGGAGACCGTGTCGCACTGGCACCCCACGCTCCGCAACTACCAGGAGCTGACCATCGTGCCGCCCGACGCCGACATCCTCACCCTCCCGGCCGAGATCGACATGTACGACCATCCGGACTACGTGCACGTGGCCGCGGGAACCATCCGCGAGAAGGTCCGGCGCATGATGGCCGCGCGCACCGGCCCGCGCCGCCGCATCACCGGCGAGGTGCGCGTTGCGGAGTAGCGCCGGGCGGAGCAGCGGGTGCCGGGGGTGCGCCCGCCCGCCGCAGCCGGGGGCCGCCGCGTGAGCGACGTGCTCGTCGTCCGCGAGGACCCGTCCATCCGGCGCCACGAGATCGCCCACCGCCTCACGCGCGTGGAGCGCCGGCTGCTCACGTACCTCGCGAAGCACCAGACCCTCATCGCGTGCTGCGGCAACATCGGCGCGGGAAAGAGTTCGCTCGTGAAGCTCCTCGCGTACAGCACGGGCATGAACGCGTTGTTCGAGCTGCCGGACGAGGGCTTCGAGGACCACGTCACCCAGAACCCGTCGCTCGTTCCCCTGCTCGCCACCGCCAAGCACTCGGCCAGGCGCACCCTCGGCCGGTACTACGGCGCGATCAACGAGTTCATCGCCGTGCAGGGCCGGTCCCAGCCGTCGACCGCCGCGTGGCAGGGCGCCAGGAAGCACCTCGAGCAGGCCGCACTCGACATCCAGCACGCCTACCTCGACCTGCGGAAGATGCAGCTCCAGGCCGCGCCGCACCTCATCGCGAGCACGTGCATCGACGGCTCTCCACTCGCCGACCGCTACGCGTTCTGCGAGGTGCTGCACCGCGACATGGACGTGCCGTACCTCACCGCCGAGTCGCTCGCCGTGATCGATGCGCGCCTCGAGGAGGAGTTCCGCGCGCTCGCGCGCCCGGGGCTGCTCATCCTGCTCAAGAGCCCCGTCGACACTCTGCTCGGCAACATCCGCGAGCGGCGACGCAACGAGGAGACTGCCGCGAAGGCCCGGGCGGGCACCGCCGCGGACGCCGCGGACGCCGCGGACGCCACGGACGCCGCCCGGGGCGCCGCCGCCGACGACTTGCCGGAAGGCCTCGTGCGGCTCGTACGCGCACTCAACGCGCGCTACGACGCGTTCGTCGGGAACGTGCGGGCCACGGGCTGGTACCGGGGGCCCGTGCTCGTGATCGACGTGTCCGAGATCGACTTCGTGTCGAACGTGCGCCACCTGATCGCGGTGTACGAAGGCATCGAGGCCCTGCTCGTGCCGAAGGAATTCCGGTCGCCGCCGCCGGCGCCCTGGGACCCGGGCTGCGCCGGCGCCCGGCCCCGGGCGCCCGTGGCGACATATTTCAGGCGTGCATACGCTGCGCGTCCTGATCGCCCTCGCACCCCTCGGCCTCTCGTTCCTGCGCGACCACCGGCGCTGGTGGTTCTTCGGCCGGGGGCTGGCACGAGACCCGGCATTCCACCGGCGCCGGGCCGAGCGGCTCGTGACGGCCGTCGTGCGCCTCGGGCCCAGCTTCGTGAAGATTGCGCAGGTGTTCGCCTCGCGCGCCGACCTCGTGCCCGAACCGTATCTCTCGGCGCTCGGATCGCTCGTGGACCAGGTGCCGCCGATGCCGTTCGCGCACGTGGAGGCGACAATCCGCGAGGCGTACGGCCGCGACGTGGACGAGGTGTTCGAGGCCTTCGAGCGCGAACCGGTGGCCGCCGCCTCGCTGGCACAGGTGCACCGGGCGCGCGTCGCCGGCCAGGCCGTCGCGGTCAAGGTGCTGCGCCCCGGCGTGGAGGTGCGCGTGGCCGCCGACGTGGCCGCCGCGCGCCGCATCCTCGGCTGGCTCGACCGCTGGTGGGGGCACCCCCACATCAAGCGGGAGCTGACCGCCCTCGCGGCATTCGAGGTGCGCGTGCGCGAAGAGGTGAACTTCGTGCAGGAAGCCGAGTACGCCACCACCATCCGGAACAACTTCGCCGGCAACCCGCACCTGGTCATCCCGCGCGTGTTCGCGGAGTACACCAGGCGCCGGGTGCTGGTGATGGAGTTCGTCGAGGGCACGCGCATCGACCGGCTCGACCCCGCGCGCGTGGACGTCACCCGCATCGTGCAGACCCTCGTGGAGCTCTACGTGCAGATGGAGCTGATCGACGGCCTCTTCCACGCCGACCCGCACCCCGGCAACGTCATGGTGGCGCCCGACGGCCGCCTCGTGCTCGTGGATTTCGGCGCGGTCGTGCGTGTCCCGCTCGCCATGCGGCGCGCACTCGTGCACACGTCCATCGCCGCCATTCGGCGCGACGCGGACGGCGTGGTGCAGGGCTTCACCGACATGGGGCTCGTGCCGCCCGGCACCAACCGGCAGGAGTTGCGCGCCATCACGCAGACGCTGATCGGGTTCGCGTATTCGCGCAGCACGGTGCGCGAGCGTATCGATTCCCTGCTCGCCAACCGCGTGATGCAGGCCCTGTTCGACTCGCCCGTGACGCTCACGCAGGAGGCCGTGTATTTTGCCCGGGCGGCCGCCCTGATCGAGGGGATCGGCACGCGCTACGACCCCTACTTCCAGGTGGTGCCCGTGGCCAGCCCGGTGGTCCTGCGCATGCGCTCCCGCATCCTCACGTCGCTTGGCGAGCACGTGACGCCGAATGCCGAGGAGATCGCGACCGTGGCCGGGTACGCGCTGGGCCGGGCCGCCCGCTGGGTGACCGACTGGGTGGACCGCACGATCACCAATCGCAACGGCGCCGCGCGCAAGACGGCCGGCGCGCTCGTGCTGGCGCTCATGGCCGGGCTCGCATCGGGCTGTGCGTCGGGTGGGCGTGCCACCCTGGCCGCGGCCCCCCACCCCGCCGCCGCCATCACCCGCATCGACACCGGGTGCGATGCCTGCGCACCGGCGGCCCTCGCGCCCGAAGTGTCGGCCGCAATCGAACGGCGGGTGGCCGCACTCGACGCCCGCGGCGGCGACTGCAGGGCCTACGGCACGGTGCTCGCCCACGCGCTGGCCGACGGCAAAATCAGCGTGAAGCCGTTCATGTGGCGCGTCGGCGCGAACCTCGCGGCCGGCACGGCGCACCCGGAAGGCGACATGACCGTGGCGATGAACATCGATTCGTTGAACGTCGGCCTGCGCACGCTCGATGACGTGATCGAGAGCGTGGAGCACGAGGCCGCGCACCTCGCCTTCCAGGACCTGCCCCGCGACCCCACCGGCGAAGCCGCCGTGGAGCGAAAAGTGCGGGCATGCCGTAGTTAAGGCGGAACGCGCGCGCCGCCGCCGGCGGACGTCGCGTCGCCACCTCCCCCTTCGTCTGTCTTCGGAGCCTCCATGCGTTTGCGCGTCCTCACCTGCCTCCCCATGCTCGCGTCGCTCGCCGGTCCCGTGGCCGCGCAGGGCACCGTGCCGCCGGTCGCCGAGCAGCTTGCGGCGGCGGTGCTGCCGCTGCCCGCCGACCTGCGCGCCGGCGCGACCGTGATGGGCTACAAGTCCGCGAACAAGCTCGAGGTGCTGAAGCAGGGCAGCGGCAGCATGATCTGCCTCGCGCTGTACGTGACGCGCCCCGACTTCCACGTGGCGTGTTATTACAAGGGGCTCGAGCCATTCATGGCCCGCGGCCGCGAGCTGCGCGACAAGGGCGTCGCCAACGTGGATTCGGTGCGATTCAAGGAGATCGCCGACGGCAGGCTCAGGATGCCCGCGCAGGGCGCGCTCTACGAGATCACGGTCAAGGACAAGAAGGCGTGGAACCCGAAAACCGGGAAGGTCGCGGGCGCGACGCCCCTCGCGGTGATCTACGTGCCATTCGCGACGGCCGAGTCCACGGGCCTGTCGCCGGTCCCGAATCCCGACGGCCCCTGGCTGATGCTGCCGGGCACCGCGAAGGCGCACATCATGCTGATGGGCAAGATGCAGATGTAGCGCAGGGCACGGCCACGTCCGCGCCGCACCCGACGGCGGCCACGCACCGTGGCCGCCGTTGCTATTTCGCCAGGTCGCGCAGCGCGACCATCACCTCGTCGGCGTGGCCGTCGGGCTTCACCTTCTCGAACACGCGCGCGACGCGGCCGTCGGGCCCGATGATGAACGTCGTGCGCTCGACGCCCATGTACTTGCGACCCATGAACGTCTTGAGCGCCCACACGCCGTACGCGTCGGCGACCGCGTGCCCCTCGTCGGCCAGCAGCGTGAAGGGGAGGTCGTACTTCTTCTTGAACTTCGCGTGGCTCTTCACCGAGTCCGGCGAAATCCCGAGGATCACCGCCTTGTCGCGCGCGAACCGGGGGAACAGGTCGCGGAACTGGCACGACTCCGTCGTGCACCCGGGCGTGTCATCCTTGGGATAGAAGTACAGGACGACCGTCCTGCCGGCGAAATCGGCGAGCGAGACGGTCTCGCCGGTGTCCGTGGCGAGCGTGAAGGCGGGCGCCGGGGCGCCCTCGGCGGGTCGGGTCATGGTCAGCGCCTGATGTTCGTGCGATCGAGCGCCTCGCGCAGCCCGCGCGCCAGCGTCACCGCATCGTTGTTGGCCCAGAAATGCATGAAGAAGAGCCGCGGCTCCTCGGCGAGCATGTGGTTGTGCAGCGACACGGCCTCGATGCCGTGGTCGCGCAGCGCGCGGATGACCGCGTTCACTTCGGCGCCCGTCATCACGAAGTCGCCGGTGATGATCGCCTTGCCGCCGCCCACGGGCTGGAAGTTGATCGCGGTGCCGAGGCCCATGACGGCAGGCACCACCATGCCGCCGTCACGGATTGTCTCCGCGCGCGGGAATCCGAACTGCAGCGTTCCGCCCACCACGCGGCCGGGACCGCCGAGCGCGCGCGCAATGGCCGCCGAGTCGATGCCCAGTGTCGCCGCCGCGGGGGTGGCGCCGGCCGGCGCGGCCGGCGGAGCGCCGGTCTTCGCGAGCGCCGCGTGAATCGCCGACGCGATCTTCACCGCATCGCCATGCGCGTGGATGTGCGTGTAATACACGCGCGGCGACTCGCGCAACAGGTGGTGGTGGATCGCCGTCTGCTCCACGCCGCCGGCCTGCAACGCGGAAATCACCGGCGAGATCTCGTCCTCGGTGAGCACGAGGTCGCCCATCACGAGCGCCTCCGCGCCCATCGGGGCAAACGCGACCCAGCCGCCGAGCGCGAACGCGGGGACGATCGGGACGCCCGCGACCGTCACCTTGAGGTCCGACCGCGGAAAGTTGAAGCGGTGGACGTCGCCCGCCTGTACGACCGCCGCGCGGCCCATGGCCGTTTCGACGGCCTTCCAGTCCGGCGCCTGCGCGCCGGCCGCGCCGGTCACGAGGACGAACCCACACGTGATCGCGATCCCCGTGCGTGCCTGGGTGCGTGCATTCATCTCTGCCTCCATGCGAGTCCCATGGGTGCCGGCCGGCCGCTCGGACCGCGTTTCAGCGTCGCCGCCCGGCTGGCCTGGCTTTCGACGCCGCGGCGCGCCTGCCGGTCCCCGCAAGCGGTTCGCCACCCATCAGCGCCGCCATGACGGCCTTCTGGACGTGGAGGCGGTTCTCCGCCTCGTCCCACACCCGGCTGCGCGGGCCGTCAATCACGGACGCGGCCACCTCCTCCCCGCGATGCGCGGGCAGGCAATGGAGGAAGATCGCGTCCTTCGCGGCGCGTGTCATGAGCGCGTCGTCCACCGTGAACGCCCGGAAGGCGCGCTCCCGTTCGTCGTGCTCGGCCTCACGGCCCATGGACGCCCACACATCGGTGGTGACGACGTGCGCGCCCTCGGCCGCCTCGCGCGGGTCGCGGGTGAGCGTGACGTCGGCATGCTGCCGCGCACGCGCGAGCAATGCGGCGTCGGGCTCGTATCCCTCCGGGCAGGCCAGGCGTAACGGAAAGCCGAGGCGGTACGCGGCGTCGAGCCACGAGTTGGCAACGTTGTTGCCGTCGCCGATCCACGCCACCCGGCGTCCGGCGTACGAGCCGAACACCTCGCGCACCGTCAGGAGGTCCGCGAGGATCTGGCACGGATGGTGCTTGTCGGTGAGCCCGTTGATGACCGGCACGTCGGCGACGCGTGCGACCTCTTCGGCCTCGGCCTGCGCGTACGTGCGGATCATGATGCCGCCGCACATGCGCGCGAGCACGCGCGTGGTGTCGGCGACCGGCTCGCCGCGGCCGAGCTGCACGTCGCGCGGGGAGAGGAACAGCGGCTGCGCCCCGAGCTGCGCCGCGCCCACCTCGAACGACACGCGGGTGCGCGTCGACGACTTCATGAAGATCATCGCGAGCGCCTGGCCCGCGAGCGGCCGCTTGCGGTAGCGACCGGCCTTCATGCGCGCGGCCAGCGCGAAGAGCGCATCGAGCTCGCCTTTCGTGAAGTCGGCGATGGTGAGGAAGTCCCGGTGTGGGCGCATCGGCGGCGGGCCGCGTCGTCCGCCCGCTACGGCTTCACGGCTTCGAGCGCCGCGCGCAGCCGTGGGAGCAGGGCCCGGATGTCGTCCGGCGACACGGCCCCGGCCGAGAGCCGGAACCAACCCGTCTCCTCGCGCGTGCCGAACGCCTGGAACGGCACACCCGCGAGTCCGCACGAGCGCAGCAGGTAGCGTCGGACGTCGTCGTTCGTGTGCATCACCTCGCCCTCGGGCGTGTGGCGCCCGTTGAGGTGAAACTGCGCACTGAGGTAGATCGAGCCGCGCGGTGGCGTGGAATCCACCGGGAACCCGTCGCGCTTGAGTGCCGCGATGCCGTCGGCCATGAGCGTGAGGCGCTGCTCGAGGCCCGGAAGCATCACGCGGTGAAACGCGCGGATTTCCTCCGTCTGCCCGAGCAGCTCGGCGGTGGCCAGCTGCTCGGCGCGCGGCGCCCACGCGCCGACGTGGGTGAGCAGGTCGCTCATGGCCTTGATCACGTCCGTCGGCCCCACCGCCCAGCCCACGCGCAGGCCCGTGGCGGCGAACGACTTGGAAATGCCGTCCACGAACACGGTGACGTCCTTGAGCTCCGGGCGCAGCCCGACCGGCGTGTAATGCTTCGCACCGCCGAACGTGAGCATCCAGTACATCTGGTCGAACAGGAGGTAGAGCGGCCGCGCCCCCGACGCGCGCCGCCGCGCGTTCTCCGCCACGACGGCGTCGCAGATGCCCGCGAGCTGTGGCTCGGTGAAGAGCGTGCCCGCGGGATTCATCGGTGAGCAGAGGATCAGGAGCCGCGCGTCGGCCAGGTGCGGCGCGAGCTTCTCCGCCGTCGCCAGGAAGCCCGACTCCCGCCCGCACGGCACCTCGACCGGGACGCCGCCGACGATCGGCGCGTAGTATTCGTTGCTCCAGCTCGGCGTCGGGTACAACACCTTGTCGCCGGGGTTCACGAGCACCCGGTACGCGCCATAGATGATCGGGCGCCCGCCCGCGCAAATGAGCACGTTGGCGTCGGTGTAGTCGAGCCCCAGCCATTCGCGATAGAACGCCGGCACCGCGGCGCGCAGCTCGGGCATTCCGCTCGACGGCGGGTAGTTGGTCTGCGTGCGCACCAGCTCGGAAAGGCGCCGCGCAAGGCGCTCGGGCACCGGGAACTGCTTCGGGTCGAAATCGCCGACCGTGAGGTTGCACACCGGCCGGCCGCTCATCATGGCCTCGCGCGTCTCGGCGGCGACGGTGAGGATGAGCGACGGCCGCAACGTCTCGATGAGGGTCGAGAGGCGCGGAGCGTCGGAGGTGACGCGCCCGGAGCGTGGCACGGCGGTCCCGGTCATGACGGAAAGATGGCGGAAGGCGGACGGCAGATGCCAGACGGCCCTGCCCTCTGCCTCCATCGTCTGTGGTCTATTTGTCTGTTTGTCTGTTTGCCTGTTTGTCTATCGTCTATCGTCTATCTTCTCAGAGGATATACCTCCTCAAGTCCTCATCCTCGGCGATCGCCTTCAGCCGGTCGCGCACGGCCTTCGCATCGATCGTGATCGCGTCCGTGCCACGGTCCGGCAGCTCGTACAGGATGTCCTCGAGCAGCGTCGTCATCACGGTGTGCAGGCGGCGCGCGCCGATGTTCTCCATGCGGCTGTTGAGTTGCGCCGACATCCGCGCGATCTCCTTGATCGACTCCTCCCGAAACTCCAGCGTCGCCCCCTCGGCCGCCACCAGCGCGGCGTACTGCTTGGTGAGCGCGTTCTCCGGCTCCGTCATGATCCGCACGAAGTCGGCTTCGGTCAGCGACTTGAGTTCCACGCGGATGGGAAAGCGGCCCTGCATTTCCGGAATCAGGTCGCTCGGCTTCGACACGTGGAACGCCCCCGCCGCAATGAAGAGGACGTGGTCCGTCTTCACCATGCCGTACTTGGTGGGCACGTTGGAACCCTCGACGATCGGCAGCAGGTCGCGCTGCACGCCTTCGCGCGAGACGTCCGGGCCGCCCATTTCGCTCTTGGCGCCGGCAATCTTGTCGATCTCGTCGAGGAAGATGATGCCCAGTTTCTCCACGCGGTCCAGGGCGTCGGTGACCACCTCGTCCTGGTTGACCAGCTTGTCGAACTCCTCGTCCAGCAGGATCCGTCGCGCCTCGGCCACCGTGACCGTGCGCTTTTTCTTGCGCTTCGGGAGCATCTCGGACAGCATCTCGCCAAGGTTGGCCATCGCGTCGGGCGCACCCTGCTGGCCGCCGACGTCCATCGCCGGCATCGCGCGTTGCGCCACCTCGATCTCGATCTCGCGCTGCTCGAGCTGGCCGTCGCGCAGGAGCTGGCGGAGTTTCTCGCGCGTGCGCTTGTGCCGTTCGCGCGCCGCGTCGCTCTCGGCGGTCACGTGGCCCGTCGCGGACGCGACGAATACCCGCTCGGCGCCCGAGGCCCCGGCCGGGCCCGCCCCGCCGGCGCCCGCGCTGGCCGCGCCATCCGCCCCGGCCGGTCCGTCGCCCGCGCCGGCGGCGTCCGGCGGAGCCGGGAGCAGCAGGTCCAGCAGGCGGTCCTCCACGCGGTCCTGCGCGAGGTCTTCGACCTCCTGCTCGCGCTCGGTGCGCACGAGGTCGATGGCGCTCTCGACCAGGTCGCGCACCATCCCCTCCACGTCGCGCCCCACGTAGCCCACCTCGGTGAACTTCGACGCCTCCACCTTGATGAACGGCGCGCCGGTCAGCTTGGCCAGCCGCCGGGCGATCTCCGTCTTGCCGACGCCCGTCGGACCGATCAGGATGATGTTGTTTGGCGCAATCTCCTCGCGAATGCCCTCCGGCGCGCGCTGGCGCCGCCAGCGGTTGCGCAGGGCGATGGCCACCGCCTTCTTGGCGTCGGCCTGGCCGATGATGTAGCGGTCGAGTTCGGCGACGATCTTGCGCGGGGTAAGGTCGGCGAGCCGGGCCAGCGCCTGCTCGGTACGGTTCGTAGGCATCGGACCCTTAAGATACATCCGGCATGACTGACCGACCCCACCTGACACACGGACTCGAGCGCGCCCGCCTGCTGCTCCGGCACAATCGGCTCGCGGAACTCACGTTCGACGACCTGTCGGCCGCCGAGCGCGCCGTGGTGCGGGGCGAGCTGGATGAAAAGCTCCGGCACGCGCGCCGCCGGGTGCGGCGGGCGCATGCGATGGGCGCGCTGCTCGTGGCCGGGTTCGTCGTGGCCGCCGCGGCGGCGTTCTACCTCGGTCCGCTGTTGCACGTGGGCCCGAGCGGCGTACGCGTCACGGACGGCGCCCTGGAGGCCGAGGCGTGGATCATCGGCGTGACCGCTGCGGGGTTCGGGCTCGGCGCCACCGACTATCTCGTGCGGCGGCGCCGGCGCCTGACCCGCGCCCTGGAGAAGGAGACCGCGCTCATCGCGGCGGTCATCGCGCGCGCCGGATGACTCGCGCGGACGTCGCGCCGGCGGCCCCGCGCGCGGCTCGCACCGCTACTTCTCGGGCTCGACGATCGTGATGTTGGTGTTCGTGAAGATGCAGATCTCGCCAGCAATGGTGAGCGCCTTCTTCACGATCTCGCGGGCGGGAAGTTTCGTCTCGTGCAACAGGGCGCGCGCCGCCGCCTGCGCGTAGGGGCCGCCCGACCCGATCGCGAGGATGCCGTCCTCGGGCTCGATCACCTCGCCACTGCCCGAGAGCACGAAGCCGTGCGCGCGGTCGGCCGCAATCAGCTGTGCCTCGAGCCGCCGCAGCACGCGGTCCGAGCGCCACTCCTTGGCCAGCTCCACCGCCGCGCGCGGCAGGTTGTCCGGGAAACGCTCGATCTTCTCCTCGAACTTGTCGAAAAGCGTAAAGGCGTCCGCCACGGCGCCCGCGAAGCCGGCCACCACCGCGCCGCCCTTGAGGACGCGGACCTTCGTGGCGTTCGACTTGACGACCGTTTCGCCAAGCGTGACCTGTCCGTCGCCGCCGATGGCGACGGCGCCGTCACGGCGGACGCAGAGTATGGTGGTGGCGTGGTAGCCCGTCATGCGTGGAAGGTAACGATATTACGGCCGCCACCACCCGCACCGGCCACACCGACATGACGGCACCAATCACGTTCGACGACGTCCGCGCGGCCCGCGAGCGCATCGCGCCGTACCTCACGCCCACGCCGCTGCGGGAGTATCCCCAGCTGAACGACCTCGTCGGCCACGGGCTGCGCGTGTGGGTGAAGCACGAAAACCACCAGCCCACGCAGAGCTTCAAGATCCGCAACGGCCTCGCCGCCGTGACCGCCCTGACACCCGACGAGCGCCAGCGTGGCGCGATCGGCGCGAGCACCGGCAACCACGGCCAGGCCATCGCGTACGCCGGCCGGCTCCTCGGCGTCCCCGTGGTCGTGTGCGTGCCCGAGGGCAACAACCCGGAGAAGAACGCCGCGATCCGCGCGTACGGTGCGGAGCTCGTCGAGGCGGGAGCGACGTACGACGAGGCCGCCAGGGCCTGCGACCGCATCCGCGGCGAGCGCGGGCTGACGCTCGTCCATTCGACCAACAATCGCCACGTGATCGCCGGCGCCGGGACGATGATGCTGGAGATGCTCGAACAGGAACCCGCCCTCGACGCGGTCGTCATCGCCCTCGGCGGCGGATCGCAGGCCGTCGGCGCGCTGACGGTGCTCGCCGCCCGCGCGCCGCACGTGCGCGTGTACGCCGTGGGCGCAAGCGGCGCGCCGGCGCAGTACGAGTCGTGGCGGCAGGGCCGGCGCCTGTCGGGCCTGCCGGTGAACACGTTCGCCGAGGGGATCGCCACCGGCGCGGCGTACGAGATGACGTTCGACGCGCTCCGGGCGGGCCTTGCCGGCTTCGTGACGGTGGACGACGCGGCCATCTACGCCGCCGCCCGTGACCTCATCCGCATCACGCACAACGTGCCGGAAGGCGCCGGCGCCACGGGACTCGCCGGCCTCCGCGTGCTGGCGCCGGACCTGGCCGGCCGGCGCGTCGCGGTCGTGATGTGCGGCGGCAACCTGTCGATGGAATCCTTGCGCCGCATCGCACAATAGTTGACAGAAGCAACCATCGGGAGGTAGCGTGCACGGCCATCCGGGAGGATGCCATGCCCGCCCCGTCCGCTGCCTCGTCCGCTGCCTCGTCCGCTGCCCCCTCCGCCGCGCAGGTCGCCGCGGTCCGCCGTTTCAACCGCATCTACACCGCCCGCGCCGGCCTCCTGACCGACGGCCACCTGGGCAGCGCGTTCGCGCTGGCCGAGGTGCGGATCCTGTTCGAGCTCGCCCACCGGCGCGGCGTCACCGCGACCGAACTGTGCCGCGAACTCGGACTCGACAAGGGCTACGTGAGCCGCGTGCTGCGCGGGTTCGCGCGGCGCGGGTACGTGCGGCGCGGCGCCTCCTCCAGTGACGCCCGGCGCATGCCCCTGACCCTCACCGCCCGTGGCCGGGCGGCGTTTGCGCCCCTCGAGCGCGCGGCGAACGCCCGCGTGCGCGACCTGCTCGCGACGATCCCCGCCCCGACGCGCGCCCGGCTCGTCGCGGACATGTCCGGCATCGCCGCGGCAATGGCCGCCGCGCGCGGTGCGGTCACGCTCCGCCGCCCCCGCCCCGGCGACCTGGGCTGGGTGGTGCAGCGCCACGGCGCGCTCTACGCCGCCGAGTACGGCTACGACGAGCGGTTCGAGGCCCTCGTGGCGAAGATCGTCGCCGGGTTCGTCGAGACCCGCGACCCGGCGCGGGAGCGCTGCTGGATCGCCGAGCAGGACGGCGCGCCCGTGGGCTCGGTGTTCCTCGTGCGCAGCAGCGGCACCGTGGCCCGCCTGCGCCTCCTGCTCGTCGAGCCGTCGGCCCGCGGCGCCGGCGTCGGCCGCCGGCTCGTGCGCGCGTGCACGACGTTCGCCCGGCGCGCCGGCTACTCGGCAATCGAGTTGTGGACGCAGGAAGAGCTGGCGGCGGCGCGGACGATCTATGCCGCCGAGGGGTACACGCTCGTGTCTAGCGCCCCGCACGCGATGTTCGGGCCCCCGTCCATCGCGGAAACCTGGCGACTGGAGCTGCGGAACGTCGTCACGCCCGCGGGTGCGCCTTCCGGTACACCTGCTTGAGCCGCTCGACGCTCGTGTGGGTGTAGATCTGGGTCGTGCTGATGGACGCATGGCCCAGCAGTTCCTGCACCGCGCGAAGGTCGGCGCCCGCGTCGAGCAGGTGCGTGGCGAAGGTGTGCCGCAGCGAGTGCGTCGTGAGCCCGGCGCCTTCATCCACCTGGCCAAGCCACTTCACCACGTTCGCCTGCACCGCGCGCACGGTGAGCCGCTTGCCGCGCGGGCTCAGGAAGAGCGCCGTGCGGTCGCCCGCCGGGCCGGTCCGCGCCAGCAGCTGGTCGCGCGCCCGCTCGTAGGCGCGCAGCGCACGCTGGGCGTGGTCACCCACGGGCACGATCCGCTCCTTGCGCCCTTTGCCGCGCACCTTCACGAGCCCGGCCAGCAGGTCGAGATCGGCGCGGTTGATGCCGCACAGTTCGGACACGCGGAGCCCGGCGGAATAGAACAGCTCGACGATCGCGAGGTTGCGGACGTCGCCGTACTTCCCCTCCGACGCGCGCGTCTCCAACGCCTGGAACAGCGTCGCCACCTGCCCCCGGTCGAGGTGCCCGGGCAGGTGGCGCTCGAGCTTGGGCGTGCCAACGGATTTCGCGGGGTTGGCGTCGATCATGTCCTGCCGGTGCATCCATCCGTAGAAGCTGCGCACCGCGCTGAGCGCGCGGGCGGAGCTGCGGCGCGACAGGCCGCGGCGCGCGAGGTGCGCGAGGAAAGCGCGCATCGTCAGGCGGTCCACGCGGTCCCACGTGAACGCGCCCTCCCCCAGATACGGGCCGACGAACGCGGCGAACTCGTGCAGGTCGCGGGCGTACGCCTTCACCGTGTGCGGTGAGACGTCGCGCTCCTTGGCGAGATGCTCCAGGAAGGCGGCGACGGCGCCGTCGGCCGCCGGCCCGCTCACGGCGCGTCCGCCGGCGCCCGGTTCACCAGATGAACTTCCGCCAGCCCTTCGGCTGCTGTGCCACCTGGTGCTTGCGGTACATGTGGAGGTACATGAGCCCGCCGGAGAGCGCCAGGATCAGGAGCGCGAGCCCCCACAGCATGGATCCCACCAGGCCGCCGTCGCCGAACGCCTCGCCGCTGTGCAGGCGATAGAGGAACGGCTTGTCGGCGTACGCCTCCACGCTGATGAGCGCACCGGTGGTGGCGTCGATGTGCAGCATCCGGTCCTCGCCGCCACCCGGCTTGCCGAGGAACACGTCTACCACCGGCGGGTCGCCCTTGAGCTTGAGCTCGATGCGGTCCACGGGCGCGCCGGGTGCCTGCGCCTGCGCCGTGGCAAGGGCGAGCTGCAGCGCCGCGCCCGGCTGCCAGTCGGTCGCGACGAGCTTCACGGGGCTCTCGATGTCGCGGAGCCGCTCGCGTTCGGCCTCGTCGGCGCCGAAGAACTCGGTGAACGCCACCAGGACGCCGGTGGCGGCAGCCCAGAGGAGGAAGATCGCGGCGATCCACGAAATCCATCGATGCCACTTGCGCAGGAATTTCATGTCCATGCGTCAAGAATACAGGCGGCAAAGCGCAGGGGGCAGAGGGCACGCCGACGGCTCGGTCCGCTCCCTCTGCCCCCTGCCGTCCGCGCTCGGTATTCTTGTCACATGATCCTCGGCGTGGCGGGCATGATCGGGTGCGGCAAGACGACGTTGTCGCGCGTCCTGTCGCAGCGGTTCGGCCTGCAGCTGGCGCTCGAGAGCGTTGACGACGAGAACCCGTGGCTGGCGCAGTTCTACGCCGGCGGCGACGGCATGCGGACGTACGGCCTGCACCTGCAGCTCCACTTCCTCGCGACACGCTTCCGCGCGATGCGACGCATGCGTGCGATGGGTGGGAGCTGGGTGCTGGACCGCACGTGGTACGAGGACGCCGAGATCTTCGCGCGGGGGCTGTTCGAGCAGGGCTACATGAGCGCCGCGGACTGGCAGCTGTACGAGCAGCTGTACGCGGAGTTGCTCCACGCGCCGGCGGCCCGCCCGCCACGGTTGCTGCTCTACCTTGAAGGTCCCCTCGCGACGATCCTCGATCGCATCGCCACGCGCGGCCGCCCGGGCGAGCGCGACGCCGACCCGGACTACTTCGCGTCCCTGCACGATCGCTACGCGCGGTGGATCGGCGGATTCACCAGGTGCCCGGTGCTGCGCCTCGACGTGCGCGAGTACGATGTCGTCGGTGACCCCGGCGCGGCCGAACAGATCGTGGCGCGCGTGCGCCGCCAGCTGGAGGGCGAGTTGCCTCAGACCGAGCTGTGGCCCGTCGCCGTGGGCGCGCCGGCGAGCGGCGATACGCCACTGGCCTCGGCCCAGTCCCGCAGGTCGCGCAAGGCGCGCTCCGCGTAGAGCGCCTTCTTCCTCGCCTTGTCGCGGGGCGGGTCCGCGAGTTCGTCGAGCAGGCCGAAGTTCGCGTTCATCGGCTGGAAGTGCGCCGGATCGGCCTCGCGCAGGTAGCGGTAGAGCGCGCCGAGCATCGTCGTCGGCGGCGGGACCACGGGGTCGTCGCCGCGCAGCATCCGGTCCAGGTTGATCGCCGCGACCAGCCCCGTCGCCATGCTCTCGGTGTAGCCTTCGACGCCGGTCACCTGCCCCGCGAACAGCACCATGCGGTCGTCGCGGAGGGAAAGGTGCGGCGTGAGCGCCACCGGGGAGTTGAGGTATGAGTTGCGGTGGATCTGCCCGAACCGCAGGAACTCCGCCCGCTCGAGCCCCGGAATGGTCCGGAAGACGCGCTGCTGTTCGGGATAGCGCATCCGGGTCTGGAACCCGACGAGGTTGCGCATGCGTCCCGCGCGGTCCTCCGCGCGCAGCTGCACCACCGCGTACGGCCGGCGACCCGTGCGCGGGTCCGTGAGGCCGACCGTTTTCATGGGGCCGAAGCGCAGCGTCTCCGGCCCGCGACGCGCCATCTCCTCCACCGGCATGCACCCTTCGAAGTACGGCACCTGGTCGAACGCCTTCGCCGTGAACTGGTCCGCGGCGCCGAGCGCGGCGATGAACGCCTCGTAGTCCTCCCGCGACATCGGGCAGTTGAGGTACGCATCCCGCTCGCCCGGCATCGTCTCCTTGTCGTAGCGCGAGGCGGCAAACACGACCGCGCGATCGATGGATTCAGCGTCCACGATCGGCGCAATGGCGTCGTAGAACGCGAGCGACGCAATGCCGAGCCGCAGGCGGATCGCCTCGGCCAGGGCATCGCTCGTGAGCGGGCCCGTCGCCACGATCGCCGGCGACGGCAGGCGGGTGACCTCCTCGCGCACCACGCGGACCCGCGGATGCGCCGTCACCCGGTCGTGCACGCCGCGGGAAAAGAGCTCGCGATCCACCGCGAGCGCCGTGCCCGCGGGGATGCGCGCCGCGTCGGCCGCGTCCAGGAGGACCGAGCCGAGCATGCGCATTTCGGCCTTGAGCAGGCCGTGCGCGTTGGTCAGCTCCGTGCTCTTGAAGGTGTTGGAGCAGACGAGCTCGGCGAGGAGGTCCGTGCGGTGCGCCTCGGTGCTGCGCACGCCGCGCATTTCGTGAAGGATGACGTCGTGCCCGCGCACCGCGAGCTGGAACGCCGCCTCGGCGCCCGCCAGTCCCCCGCCAACGACATGCACCTCGCTCATCGGTCTGCCGCCCTCGGCCTTCTGCCTGCTGCCTGCCGTCTAGAAATACGCCTGCCACCGCAACTGCACGTATTCCTCGGCGCGCTTGTCACCGAACTTCGCGCCGCCCGTGAACGCCGTATGCTCGTAGGCGATCTGCATCTTGGTGAGGCGCGTGATGTACCAGTTGAGGCCCACGCCCGCCTCCACGGCCTGGCGGGCCGACGCCGTCGAGTCCGCGTAGAGCGGGAACGCCTCGTCGGCGACCTTCACACCCGCCACGCGTGCGCCCACCTGCCAAGCCCCCCAGTGGCCCTTCTCGGGGTCGAACGCGTCGTGCGGGGTGATCCCTTCCTGCGCGGACGGCTCGCCGGTGAGCGTGTACTGCGCGTCCGCCACCCAGGCGGTGGTGCCGATGGTCGCCGTGGACGCGCCGCGCGACACCACCTGCGACGTCGCGAGGTACTCCGCCATCAGGCCCAGCGGCCCCTGGTGCAGGTAGGTGAACGCCCCGTTGCGCGAATGGCGCCCCGTGGCGTGGACGCCCGACGCCTCCGAGTAGCCGAACCACTGCAGGAGCGCCGGCGTCTTGAACGTCGGCAGGTGCGTGCCCGATGCGGAGGGGCTGCTCTGCACGCCCGTCGTGCCGTTGTACGCGAACCCCCAGCCCTGCTCCGCCCCGTTGACCTTTTTCCGCACCGGCTTGAACCAGATGCGATAGGTGAAGTCCTTGTCGTCATTGGTGTCGTTGTCCTGCGTCGTGCCGCCGTCCGGCGCGCCGTCGAACATCCCCAGCGCCACCTCGACGTGCTCCCCCCCGAGCGGCCCCGTCACGAGCAGGCCCACGTCGCGCCCCGGATGCAGGTTCGACGCGATCGACCGCTCCGGCAGCAGCTGGGCCGAAATCGACATGTAGCGCTCGAGGCCAAACGGCGTCTTCTGCTTGCCCGCGCGCAGCCACCACCCGCCGCCGAGCCCCGCGTCCACGTAGGCGTCCTGGATCGGCGACGGCCCCGACGGCGCCGCCACATCGTACATCACGCGCGCGGCGATCCCGGGAAACAGGTTGGCGTCGAACGTCACGCGCGAGCGGCGCAGCTGCAGCCCGCTCGCCGACGCATCGTTGGTGTCGCTCAGGACGTTGCGTGAGTCGATCACGACATATGCACGCACCTTGAGCTGCTTCCGGTGGTCGGCCGAGTGGATCCGGAGGCCGTCGTCGTCGAACACCACGAGCGCGGTGTCCCTGGTGGGTTCGGGCGTGCGCCCCTGGGCGCGGAGCGTGCCGGCGGCGCACAGCGCCGCCAGCACGAGCGTGGCTCGCGTGGTGGAAGTCATGCCCTCTTTACTCGCTGGTGGTTCAGGTCGTTGCGCCTTCCGCCACGGCCTCGGCCGGCTCGGGCACCGCCCATTCATTGGCGCACTTCAGGCAGCGACGGTAGCTGCCGCGCGTGCGATTCGATTTCGCCTCCGCGCCGATGTTGCCGCACTCCGGGCACGCCTCCGCCACCGGCTTGTCCCAGCAGACGAAGTCGCACTTCGGGTAGTTCTCGCACCCGTAGAACGCCTTGCCACGCTTCTTCGAGCGCCGCGCCGCGATGTCGCCGCCGTCCTTGGGACACTTCACACCCGTGGGCATGGACCGCGTGCCACGGCACTTCGGGAACGTCGAACACCCGAGGAACTCGCCCGAGCGGCCACGGCGGATGACCATCTGCTTGCCGCACACCGGGCAGATGTGTTCGGTGAGTTGCGGCGGCTGGCGCTCGCCCTTGAGCGGTCGCGTGTACTTGCACGTCTTGGGATGGTTCTCGCACGCCACGAACGGCCCGAAGAACCCTCCCTTGGCCACGAGCCGCCCGCCGCACTGCGGACACTTCTCGCCCGCCAGCGCGCTGAGGTCGTGCGCGGCCTGGATGAGCCCCTCGTAGTCAACGGCCGACAGCGCCTTGTCGAACGGGCCGTAGAACTCCTTGAGCACCCGCTGCCAGCCGAGCTTCCCTTCCTCGACCTTGTCGAGCTCAGCCTCCATGTCCGCCGTGAACCCGACGTTGAACTCGTTCGGGAACTGCCGGATCATCACCTTCTCCACCGATTCGCCGAGCGGCGTGGGGAAGAAACGGCGCTGCTCGAGTTCGGCATAGTGCCGGTCGGTGAGCGTGGAGATGATTGACGCATACGTGGACGGGCGCCCGATGCCGAGCCGCTCGAGTTCCTTCACGAGCGACGCCTCGGAGTAGCGCGGCGGCGGCTCGGTGAAGTGCTGATTGGGCGTGATGGCGACCACCGGCGCCTGTTCCCCCGGCTCGATCGCCGGCAGCGCCTGCTCGTCCTCGAGCGCCTTGCTGTCGCCCTCCTCGCGCGCCTCCTTGTACAGCGAGAGGAAGCCCGGGAACTTGACCACGGAACCCGTCGCGCGGAACAGGTACCGGCGGTTGGCCGCAATGTCGAAGTCCACGGTCGTCGTGTCGAACACGGCCGGCGCCATCTGGCTCGCCATGAAGCGCTGCCAGATCAACTGGTAGAGCTTGAACTGCTCGGGCGTGAGGTGCTTCTGCACAGCCTCGGGCGTACGCGTGGGGTCCGTGGGACGGATCCCCTCGTGCGCGTCCTGCGCGTTGGAGTCGCCGGCCGCGCCGTAGTACATGGGCGACCTGGCGAGGTACTCCGCCGAGTACTGCTTGGCGAGCCAGTCGCGCGCCTGGGCCACCGCGCTCTCCGCGATGCGCGTGGAGTCGGTTCGCATGTACGTGATGAGGCCCACGGCGCCCTCGGCGCGGCCAAGCTCGATGCCCTCGTACAGGTTCTGCGCAAGGCGCATCGTGCGCTTGGAGCCGAAGCCCAGCTTCTTGGCGGCCTCCTGCTGCAGCGTGCTCGTCTTGAACGGCTCCGCGGGGTTCTTGCGACGCTCCCGCCGCTTGATGTCGGTGACGTCGAACGTCCGCAGCGGCTTGAGGTCCGCGAGGATGCGTTCCGCCGCCGCCTTGTTGGAGATCTCGGGCTTGTTGCCGTCGATGTGATGGAGCTTGGCCGTGAACGCCTGGCCGTCGTGCGAGAGCGTTGCGACGACGGACCAGTATTCCACCGGCGTGAAGGCGCGGATGTCGCGCTCGCGCTCCACGAGGAGGCGCAACGCCACGGTCTGCACGCGACCCGCCGACAGGCCCTTTTTCACCGTCTTCCAGAGTACGGGGCTGGCCTTGTAGCCCACGAGCCGGTCGAGAACGCGACGCGCCTGCTGCGCGTCCACCTTGCGCATGTCGATGTCGCCCGCGTGATCGATCGCCCGGAGCACGGCATCCTTCGTGATCTCGTGAAAAAGCACGCGCCGGGCCGGGGGCGCGCCCTTGCCGCGGATCTGCGCCTGCACATGCCATGCGATCGCTTCGCCCTCGCGGTCAGGGTCGGTCGCGATGTACACGGCCTTCGCACCGCGCGCCGCCTGCTTCAGTTCGGCGACGGTCTTTTCCTTGCCGGGAATCGTGACGTACTCCGGCTCGAACCCCGATTCGAGGTCGATGCCGAGCGTCTTGGTGGGAAGGTCGCGGATGTGCCCCACGGTCGCCTTCACCGCGTAGCCGGATCCGAGGTACTTGCCGATCGTCTTGGCCTTGGCGGGCGACTCGACGATCACGAGGGCGCGGCCGGCCGTCGCGGCCGCGACGCCGGGCGCCAGCATGTGCGAGCCGGTGTCCATCATCTCGGGAATGCGCTTCGGCGCACGCGACGGCTTCGCCTTGGCGCGGACCGGGGAGGCCTTGGCAGGCTTCGCCACGGCCTTCGCCGGCTTCGCCGCCGCCTTGGCGGGCTTCGCCGCGGACCTCGCCGCAGGCGCTTTTCGCGTGGTTGCCTTCTTCTTCGTTGCCATGATGTTCGTATCGGACGTGGCCGGGCTGCAGGGTTGCCTTGTGGCCGCGGTTCGCAGCCACCCGGTCACTCTATGGTAGTAGGGCTGTCGAGTGGCCTATCCTAGTCCTGTCCGCCGCCCCTCGCAAGCGCAACTATATTGGCAACGACCTCTTTTTCACGCAGGAAGTCGACCCTAACTGTATGATCTGCAAGTAGATAGCGGTTCTCACGTTCCGCCAGAAGCCGTACGAGCTCGGCCAGCGGATCGGGCCTCCTGAGCAGCGGGCGCTGGCTGGCCGCGGCCGCCATCCGCTTGAGGGCCCGCTCTGGCTCCACCTGCAGATAGACCACTCGCGCCGGTGGCCGGACCGCCTCCAGGCACCCGGGATTCGCGATCCAGCCACCGCCCGTGGCCACGACGAATCCGCCGGTGTCGCGCAGTTCGTCCGACACCCTTCGCTCAAGCGAGCGGAAGTACCCCTCGCCACGCGCGCCGAAGATCTCCGCAATCGTGATGCCCTCGCGGCGCTCGATCTCGACGTCGATGTCGAGGAAGTTGCGGCCCAGATCGGCCGCCACCGCGCGACCCACAGAGGACTTCCCCGACCCAGGGAGCCCCACGAGGATCAGGTGCGGCACCGACGGATCAGCGGCCGATACGGCCTGCGACGTGCGAAACGTAGCCATCGAAATTGCGCCTCAGTTCGCCAAGCGAATCGCCACCGAACTTCTCCACCACCGCGTCGGCCAGGACGAGCGCGGTCATCGCCTCGGCGATCACGGCCATGGCCGGTACGGCCGTCACATCGGACCGCTCCGCCGCGGCGAGTGCCGGCTCCCCCGTCGCGACGTCGATTGTCGCGAGCGGACTCATGAGGGTCGAGATCGGCTTCATCGCCGCGCGGATCACGAGCGGCTCGCCCGTGGTGATGCCGCCCTCGAGCCCGCCCGCGCGGTTGGTACGGCGCCGGACATTGCCCGTGCGCGGCGACCCGGGCGCGAGCTCCATCTCATCGTGCACCTCGGCGCCGCTCCTGCGCGCCGCCTCGAACCCCGCGCCGAACTCCATGCCCTTCACGGCGGGGATCGAGAGGATCGCCCGGGCCAGCCGGCCATCGAGCTTGCGGTCCCAGCTCACATGGCTGCCGAGCCCGACGGGCAGGCCGCGCACGATCACCTCGGCGATCCCGCCCGCCGTGTTGCCGTCCTTCTTGAGCTGGTCGATCAGGGTGATCATCCGCGCCTCGGCATCCTTGTCGAGCGTGCGGAGCGGCGACGCGTCGGCGGCCGCGTTCAGGTCGTCGGGGAGCGCGGCCGGGGGGGCGGCGTCGATGCCGCCGAGGTGGACGACGTGCGAACCGATGGCAACGCCCAGCTCGGCAAGCAGCCGGCGCGCCACGGCGCCCGCGGCCACGCGTGCCGTGGTCTCGCGTGCGGACGCGCGTTCGAGGATGTCGCGGGCGTCGGTGCGATCGTACTTGAGGATGCCCGACAGGTCGGCGTGGCCCGGCCGCACGCGGGTCAGGCGGCGTTTGCGACCCTCGCCCTCGTCCACTGGCAGCGGCGCCGGATCCATGATCTCGGACCAGTTCTTCCAGTCGCGGTTGCGGACGAGCATGGCGATCGGCGAGCCGAGCGTGTGGCCCGCACGTACACCGGAGAGCAGCTCGATGGCATCCTGTTCGATCTGCATGCGGCGGCCACGCCCATAGCCTTTCTGGCGGCGGGCCAGCTCACGGTCGACATCGGCGGCGAGGAGTGGGAGCCCCGCGGGGATGCCCTCGACCGTGGCGAGGAGCGCCGGCCCGTGGGACTCGCCGGCGGTGGTGAAGCGGATGCGTGACATGGCGCTGATGCGGGAGACAGAACGGGCCCGGCGTTGGACGTCAGCGCCGGGCCCGCGCGATCAACGGTGGAATCTACTCACGGACGCCTGGCGCCGCGCACCACCTCGCCTTCGTCCACGATGTGCGGCGTGATGATGATCAGCAGGTCCTTCTTGGTTTCGGTCTGGTCGGACTGCGAGAAGAGACGGCCGATGCCGGGCAGGTCCATGAGGATCGGGATGCCGGACTTGTTGCGCTTGAGCTCGGTCTGGGTGAGCCCGCCGATCACGGCGCTCTCGCCGTCGGCGACGAGCACCTGGGTCTGCGCCGTGTTCTTCGACGTGCTCGGGCCGGCCACGGTCACCGTGGTGAGCTGCTGCTGTTCGGCGTACACGTCGAGCAGCACATGCCGGTTGGCCGTCACATGCGGCGTCACCTTCAGCTGGATACCGACGTCCTGTCGCTGGATCTGCGGCGCCACGGACTGGATCTGGCCCGGGATGACCGGCGGCGTGAGCAGGAACGCGATGTTCGAGCCGGAGAACAGGTTCGCTTCCTTGTTGTCCACGGTGGTCGCGCTCGGCTCGGCCTGGACGTCGGTGAGCTGCACGGAACTGAGTGCGTCGAGGAAGCTCGTCAGGTTGAACCCGCCGAGCACCATGTTGTTGATGATCGTGAGCGCGGACGTTCCCTTGTACTGGCGCTGAGAGTTGCCCACCGCCGCGAACCCGTCGCCCGAGAGGTTCACGCGCTGGTCACCCGTCACGCCGGCCCGCGGCAACAGCGCGTTGGAGAACGTGTTCGCCGTCCCGAGGTCGTACGCCAGACCGAGGTTCTCGGTGCCGGTGCGGTCAACCGTGATGATCTTGGCCTTGATCGTGATTTGCGGTGTGCGCACGTCGAGGTCGCGGATGTACGAC
>CAZKYG010000285.1:0-4739 GCA_964556915.1 uncultured Gemmatimonas sp.
CCGCCGATGAACTTCACCGTGCCCCCGCTGCCGCTCCGCACGCGCCTGCTGATGCTCGTGCGCCTGCTGACGGTGCAGGGCTCGTACAATTACGAGACGATGATCGGCAACGGGATCGCGTTCGCGATCGAGCCGGCGTTGCGCATGCTGCCCGGCGGCCGCAACGGCGATGCGTACCGCGACGCGCTCGCCCGGGAGTCGCGGTACTTCAACGCCCATCCCTATCTCGCCTCGGTGGCCGTCGGCGCGCTGGCGCACGCCGAGCTCGCGCTTGAGGATCCGGCGCGGATCGAACGGTTCCGCACGGCTGTGTGCGGTCCGTTGGGCAGCGTCGGCGATCGCCTGGTCTGGGCCGGATGGCTGCCCTTGTGCTCGCTCGTTGCCCTCGCCGCGTTCGGGTTCGGCGCATCGCCACTCGCCGTCGTCGTGGTGTTCCTCGTGCTGTACAACGCCGGCCACCTGGCGCTGCGGGCGTGGGGTCTGAACGTCGGCTGGAGGCACGGACTCGGTGTCGCCTCGGTGCTCGCGAACCCCGTGCTGCAACGCGGTCCGGCCGTGCTGTCACGGGCGTCGGCCGCCGTGGCGGGCGCAGGGCTGCCGGTCGCCATCGCTGGCATGTCCGGCTCGCGCCCCGCCGGTGTGCTGGTGCTCGCGGGCACCGCGGCCGCCGGCGCGGCGCTGCTCTCGGCGTTCTCCGGGCGCCTTCAGGGCTGGCGCGTGGCGCTCATCCTCCTCGTCATCGCCGCGCTCGCGGCCCTGGTGGTGCCATGACGGCCGAGCGCGGCATTGTGGTCGTGAACCAGGCCGGGATCCACGCACGCCCGTCGTCCGAGATCGTCAAGACGGCCTCGCGCTTCTCGTCCGCCATCACGCTCAGCCTCGACGGCCTCGACGTCAACGCCAAGAGCATCATGGGCGTGATGATGCTCGCGGCGCCGTGCGGCGCGACGGTCACGGCACGCGCCACCGGCGACGATGCGGAGGCGGCGCTCGCCGCGCTCGCCGAGCTGTTCGCCTCGCGGTTCGGGGAGGCCTGAGCATGGCGTCCGTGCTCCGGGGACTGCCCGCGTCGCCGGGCATTGTGGTGGGGCCGGTGCACCTCCTGCGCTGGGAGGTGCCCGAGGTGCCCGACGGCGTGATCGACCCGGCGGACGTCGATCAGGAGGTCGAGCGCCTCGGCATCGCGTTCGCGCGCACCATCGAGCGCCTGCGCACCGTGCGGGACCGCGCCGTGCGCGCGGCCGGCCCGGCCGAGGCGGCCATCTTCGAGGTGCAGATCTCGGTCGTGGAGGACGTCGAGCTCCGCGCCGCCGTCGAGGAACTGATCCGCCAGCATTTCACGGCCGAGCGGGCGTTCGATGTCGTGATGCACGGCTGGCGCGACCACTTCGCGCGTTCGCCGCACGCCATGGTGCGCGAGCGCGTGAGCGACCTCATCGACATCCACATCCGCGTGCTCACGATCCTGATGGAGCTGCCGGACCACGACCCGGTGGACCTGCCGAAGGGCGCGAACGCGATCCTCGTGACGCACGACCTCACGCCCAGCCTCACGCTGCAACTCGACCGGGAATGCATCGCGGGCATCGCCACCAACGCGGGCACGCGCACGTCGCACGTCGCCATCCTCGCGCGGTCGCTCGACCTGCCGGCGGTCGTCGGCCTGCTCGACGCGACGCAGCGGCTGCGCAGCGGCGAGACCGTCATCCTCGATGGCACCGCGGGCACGATCACCACCCGTCCCACGGCGGCCGAGATCGGCGCCGCCACCTCGCGGCAGGAACGCCAGCGCGTCGAAACGGAGGCGCTGGCCCGACTCGCCTCCGAGCCGGCGATCTCCCGCGACGGCGTGCGCGTGCATCTCCTGGCCAACGTCGACCTGCCGGACGAGGCCGGCGCCGCCGCGGGCAGCGGCGCCGAAGGCGTCGGCCTCATGCGCACGGAGTTCCTCGTCGTCGGGCGCGCCTCCATGCCCGACGAGGATGAGCAGTACGAGGCGTACGCCGAGGTCGTGAAGGCGTTCGCGGGCAAGCCCGTCATCATCCGCACATTCGACGTCGGCGGCGACAAGCTGCCGATGGGTGGATTCCCCCAGGAACCCAACCCGTTCCTGGGCTGGCGCGCCATCCGCATGTGCCTCGACCAGCCGGCGCTGTTCAAGACGCAGCTGCGCGCGCTGCTCCGCGTGGCCCTCCTCGGCGACGTCCGGATCAACCTGCCGCTCGTGGTCACGGTGGACGAGGTGCGCCAGGCGCGGGCGCGCATGGCCGAGGCCGCGGCCGAACTCGCCGCCAGGGGCGTGCCGCATCGCGCCGACGTTCCCCTCGGCGTGATGATCGAGACGCCGGCGGCCGCCGTGCTCGCGGCGTCGCTCGCGCGCGACGTGTCGTTCTTTTCCATCGGCACCAACGACCTCGTGCAGTACACCCTCGCGGTCGATCGCGGTAACGCGGCGCTGGCGTCGCGGTACACGCCGCTGCATCCCGCCGTCCTGCGCCTCATCCGGATGACCCGCGAGGCCGCGGACGCCGCCGGGGTCGAGGTCGGCGTGTGCGGCGAGATGGCCTCCGAACCGATCATGGCATTCGCACTGCTCGGCCTCGGGATCCGGCAGCTGAGCGTCAACCCGAACTCGCTGTCGCGGGTGAAGCTGATCGTGCGCGGCATGCGCGCCTCCGAGGCCGCGGCCGCCGCCGACGCCGCCCTGGCTACGTCCACCGCGGCCGAAGCCGAGCATGTCCTGCGTGAGCGGCTCGTGGCCGAGGTGGACAGCGACCTGCTGCATGCCTGACCCAGTGGGCGGCGCCGCGCGCGCGCCGTAGTTTTCGGCGTTCGGCGGTCCCTCCATCACGCCCGGCCCCACATCTCCGTGAAGCACGCGCATCTCTTTACGTCCGAGTCGGTCACCGAAGGCCACCCCGACAAGGTCGCCGACCAGATCTCCGACTCCGTCCTCGACGCCCTCCTCGCCGCCGACCCGGCATCGCGTGTCGCCTGCGAGACGATGGTGACGACCGGGCTGGCCACGATCTTCGGCGAGATCACGACGAAGGCCTACGTGCACCTGCCCGCCCTCGTCCGCGAGACGATCGGCCGCATCGGGTACACGGAAGCCGGCTACGGCTTCGACGCACACACGTGCGCGGTGATGTCCACGATCGACCAGCAGTCGCCCGACATCGCGATGGGTGTGGATACGGGCGGGGCGGGCGACCAGGGCATGATGTTCGGCTACGCGTGCGACGAGACGCCGGAGTTGATGCCGCTTCCCATCACGCTCGCCCACCGGCTCGCCCGGGCCCTCGCCGACCGCCGCCACGACGGCACCTTCCCGTGGCTGCGCCCGGACGGCAAAAGCCAGGTGACCGTGCGCTACGTGGATGGCGCGCCGGCGGAGGTGGAGACGGTGGTCGTGTCGACCCAGCACGCCGAGCACGTCTCGAACGCGAAGATCAAGGCCGCGATCAACCGCGACATCATCGACGCCGTGATCCCGAAGGAGCTGCGGGGCCGCGGCATGAAGCGTCACATCAATCCCACGGGTCGGTTCGTCGTCGGGGGGCCGCAGGGCGACGCCGGTCTTACGGGCCGCAAGATCATCGTCGACACCTACGGCGGGATGGGGCGGCACGGTGGCGGTGCCTTCAGCGGCAAGGATCCGTCGAAGGTGGATCGTTCTGGCTGCTACGCCGCGCGCTGGGTGGCGAAGAACATCGTGGCCGCGAAGCTGGCGCGGCGGTGCGAGGTGCAGGTGGCCTACGCCATTGGCGTTGCGCGGCCGGTGTCCGTCATGGTGGACACGTTCGGCACCGCAACGGTGGACGAACGCAAGATCAGCGCCGCCGTCGACAAGGTGTTCGACCTCACGCCGCGTGGGATCATCTCGGCCCTCGACCTGCGGAAGCCCATTTACTCCGATACGGCCGCGTACGGGCACTTCGGCCGCAAGAGCGAGAAGGCCGTGCGCCACGGAAAATCCGTTACGTTGTTTACGTGGGAGCGAACCGACAGGGTCGCCGAGTTGAAGCGCGCGGTGCGCGGCTGACGCGGCGTGCCCGCGTGCGGGCGCGCCCGGGGAGGCACCGTGGTTGAGGTCTTTGTAGCCAAGCTCGGGCACGACGGGCAGCAACGCACGTTCGTCGTGATCCTGCAGGAACGCGCGGGCGAACGCGTCCTGCCCATCTGGATCGGTCGTCCGGAGGCGGAGTCCATCGCCGCACACCTGCACGGCGTGCCGCGCGAGCGCCCGATGACCCACGATCTCGTGCGGTCGCTCATCGCGGCGCTCGACGGGACCGTGGCGCACGTGGCGGTCACGCGCGTGGCGGACCACACCTATTACGCCGAGATGCACGTCACCCGCGGCGGCGACACCCACGTCGTGGACGCGCGTCCGTCTGACGCGATCGCCATCGCGCTGCGCGTCGGCGCGCCGATCTTCGCGGAGGAGGCGCTGCTCGAGGAATACGAGGAGATGTCGGCGCGCGACGAGGGCGAGGGGCCGGAGCCCGTGGAGCAGCGCAGCGATGCGGCCATCGCCGAGTCCGCGACCTATGCGGAGAACCTGCGGCGCCACCTCGAGCAGATGAAGCCCGAGGATTTCGGCAAGTTCTCGCTGTAGCCGGTGCCCGCGCCGGCGACGGGCGTCCCTGCGACCCGCGCGCGTCCGGCGCGCCGTACCCGGCCCGCACGGTTCCTGCAGCCGGCGTGCCTTGCCGTCGCGCTGGCCGCGGCCGCGC
>CAZKYG010000286.1:0-14048 GCA_964556915.1 uncultured Gemmatimonas sp.
CTGCAGCGCCGTCGTGTAGTAGATCGCGAGCGTCGTCGGCACCGACGACACGCTCCAGCGCAGGTCCCACTTGCGGAGCAGCTCGACCTGGCCGGCGACCTTCGCCTTCAGTGGGTCGGACGCCGGGGTCTCGTCGTACGCCTTGATCAGCGCCGGGATCGACTTGTCGAAGCCGGGCAGGTATGTGTCGAACGCCGCGGCGCGCAGGCCCTGAATGTCGAAGTCCTTCTTGTTCTCGAGGACCATCACGGCGTGCCGGCCGCGCGCGGACTCGCTGCCCTTGTCCACGTACGGCGGGTAGTCCTCGCGCTTCGGGCTGCTCGGCCCCGACGCCGCCCACGGCCAGTCGTTGGAGTTGTACGCCCATCCGCTCGCGGGATTCACGGAGTTCGGCACTTCGTCGAATGAGAGCAGGCCCTTCCACTCCGTGGCGGGATCGCTGCCGTCCACCGGCTGGCGCCAGTCGAACTTCGGGTCACGGCGCGGGACGAAGTTGGCGAAGAAGAACGCCACGTCGCCGTCGGCGTTGGCGTAGAGCGTGTTGTTCGACGAGTTGCCGTGCAGCGCCATGTACTTCTTGTAGTCGGCGAGGTTGTGCACCTTCGTGCGCATGTAGCTCTGGATCAGCGCGTTGACCGGGTCCTGCATGAGGCGGTAGGCGACCCACTTGCCGCCCTGCGACCGGATGACCGGCCCGAAGTGCGTGTAGTACACCGTGAAGTCGCGCGTCTTCATGCCGGCGTCGGTCCTGTAGGGCACGGTGACCTTCTTCTCGACGAAGGGCCGCTCCTCGCCGCCGTACTTGTAGTAGTACCGGCCGCCCTTCTCGCTCACGGTCTCGAGGTACTCGTCGGTCGCGTCCACGGCGCTGGTGGTGTGCATCCAGCCCTGGCGCTCGTTGAAGCCCTGGTAGATGAAGAACTGGCCCCACGTGGACGCGCCGTACGCGTTGAGGCCCTCACCGCTCGTCATCTGCAGCTCGGAGCGGAAGTAGTGCGACGTGTGCGGGTTGATCAGCAGCAGCGCGCGGCCGTTCTTCTCGTTCTTCGGCGCGACGACCATGCCGTTCGATCCGCGCGGTTCATGGTCGTTGTAGTTCCCGTTCGCATCGAAGGTCGGCGCCGTTTCCGCGTCACCTGCGGAGCCGGTGCCGTCCCCGGACTCCGCCCGGAGTCCGGTGCCCGAGTAGAAGGACTGGATGCCGCCGAGGTTCACCGCCTCGATGTCACCGCCGATGGAGCCTTCGCTGAAGGTGAGCGCCATCCACGGCTCGAAGTGCGTGATCACACGCGGCTTCACGCCGGGGTGCTTCGCGAGGTAGAAGTTGAGGCCGTCGGCCCACGCGACCATCAGCGTCTGCAGCCAGGCCGGACTCTTCGCGTACAGGGCCTTCATCGAGTCGGGGTCGATGAACAGCTTCATCCGCAGGTCGCGCCAGATGGCGCTCTCCCCCTCGGCCTCGGCAAGCCGACCCTGCGAGTTGATGAAGTTCGTTTCCACGCGGTTGAAGTCGTCCTCGGCCTGCGCGTAGATCCCGCCGAAGATCGCATCGGCGTCTGTCTTGCCCGTCACGTGAGCGATGCCCCAGTCGTCGCGGACGATGGTGACGTCGCGGGAGCGCTGCTGCCAGCGCGCGAGCTCCGCGGCCGACGGTGCGGCGGCGGGGACGGCCGGCCGCGACGACGTGGAACCGACGGTGATCGCCATGGCGGCGAGAACGAACGCGGATTTGTTCATGAGACGGTCCGGCTGCGGGAACGTTGGGGGCGGCGAACGGCTACCGTGAGAAATTACGACTCGCGGGGACCGACCGCAGGGCGGGCCCGCGTCCGCGCCGGCACCCCGTCACCGGCAGCCGGCTGGCGCGCCCCGCTCGCCGACGTACAGCGTCATCGTCACGAAGTCGCTGTCCCAGTCGCGCGACGCGACGGTCGCGGGGCGGAGCAGCGTGCCGTGCACCAGCCACCACCCGTTCTGCGGCAACACGATGGTCGCCGCGCCGTCGGCGTCGGTCCTCCGGAACACCGGGTGCGGGTCGGCGTCCCGCTCCGCGCCGATCGCGAAACCCTCCACTGGCAGGCCGTGCGACAGCACGTGCACGCGGAGCGAGTCGCCCGCCCGCAGCGCCGTGGGATCCGACGCCGGCACCATCTCGAGCGCCAGGCCGACCGGCTCCGTCCAGCCGCTGTCGCGCCCGCCGCCGCCGGTGACGCACACGAACGTCGTCGCGTGCTTGGCGTATCGTTCGCGCCATCGGTGTGTGCGCTGGTACGCGGCCTTGACGTCCGGACCGGCGTTGATGTCGGCGATGTACTCGTCCACCTGCGCCGCCGAGAGCTCGAGGTCGCGCGGGCGCAGCGATACGCCGAACACCGCCACGCCCGGCGCGGGCGCCGTCCAGGGCAGGTGCAGCGCCATCGGATGCGGCTCGCGCGCCACGATCCGCGTACTCGTTCCGCCGATGCGCACGGCGGCCTTCACGATCCGCTCGGGGTCGATCGTCACGTCGTCTGCCGCGAACGTCATGCCGCTCGACAGGTGGAGATCCACCGTCCCGCCAACCGCCACCCGCGCGCTTGTCGGGACCAACCAGGTGTCGTGCGCCTGGACGGCCGTTGCCGCCGCCGCGAGCGCGGCGACGGCGGCCAGCAGACGGCCCGTGGCGCGGCGCCTCACGGCTTCGGTTCGACCGTCCCCGGATGCAGCATCCGATCCCGCGCCGCCTTGAACTCGTTCCCGGCGCGCCACTCGGGCATCTTCGACGCTTCGGCCACGCGATAGCCCATCGTGAGGAACAGGTCGAGGTCCTGCACCGCGCCGGTCATGTCCCAGTCGGCGTGGATCTCGTCCTGGGGCGAGTGATAGAACTTCGACGTGTACTCGTCGCGCTTCTGGCGGCCGTATTCGGGCGGCTTGCCCACGAAGTCGATGCCTGACTCGGGATCGAATGCCGGCACCCCCACCTTCGCGAAGTTGAAGTGGTCGCTCCTGTAGTAGAAGCCCTTTTCCGGCTCCGCGTCCGGCCGCAACGTGCGGCCGCCCTGCTCGGCGGCGGCGACCCGCGCATAGTCGTCCAGCTCGGACGCGCCGAGCCCGATCACGGTGACGTCGCTCGTCTTTCCGTACTGGTTGAGGCCGTCCATGTTGATGGCCGCCGCGGTCCTGGCCAGCGGATAGATCGGCGCGACGGAGTAGTACTGCGATCCGAGGAGCCCCTGCTCCTCGGCGGTGACGGCGAGGAAGAGGATCGAGCGCTTCGGCGGCGCGGGCATCGCGGTGAACGCCTTGGCCATGGCGAGCAGCCCGGCGGTGCCGCTCGCGTTGTCGAGCGCGCCGTTGTAAATCGAGTCGCCGTTGACCTTGGCGCCGATGCCGAAGTGGTCCCAGTGCGCCATGTAGATCACGTACTCGTCCTTGAGCACGGCGTCGCTCCCCTCGAGCTTCGCGACCACGTTGCGCGAGTCGATCGTGCGCAGCGTGTTGGTGATCGTCACGCTGGCGGTGACGCCGAGCGGCACGGGCTTGAACTCGCGTGTCGCGGCCTTCGCCTTCAGCGAGTCGAAGTTCTGGCCGGCCATGGCGAGCATGGCCTTCGCCTGGTCGAGCGTCATCCACGCCTCGATGTCGGACCGCGACATGTTCTTGTCGGGCGTCACGAGGTCGAACTTCTCGGCGGCGTTGCCCTGCACGACGGTGAACGGATATCCGGCCGGCCCGGTCTCGTGGATGAGGATCACGCCGGCGGCCTTGTGCCTGGCGCCCTGCTCGAACTTGTAGGTCCAGCGGCCGTAATACGTCATGCGCGGGCCGCCGAACTGCGACGTGTCGGCGAGCGGCGGGTCGTTGACGAGCATCACGAGGGTCTTGCCCGTCGCGTCGAAGCCTTTGTAGTCGTCCCAGTTGAACTCGGGCGCCTCGGTGCCGTACCCGACGAACACCATCTCCGAGTTCTTCAGCGACGCGCCCGGCGCGACATGCTTCGTCCACGCGACGTAGTCGTCGCGCCACTTGAGCACCTGCGTCTTGCCGCCCTTCGCGAACGTCATCGCCGGCGCGCCCTTCACGGTGATGCCGACGAGCGGGACCTTCTGGATGTACGTCCCGTCGGTGTTGCCCGGCTTGAGGCCGAGGGCCTTGAACTGCGCTTCGAGGTACGTGACGGTCTTCTCCTCGCCGGCGGTGCCGGGCCCACGACCCATCAGCGAGTCGTTGGCGAGCACGCGGATGTGGTTCATGATGGTGGCCGTGTCGATCGCGGCGAGCGCGTTCGGTGGCACGGCGGGCCCGCTGCCCGGGCCGCCGGACTCACCGGCGCAGCCGAGGAGGGCGATCGACGAAGCGACGAGAAGCGCAGCATGGCGCATGGCAGGAGTGTCCGTCTCGAGAGTGAACTGCAAATGTGCGTCGCCCGTTCCCAATGTGCCATTGCGGCGGGTGGGGCCGCGTGACGACGCCGATGCGTCACGGCACGCGAATCACGCCGATCACGGAGGGTGCGGCGTCCCGGCGCACCCATGCGAGCGTGGTGCCGCTGTCCGACGCGGCGAGCGCCGGATGGTCGCCGGTGCCCGGCATGGTGAGCGGAGTGCGGAAGACCGCGCCATTGCCGGCGGCCGACCCGCGCGCCACGCGCACCACGCGTCCGGCGGGCGTCGCCTCGTCCCATGCGAGCACGAGACCGCCGCTCCGCTCGGCCACGAGCTGCACGTGCGCCACGGCGCCGGCCGTCCGCACCTCGGCGCGTGGCGAGAACGTCGCGCCATCGGCGGTGCTCGCCACGTAGAGCGCGAGTGGGGCGCCATCCACGCCGTCCCTCGGCGTCACCCATGCCACATGCGTGGCGCCGGCCGGGTCGATCGCGATCGCCGGGCCGTTCTCGGGACAACCGTCGAACTTCCAGTGGTCCTCGCTCACGCGCACCGGCGCCCGGAACGTACGGCCACCGTCCGTGGACTCGGTGAACGCGATGTCGCGCTGGTTGCCGGGGTACACGTGCCGCCATGCCGCCACGACCCGATTGCCCGCGGCGGCGAGCGCGGTCTTGCAGCAGTAGCAGACGCCGCTGGCAATCGCGCGGGCCGGAATGACGCCGTCCACGGACGAGAACCAGAGCCGCGAGAGTCCCGCGCGCGCGACCGGGTCGGCCGTCGGCGCGTCGGTCACCTTCATCTCCATCGGCGCGGCGCCGGCCTCGTGCCGGTGCATGGGGGCGACCGCCGCATTCGCCGTCTCACGGTGATCGAGCCAGAGCGCGAACACGCGGTCGCTGTCGCTTCGCGCGATCGACTCCCATCCGCGGTTGCCCGCGCCGTCGGCACCGGGCACGAGCGCCGCGGGCGAGAAGGTCGTGCCGTCCTTCGTGTACGACCACGCGATCCGCGTGCCCGCGGGATCCTTGCGCGTCCACACGACGAGCGCCTGCGGAAAGCCGTCGGGGTCCGGAATGAGCACCGCGCGCGGCGGCTGCTCGCCGCTCACGCGCGCGTCGCCGGGCACCGTGTTCACCTGGCGTGGTGCGCCGAACGAGCGCCCGCCGTCCACACTCACGGCCACGTACACGTCGGTCGTGTCGCGCACCGTGCCGGACCACGACACGGCGACCATGTTGCCGCGCGCACTGGCGGACACGTTGTCGTTCACGCGGCCGTCCACGGCGAGCCGCAGGTGGGGCCCGTCGTACGGGCGCACGTCGCGGCCGCATGCCGCGGCCGCCCCGGCCATCGCCAGCGCGGTGGCCAGGGCGGTCCAGCGGCTAGAACGCATAGCTGAGGTTGGCCACGAGGGTCCGCTGCGGGAAGGGGTGGAAGAGGAAGTACTTCCGGTCGAGGATGTTGTCCATGCCCAGCGAGGCTGTCCACGCGTTGCTGATGCGATACGCCGCTTTCGCGTCCGCCACGAACCACGCCTCGAATCCCTGGTACGTGTTGGGATGCGTGTCGGTGTTGTCGAGCGTCGTGAACATCGGGTCGTTGTACCGGCCGGCCAGGGTGATCGAGAGCGCGGGCGTCGGCCGGTGCGTGATGAGGAACGTCGTGCGGCGTCGCGGGATGTTCGGCAGAAAGCCGCCGACGGCCGCCCCGGCCTGGCCGCCGGCGCTCGCCGCGCCCGCGAGCGCGAGGATCCGCGCATCGACGATCGTGCCGCTCACCGACACGTCCGTGCGCGGCAGGACATCGTGGAAGTCGGCCACCACCTCGGCGCCTGTGGCCCGCACATGGTCCACGTTGGACACGTACGAGTAGAGCTGCGTGGAGCCCGCAACGAGCGGCAGGAACTGCGAGATCATCGCGTCATGGATGTCGTCGTTGAACACCGCGAGCTGCACGTGGCCGTTCTCGAACCGCCGGTCCGCGCGCAGCTCGGCCGCGAGCACGTTGTCGGGCTTGAGGTCGGGGTTCGGCGACGTGAACGTCGAGCCGGTGGTGACGAGCTGGTAGAGCTCGGCGGTCGTCGGGAACCGGTACGCCTGGCCGACGGACAGTGTGTACGACCAGTCGCCGGCGGGCGTCCAGCCGAGGATCGCCTTTGGTGAGAACTTCGCCTGCGTCACGTCCGGTTGCGTGACCTTCGTGCTGCCGTTCTGGTTGAAGCCGTCGTACGCGCGCCAGTCCTCGAAGCGGCCGCCGACGGTGAGTTTCCAGGCGGGCGCCAGGCGGATGGCGTCCTGAACCCACGCTGCCTGCGTGCGCGTCTTGCCGTCACCCTCGGCCGTGACCGCGCCAAACGCGCCGGCGGTCCATTCCGCCGTGGCGTACGTGGGATTGTGCAGTTCGTACACGTCGTAGTGCGCGCCGAAACTCACCGTGTGGCGTGCCGTGCCGAGCCCGCCGGCGTGCCACGATGCCTTCGCGTCGAGGGTCGTCCAGCCTGTGCCGTCCACGACCGCGACCTTCCCGTCCGCGCTGAACGACGTATCGGTGCCCGACGCGCTCGATGGCGAGCGCTGCTGGTCCTTGTCGAACCGGTAGCGCGAGGCGACGAACTCGTAGTCCCAGTCGCCGTTCGCGTTGTCCGTGCGGAGCGAGAGGCTGTGGGACGAGTGCTGCTGGACGAGGTTGTAGTAGCCGCTCGCGAAGCCCGACTGGCCCGCGTAGCTCGGCGCGCCGCCTTTCGTGAGGTAGGTGTCCACGTGCGAGTCCGCGTCGTTCTGCCACCAGCCGAACGTGTAGGCCGCCCGCAGCGTCGGCGAGAGATCGTATGCGAGCTTGATGCGGGCATTCGTCATGCCGGTGTGGAGCAGGCCGCCCGCGCCGAGCACGTTCGCGGCCGCGCCAACCTTGTTCGTCTCGGCGTATCCGCCCGTGGTGCCGTTCGGAAAGGAGCCGCTGGTGACGTACGTCAGCGGCTGGCTCTCGCTCTTCTGGTAGTTGCCGCTGAGCCACACGGCGAGCTTGCCGAACCGGTCGCCCACGTCGGCGGTGGTCTGCAGCGTGGGATACGTCGCCCTGGTGCCGTAGAGATCGAAGGACTGCGACGCGAAGGTCTGCGAAACGGTGCCCTCGCGCTTCTGCGGCAGGCGCGTGGTGATCTCCATGACGGCGCCCATCGAGTTGCCGGCGTACGCCGCGGAGAACGGCCCGTACATCATGTCGATGCGCGCGATCTCCGCCGGCCCCACGAGCCCCCACCGGGGGCCGCCGAGCGTGTTGTTGTTGGCGATCAGCGCCGTGAGCGGCACGCCATCGGCGAAGATCAGGCTTCGCGCGCTGGAACTCACGCCCCACACGCGGGTGGCCATGGTGGCCTGCGTGTCGCCGTAGTTGCGCTTGCGGAGGAAGATGCTGGGCAGGTACTTCACCGCGTCCTCGGTGTCGAGGAGATTGACCGTCTCCTGAATGGCCGGGAGCGCGACGGAGGAGATGGCGGGCAGCGTCGTGAGCTGCACCGGGGAGATCTTCGTCTCGGCGCGCTCGGCGACGACTTTCACGCCGCGGAGCGCCACGGCGGAATCCCGTGGCGACACGGGTTGCTGCGCGTGCAGGGACGTGCTCACGGCCAGGAACGGCGCCGCGCTCGCGAGCGCGATTCGCCGGATGCATGCAATGGACAAGGCGACCTCGGTGGCCTGAAGGCGGGATGTGGTGCGGCAACGCGCGATGTCCGCCTGCGGCGGGCACGCGTCAACGCACGGATCGATGTGGGCGCCGGGGGCCGGACATGCGCACGGCCCGCGGCGAGGTCAGGCCGCGGCTGGCGGTCCGTTCGCGAACGGAAGCGCGAAATCGGCTGCGGGACGCCGCACCCCGCCGACGGCCGGGAACGCCGGCATCGCGGGCACGGCCACCTCGACGACCGACACCTCACGCGTGGCCGGCGTGGCCACGGCGCTCGCCGCGCAGCAACCGCCGAGGCACGTGCACGTCGCGTGCTTGTGGCCCGACGCCGGCGTGTTAGCCGCGGGCGCGGCACCGTTCCCCATGTCGGCCATGCCGACCATGCCCGCCATGCCGGCATGCGGCGTGGCCGCATGCATCGAGTGCATGGGGCACTCGTGCAACGCCATTGGCTCGGCCGCGAAGACCGTGAACCAGGCGGCGAGCACGAGGGACGCGGCGCGTCCAAGCGGAGACCGGCGAATCATCGCATTCATATATAGGGCGCGGGCGACCAATCTGTCAGTTGTTCACGCCGGCATCCGGGCCCGCGTGGGCGAAATGCCCCGAAGGAGCGGCGAAGGGCGGGCGTGGCGCGTACCTTTCGCCGCACGACCGCACCATCCGGAGCCTGACGTGGAACGCAGGGAGTTTCTCGTGAAGTCCGCAATCGGAACCGTGGGCGTTGGCGCAGGCCAGATCACCATCGGCGGTCCGGCGGCATCGGCGCGCGACCTGCCGCGACCCGAGGCGCAGGCCCGCGCCACGCCGAAGATCCTCATCGCCGGCGGCAACTACAACACGCCATGGATCCGCGAGATGGCGCGCCTCTCCGGCAAGCCGCGGCCGCGCATCTGCTACCTCCCCACTGCCAGCGCTGACAGCCCGTCGAGCACGATCACCTTCTTCGAGAACTGCGCGCCGTTGAATGTCGAGGCGCACGTGCAGAACAGCTTCATCGAGAGCCTGACGCAAACGCAGGGATGGGACGAGGTGCTGCTGTCCATGGACGGCATCGTCGTGTCGGGCGGCAACACGCTGAACCAGCAGGCCATCTGGAAGGCGCAGGGGATCGACGCCGTGCTGCGCGAAGCGTGGAACCGCGGCATCGTGCTGGGTGGCGCGAGCGCCGGCTCGCTCTGCTGGTTCGACGAGGGCACCACCGACTCGCGGCCGAAGGAGCTCTCCATCGTGAAGTGCCTCGGCTTCATCAAGGGCAGCCATTCGCCGCACTACGATGCGGAGGCGGGGCGGCGTCCGCTGTACGAGAAGCTCATCGGGTCGGGGCAGATGCAGCCCGGCTACGCGTGCGACAACGACGCGGGGATCTACTTCGAAGGCACCGAACGGCGCCGCGTGCTCAGCGCGCGCGACGGCGCGAAAGTGTATTTCGTCAGCGTCGAAGGTGGAAAGGTCGTAGAGAAGGTGCTCGAACCCGAGCGCATCGGGTGAGCCGGCGCGCGGTGCGTCGCGCGCCACACCTCACCCCCACATCAACGGACAGGATGCCGATGCGGAAATCCCCCCGGACCCTCGCGTGCGTGGCCGTCGCCATGGTGATCGCCATGGCGGCCCGTGCGGGCGCGCAACAGATGCCCTCGTTCCCGACGAACGACGCCACCCTCCAGCGCATCTGGCGCCTGGGGATGGACAGCTCGTGGACGGAGAAGCTCTCGCAGACGCTGTTCGACTCCATCGGTCCGCGCCTCACCGCGAGTCCCGGCCACCAGGCCGCCGGCGACTGGGTCGTGAAGATGTACCAGTCGTGGGGCATCGACGCGAAGAAGGAGCCGTACGGCACCTGGCGCGGCTGGCGGCGCGGGGTGTCGCACATCGACCTGATGCAGCCGCGCGTGCGTTCGCTGGAGGGTACGATGCTCGCCTGGAGCCCCGGCACGAACGGCAAGCCCGTGACGGCCGAGGCCATCGTGCTGCCGAAGTTCAGCGACTCGACGGCGTTCGTGAAGTGGCTGCCGCAGGCGAAGGGCAAGATCGTGCTGCTCTCGCCGGCGTATCCCACCTGTCGTCCCGCGGAAGACTGGGAGCGGTGGGGGACACCGGCCGACATCGCGCGCATGGACACGGCCATGGCGCTGGTGCAACGCGAGTATGCCGTCAGCCCGGACAGCGACAAGCTCTACCGCGGCACGGGCTATTCGATGGCCCTCGGCACGGGCACGCTCGGCATGCGGCTGGAAAAGGCGGGCGTGGTCGGCATGCTCACCTCGCGGCCCAAGCTCGCACAGGGATTTGCCAACCCGTTCGCGCAGGGAGGCGGCGGCCGGGGCGGACGCGGTGGCGGCGGGCGCGGCGGTCGCGGGGGCGCGCCGGGCGCCAACAGCATGCGCGGCGGCGGCATCTCGGCGGCGATGCAGCAGGAGATGCAGGGACGCGGCGGCGGCGCCGGCGGCTGGGGCGTGATCGAGGTGTTCGAGACGTACAACACGCAGGCCCCCGCCATCGGGCTGACGTGCGAAGACTACGGCCTCGTGTACCGCCTCGCCGAACACCACCAGAAGCCGATGGTGCGCCTCGACGTGGACGCGCAGCTCATGGGCGAGCAGCCGACGTTCAACGTCGTCGGCACCATCAAGGGCACCGAAAAGCCGAACGAGTACGTGATGCTCTCGGCGCACTTCGACTCGTGGGACGGCGGGTCGGGCTCGACCGACAATGGCACGGGCACGATGATGGCGATGGAGGCGATGCGCATCCTCAAGCTCGCGTACCCGCACCCGAAGCGCACGATCATCGTCGGGCACTGGGCGAGCGAGGAGCAGGGCCTCAACGGCTCGCGCGCGTTCGCGGAGGACCACAAGGACATCGTGTCCGGCCTGCAGGCCGTGTTCAACCAGGACAACGGCACCGGGCGCGTGCAGTCCATCTCCGCGTCGGGCCTGAGCGACATGGGCCGCCACCTGAAGATGTGGTACGACCAGCTGCCGTCGTACTTCACGGACTCGACGAGCTGGAACGCGGTGGCCTGGAACTTCAACGACGTCGCCGTGGGGAACCCGGGCGGCACGGACGGCACGGTGTTCGCGTGCCACGGCGCGCCACACTTCGGCATGGGCGCCGTCAGCTGGAACTACAACGTGTACACCTGGCACACCAATCGCGACACGTACGACAAGGTCGTGTTCGACGACCTCCGGCACAACGCGACCCTCGCGGCGATGATGTCGTACCTCGCGTCGGAAGATCCGGAGTTCATCTCGCGCACGAAGTCGCCCGGGACGTGGCCGGCGGACTGCGGCGCGGCGCCACGACAGACGAAACCGCGCTACTAGGGGCCGCCAGGCCCCGCGACGGCCTTCTCCTCAACGGTCACGCCGGCCACGGTGCTCGTGCCGGCGCCGTTGACGGCCTCCGGCACCGTGGCCACCAGTGTGTCCGGCTTGACCGCAGTGCCGAGCGTCCACGCGATGCTGATCTCGCCATTCGCGTCCGTGGCCAGGACGGTCGGCGTGTCGGTGCCGATCGACCCGTCGCCGAACGGCACGTTGATCGTCACCCCGACGCCGGGCATCGGGTCCTTGTGCTGGTCCGTCACCCGCAGGACGACCGGCTGCGGCAATATCGTTCCCACCGGCGCCGACTGTTCGTTGCCGCTCACGATCGAGAGCGACGTGATGACGGGCGTCGCGGGCGACGTGGCGCCATGGCACGCGGACAGCAGCGTGGAAGCGGTCGCGAGCGCAAGGCGCGCGGTCCTGACGGCGGGGCGGTACGACGGCGGGTACATCATGTCGGTCTCCGGACTCGTGTGGGATGCGGCTGCATGACGCGCGGGTGAACGGGCGGACCTGGTGGTGCGTAGCTGGAGTGCACCGTTCTACCGCTGGATGACGGGCGAAGTGGCGCGACGTTGGGCGTCGGACGACGTCTTAACGGCTTCTTAGCGCCGACGTCTGTCGAGATGCGCGGGATGCATGTGCGGCCCCCCGTCCCGCCGGGAACCGTTCAGGCCTGCGGAGCGCCGCGCCATGCAGTCGTACGCCGAAAGCATCCTCGTCGTCGAAGACGATCCTCGCATCCGCGCGGTGGTCACGGACGCCCTGCGCGACACGGCGCGCGTCGTGCACGGGGTGGCCACGGTGCGCGAGGCCGTCGCCATCGCGAGCGACGGCGCGGTCGACCTCGTCGCGCTCGACCTCGGCCTGCCGGACGCCGACGGCGCCGACGCCTGTCGTGCGCTGCGCGACTGCACGGCGGCGCCGATCATCGTCCTCTCCGCCCGACGCCTCGAGGCCGACAAGGTCGCGCTCCTCGATGCCGGCGCCGATGACTACGTCACCAAGCCGTTCAGCGTGCCCGAGTTCGTGGCGCGCGTGCGCGCGCAGTTGCGGCGCGCGCACCTGTACCCGGCGGGCGGACCGGCGGAGCTGCGCCTGGGAGGCCTTCGCATCGACATCGACCGGCGCACGGCGAGTCGTGACGGCGTGGCCATCCGTCTCACGCCGGTGGAGTGGAGCCTGCTGCGGGTGCTCGCGGCGCGGCCGGGTCGCACCTTTACGCACCGCCAGCTCTTTCATGCGGCGTGGGGCAAGACCTACGGTGACCCGCAGCTGCACCTGCGCGTGCACATCACGCACCTGCGGCGCAAGATCGAGCGGAACCCCTCCGATCCGGAACTCATCGTGACCGAGCCGGGCGTCGGCTACCGCTGCGAGCTGCCGGACGCGCCGGCCCCATGACGGGTTCCCCGGCGCGGTGGTGGGGCATCTGGCTCACCGTCGCCGTCCTGGCGACGGCGGTGCTGCGTGCGCTGCGCGGCCACATCGACCTGTCGCACGTCGAGATCGTCTATCTCGTGCTCGTGCTGGGCGCGAGCGCGACGGGCGGTGGGGCCGTGGGATTGACCGTGGCGGCGTTCGCGGTGGCGGCGATTGATTTCTTCTTCCAGGTGCCGTTCGACGAGTTCGCCGTCGACAAGGGCGTGGACGTCTACATGCTCGCGGCTTTCCTCGCCGCCGCGCTCGTGGCGACGGCCCTGCTCGCCCGCGCCCGGCACGAGGCCGAGGAGGCACGGCGTCAGGCGGCGGAAACCCGGCGGTACGCCGCGGACGCCGCGCGCGCCGAGGCCGCAGCCGACGCCGCGCGCCTCAAGGAACTCGCGCTCGCGGCCATCTCGCACGACCTCCGCACGCCGCTCACCACGATCAAGGCGCTCGCCCAGTCGGAGCCGCTGGCCGCGCTGCCGGCCGGCGCGGCGATCGGCGAGCAGGTGGACGTGCTCACGGCCCTCGTGGACGGGGCGATCGACCTTACGCGCGCCGAGCAGGCGACGCTTGCGCTGGACGTGGGCGTCAACATGGCGGAGGACGTGCTCGGCGCGATGGTGCGCCAGCTCCGCGGCGTGGTCGGCGACCGTCAGCTCGCGGTGCGCGCGGACCCCGGCGCGCCGCTCGCGGGCGAGTTCGACTTCGTGCAGACCCTTCGCATCCTCACGAACCTCGCCGAAAACGCGCTGCGGGTGTCGCCGGCGGCGGGCGTCGTGGAGGTGAGCGCGCGTGCGGCGGGGGAGTGGCTCGAGTTCGTGGTCGCCGACCGGGGCCCCGGCATCGCGGCCGAGCACGCCGAGACGGTGTTCGAACCGTTCGTGCGACTCCGCGGGGCTGGCGGGGCGTCGGGCCACGCGGGACTGGGCCTGGCGATCGCGCGCCGACTGGCCGCGGCGCAGGGTGGCACGTTGCGGCACGCGCCCCGGACGGGGGGCGGCACCGAGTTCACGCTCCGGGTGCGGCGGGCGGAGCCGTCCGTCGACGAACTGCCGTCGTGATGTCGCACCGGCGTCGCGCCACGGCGTCGTAGGCGGCGTCACGCAGCGCGCGCGGCACCAGCCGCAACGCGCCGCTGAGCAGTCGCCATCCGCCGCCGAGGTGACGCGCCACGCGCAGCGCGGCACCCGAGCGCGTGAGCACGCGATCGCCGTCGGCCTCCACCCATACGATC
>CAZKYG010000287.1:0-3289 GCA_964556915.1 uncultured Gemmatimonas sp.
ACAGGTCGCGCCCGCGCGCGGCCACCAGCAGGTCGCGCCGGCGCGCCGACGCGATGGCGATCTCCTGCGTCACCTCCGCGATCGCGAGGCGTCGTTCCCCGGCGTCGAGCGCCCGCGCCAGTGTGCGCTTGCGCGCCCCGCTCGCATGCGCGTAGCGACGACGGAGCGCGGCGAGCTGCGGCGCCTCGCGGTGCGGCCCACCGGGCGGGATGAAATCGACGAACGACGGGCCGGCGAGCGCGTCGCCGACGCGCACGTTGTGGTCGAGGTTCGGCAGCGGGGCGATCGCCATGCCGTCGTGGTCGGCGGCGTCGATCACGACCGACAGCCAGAGGCGCAACTCGCAGAGCCAGACCGCGACGGGATTGACGTCCACGCCGAAGATCGAGCGCGCGAGGACGTCGCGCCGCCGCAGCGACACGGGCCTCCGGTCCCCGGCGGCGCCGCGGATGTCGGCGAGCCGCTCCATCGCGTGCACGAGGAATGCGCCGCTGCCGCACGCCGGGTCGAGGAGCCGAACGTCCGAGAGGAGCGCGAGCACCAGCGCCCGGTCGCCGGGCGCGAGCGGGTCGCCCGCGCGGATCGCCGCGCGGGCCGGCCCGGATACGCCGCACCGCGCGAGCCATGCCTCGAGACCCTCCGCGGTGACGCGTTCGAGGATCGCGACCGGCGTGTAGAAGGCGCCCGAAGCGCGGCGGTCGTCGCCGGCCATCAGCGACTCGAACGCCCGTCCGAGCATTTCGGGATCGACGGCGGCTTCGCTCCACGACGTGGACTCCTCGCGCGCCGTCACCCGGTAGCGGCCCAGCAACCCGCACACGATGCGCCCGATGGCGTCGTCGCCGAACGCCACCGCGGGCCACGCGCGCTCGACGGGCGCGCGTGCGAACAGGCCGCCGTTGAGGAACGGCACGCGCCCGAACCGGCGCGCGGCGGCCGCCCGCCCGTGCACTGGGGTGTTGAGCGTGCCGAAGAACAGCGGGTCGAGGAGGCGCCGGTGGACCGCGCCGCCGGCGGCGCACCGTTCGTCGTACCGGTGGCGCAGGAACTCGCGGTCGCCGTCGAGCCACCCCTTGGCCTCGAGGAACGCCAGGAAGATCAGGCGCGACGCGCAGATCAGCGCCATCTCGCGGCGCGCCGTGTCCGGTGCCCGCCCCGCGCCCGAGGCCGCCAGCTCCGCGACGGCACCCTCGAGCTCGCGGTAGAAACGGCGCGTGAGGGCGTCGCGGCCGAGGAGCTCGCGGCACCGGTGGTGTGCGGCGACGTCCCCCGCGCCGTCGCGCGAGGGCTCGCGCAGCGTGTCCCGCATCGCGGCGACGGTCTCGGCGTCGGAGTCCTGCACCCGGCGTGTGTCGGCGACGAGCGCCACCACGCGCGTGGCGCCCGGCGCGGGTGGCACGGCGATGGCCAGCAGCCGGTCCGCGCCGCCGAACACGATGACCATCCACAAGGCCTGCGGCGCCCGCTCCGCCAGCCGCACGGCGCCGCGCCCCGCGGTGGCCCGGGCCGCCTGTCCGGCGCGCGGGACGACGAGGCAGCAGCGAATGGCGCCGGCGCCGGCCGCGACCCATGCCCGCGTGGCGACGTCGTCGAGGCCGAGCGCGGCGCGAGCCGGCCGGTCGAGGAGAAGCGGTGGCTCGAACCCGAGCGCGGCGGCGAGATGCGCCGCGCCGCGGAGCGACGTGGCGCCCGCGATGAGTCCTGCGGTGTCATGGAGCGACGGCACGCTGGCACGATGCGTGCGCGGCGGACGAACACTGTCACCACTTCATCGCCGCGATACCCGCGGTATTGCAGGGGCTAGCGTGCCCGGGCGATCTCCCGCGGCAGGTCGGCCATGCGGTCCGCCCACGCGTCCGGACCGGCGGGTGCAATTTCGGCACGCGAGTAGGCGCCCCACGTCACGGCCACGACGCGCACGCCGGCGGCCCTGGCCGCCTCCACATCGTGCGGCGAGTCGCCCACGAACACCGCCTCGTGCGCCGCGATCCCGAGCCGCGCGAGCGCGAAGTGCACGGGCTCCGGATGCGGCTTGTGGTTGGTCGTGGATTCAATGCCCACGATGGCGTCGAAGTACGGCGTGAGCTTGAAGTGGTCCATCGAACGCCGGATGCCGCGGTCGAGCTTGCTGCTGACGATCGCGAGCGGATGGCCGCGCGCGTGCAGTTCGCGCACCACGTCCGCCACGCCGTCGTACAGCCGCACGAACCGGTCGTGGTGGTCCACCTGGAACCGCCGGTAACGTGCGCGGAGGAACTCCACGTCGTCGGGGCCCGTGGCCCAGCGCGCAAGCATGGAGTCCAGCGGCGTGCCGATCAGCGCCTGCCACTCGGCGCGCGTGGGGCGCGGCCCCTCGCGGCCCTCGAACGCGAACACCGCGCTCTCCACGATCAGGGCGATCGAGTCGAGCAGCGTACCGTCCATGTCGAACAGCACGGCTGGCAGCGTGCGTGCGCGCGGTGCCGGCGTCACGAGGCGGCCACCGAGCGATACTCGCGGCCCTTCCACTCCACGCGGTCGCCGCGCCACGCCGCCTGCGCGAAGAGCGCGGCCATGCACGCGGCCGCCACGGGGTACAGGAACGCGTACCATGGCGCCACGCCGAACTCGCGCAGCGTCACGAGCCAGAAGAGCACGCCTGCGGCATACGCCGTGAGCGCCCACCAGAGCACCGGGTGCGGCAGGAGGCCGGCGGCCGCGATCACGCCGAGCAGCGCGGGCGCCACGTTCCACAGCGAGGGCAGGGGATAGAGCGCGCGCAGCACGGCGCGCGCCGCCGGGCCGCCCTTCACCGTGTCGCGGCCGCCGGCGTACACGTTCTTGCGCCAGCCGCGCCAGAGCGCGCCGAGTCCTTCGTACATGCGCGTGCGCAGGAAGTCGCGCGCTTCCACGAAGTGCACGGCGCCGCCCGTCCGGCACACCTCCTGCGCCAGCCGCAGGTCCTCGGCCACGTGATCGCGGACGCGCGCGTGGCCGCCCGCGCGCTCGTATGCCGCCCGGCGCACGAGGAGGAACTGGCCGTTGGCGATCTTGTCGAGCGGATCCGTGGCGCGGCTCATGCGTTCGGTGTTGCCGTAGCGCGCCAGGATGAACGTGAACACCTGGGGCTGGAGGAGCCGCTCCCAGAACGTGCCCAGCTCCTGGGCCCCGATCACGCTGAGCAGGTCGGCGCCACGGGCGTCGAGCGCACCGAGCGCGCGGGGGAGAAGTTCGGGCGCATGGCGCGTGTCCGCGTCGGTGAAGAGCATGACGTTGCCCCGCGCGCGCTGCACCGCCGTGTGGCACGCCC
>CAZKYG010000288.1:0-2992 GCA_964556915.1 uncultured Gemmatimonas sp.
CTATGGGTTCCTCGGACCGAACGGCTCCGGCAAGACCACCGTCATCCGGCTGCTCCTCGGCATGTTGCGCGCCGGCGACGGCACGGTCACGGTCCTGGGCCACGACGTGCCCGACGGCATCCATCAGGCGCTCGCCCGCACGGGCTACGTGCCCGAGCGCCTCCACCTCTACCCCACGCTCACCGTTGAGGAGACGATCCGCTATGTGTCGGCCTTCTACCGCGACTGGGACGGCGCGCGCGCGGAGGACCTGCGCCGCCGGTTCGCGCTGCGCGCCGAGCAGCCGGTGGAACGGCTCTCCAAGGGCGAGGCCGGCAAGCTGATGATGCTGCTCGCACTCGCCCACCAGCCGGAACTGCTCGTGCTCGACGAACCGACCGACGGGCTCGATCCGGTGGTGCGCCGCGACGTGCTCAACGCGCTCCTCGAATACGTGGCGTCGCGCGCCGCGACCGTCCTCATCTCCAGCCACCTCGTGCACGAGCAGGAGCGCATCTGCGACCACGTCGGCGTCATGGACGGCGGGCGCCTGGTGGCGGAGATGCCGATGGCGGCGTTCCGCGGCGGCATCAAGCGGCTGCGCGTCAGCCAGGTGCCGCGCGACGTGGGCCTGACGCCCTTCACCACGCTCGCGCGCGGCGCGCCGCTCGGCCGCGAAGAAGAGTGGGTCGTGCGCGGGTGGCAGGCCGACATGGTCCAGTGGTTCCAGTCCGTGGGCGGCGACGTGCGCGAGGTGATCGACCTCGACCTCGAGGAGAGCTTCGTGGAACTGTTGCGGTCCGCGCGCGGCGCGGCCCCGGAGGGCCTCAACTGATGCTGCGCCAGGTGCTCTACACCCAGTGGAAGTGGTCGAAGGTGGAGCTCGCCGTGTACGCGGTGATCGGGTTCGTGGTGCCCGTGACCACGATGAAGATCCTCACGCTCAAGGTCACGGCGTTCGGCGACGTCATCCCGATCTCCGCGCTGCTCGACGCGTCCGTGGTGACCGGCATCGTGCTCGTCGGGCTCGCGGCCATCTGTGGCGTGACGCTGGCCGTCCGCCCGTGGATGATGGACCACGCACGCGCCTTCGTGCTCTCGCTCTCACTGCCGCTGCGCTGGTCCGACTTCATCCGCCTGCGGTTCGCCGCTGGCGCGGCACTGCTGCTCGCCCCGGCGGCGGCGGTCTGGTTCGGCGGCATCCTCGCGGCAGCTGCATTGCCGCTGCCCTCGACGCTCCATGCGTACCCGACGAGCCTCGCCGCACGGTTCCTCGGTGCCTGCCTCGTGTTCTACGCCACGACGTTCGCACTTCAGCACGTCGCCGGGCGCCGCGCCGTGAAGGCGGCCGCGCTGGCATTCGTCGCGCTTGCGCTGGTCGAACTCATCGCGCAGACACTGCACCTGCCCAGCCCCACGGTCGCGCTCTGGAACGTGACGACCTCCTGGCCAGGCCCGTTCAGCGTGATCACGGCGCGCTGGATGCTCATCGATGCGTGACGTCTGGAGGCGGTGCGTAACGGCCGGCGTCGGCGCTGCCGGGGTCGCCGCGGTCGCCGCGGCGCAGGACGTGTCCCGGGCGCAGTCCGCGCAGTCCGCGCAGTCCGCGCAGTCATCCGAGGCGACGGCGCTCGCGCGGTACGCGCGCGCCGAGTCGCGCTACCGCCGGCTCGACTTCGTGGTTGACTCACTCGTCGCCGACCGCCAACACCGCCTCACCCGCGACACGGTGCGTGTCGGCGCCATCACCGTGCGCATCACGACCGATCGTCTCGCGCCCGCGGGCCGCGCCGCCCTCGTGACGGGCGCGCAGGAGGCGTGGGCGGCGATCGCCGGCCTGCACGACTCGACCGTGGAAGCCGCCGTGGCCTCGGAGCCGCTCGACCTGGCCGCACACACCGCGTACGGCCTCACCGGACCGTTGGAGCGCGTGCTCTTCGACTTCAGGATCCCGCGGCGCATGGGCCGCGTGCGCGGCGTGGGATTCTCCGTGACGCCCGAGCGTGCGCGCGACGCCCTCCTGGATCTGTTCGGCTCGACCGTCGGCGCGCGCCTGCCACGCCCGCTCGTGGATTGGCTGGGAGGAGCGTGGATTCCACTGGAGCCGGCCACGCCGCAGGATTGGCAGGGTGTCGCCGCCGCACTGGCGACGTCCCGCTCGTCGCGCGCGCGCACCTGCCTCACCGGCGACGCCACGTACTGCCTCGCCGCCCTCGAGCTCACGGATCCGCCCACCGACACCCTGCACGCCTGGTACGACACGCGGGACATGATTGCCCTGGCCGCGGAATGGGCGCCGCGCGACAGTGCCGATCGCGCGTTGCGTGACCAGTGCGTCCGCGACGACGTCGAATCGGCGTGCGCCGCGGTCGCGGCGACGCGCCGGCTCCCGCGCCCCATGCCACCAAGCGCGCACGTCTCCCTCCTCCAGGCGGCGATCGCGCAGGGCGGCCCGAACGCGATCGCACGGTTCGTCGCCGGCGGCCCGTCCGCCGCCGACGCGCTTGCCGCGGCATCGGGCGTGCCCCTGGCGTCGGTCGTGCAGCAGTGGCAGGCGGCGGCGCAGGCCGCGCCGCGCGAGCAGGCGGCGCCGCCCGCCGCGGAAGCCCTCACGCTCCTCGGCTGGACCGGCATCTTCGGCCTGGTCGCGATGCGGAGCCGGCGATGAGGCTCGGGACCGTGAGTCGGTGGGCCGTGGCGACGCTGGCCTGCGCCGTGCTGGTGGCGTCGGTCATCACGGGATTCGACGTCGGCATCGAACGCTGCGGGGTGTACGGTGTGTGCGACAACGCCGACCTGTACGGCCCGCGCATGCAGCGTGCGGCAGCCGGCGCGGTGGAGTCGCGCGCGTGGTCCGTGTACCGCCAGGCGAACGCGATCGCGCTCGCGGCCCGCGTGCTGCCGGCGCGGGCCGTGGCCGGCGCACCCTTCGTCTGGTTCGCGCCCGACGTTTCTCCCGGCGCGCGGGCCGCCGTCACGGCCGCCATCGAGCAGGAACGTGCGAGCTACGGCG
>CAZKYG010000289.1:0-4405 GCA_964556915.1 uncultured Gemmatimonas sp.
CAGCGCGATTTCGCCGCGATTGGCGATGAGGATCTTCTTGAACAACGGGTGAGGGGCGGGGGTGAGGGGTGAGGAGCGCGTGAGGGGAGAGGGGGGAGGGGGAGGGGGTGGGGGGTGGGTGAGGGGGGGGCGGAGGCGGCACGTGCGCCGCCCAGCCCTCACCCGGCCGCAGCCTTCACCCGGTCATCTCACGTCCTGCTGCACGTGATCGAACGTCGTGTCGCTGGTGCCCGCGATGCCCTGCACGCGCAGGGCGAACTCACTCGGGCTCGTCGCATAGAACAGCGCGCTCTCGTACGAGATCACGCCCTTCGAGTACCAGTTCATGAGCGACTGGTCGAAGCTCTGCATCCCGTACTGCACCGTGCCTTCCTTGATGAGGTCCGGGATGTCGAGCGACTTGGTCATGTCGCGGATGTTGTCGCGCACGGCCGCCGTGTTGATGAGCACCTCGCACGCCGGGATGCGGCCCTGCCGGTCGGCGCGCGGCACCAGGCGCAGCGAGATGACGGCCTGCAGCGCCGTCGAGAGCGAGAACCGGACGTCGGCCTGCTGGTGCGGCGGATAGAACGAAAGCACGCGATTGATCGTCTGCGTCGCATCCGTCGTATGCAGCGTCGAGAACACAAGGTGCCCGGTGTCGGCCGCCTTGAGGGCGATCTCCAGCGTCTCGAGGTCGCGGATCTCGCCGATCAGGATGACATCGGGGTCCTGGCGCAGCACGCGGCGCAGCGCCTGCGCAAAACCGCCCGTGTCCGTGCCGATCTCGCGCTGGTTGATGTGGCAGTTGATGTCGCGGTGGAGGAACTCGATCGGGTCCTCGATCGTGATCACGTTCGCGTGCCGGTGCTCGTTGATGTACTGGATCATCGACGCCAGCGCCGTGGACTTGCCCGACCCCGTGATCCCCGTGACCAGCACGAGGCCACGCGGTTTCATCGCGATCTCCTCGACCACCTTGGGGAGGTTGAGGTCGCTGATCGAGAGGGCCTGGAACGCGATGGCCCGGAACGCGTAGGCGATGGAGCCGCGTTGCTGGTACATGTTGACGCGGAAGCGTCCCACGCCCGGCACGCCGATGGCGAAGTCCGCCTCCTTGTCCACCTCGAACTCCTTGCGCTGCTTGGGCGGGATGATCTGTTCGCCGATCGACCGCAGATCCTCCGGCCTGAGCGGCGGCAACTCCATCGGCTGCAGCTCGCCATCCACACGCACCGTCGGCGGGCGGCCGACCTTGAGGTGGAGGTCCGAGCCGTTCATCTGCACCATGCGCTGCAGGACGGCCTTGTAGTTGTACGGCGGCGCCGCCGCCCCACCGGGTACAGCACCGGGTGCGGCCCCGGGTGTGCCCCCGCCCGCAGGCGCCGGCTGCGCAACGGTCTGGCGGGGCTGTGCCGACGTCGGTCGCGGCGGCGGGGTCGCCCCCGCTCCGCCCGTGGGATCAGCCATTGGGATCGATCCGGAACAGCACCTGCCCATACTCCACGGGGTGTGCGTCGGTGGCCACCACCTCCCGCAACACGCCTGCGTGGTCAGACTCGATCTCGTTCATGATCTTCATCGCCTCGATGATGCAGAGGACCTGCCCCTTGGACACCCGCGACCCGACCGTCACGAACGGCTTGGCACCGGGTTCGGGCGCGCCGTAGAAGGTGCCCACCATCGGCGACTTCACCTCGGCGAGATGCGACGGTGCGGGCGCGGCCGGCGCCGGAGCGGGCGCTTCGGCCGGCATCGGTACTCCCGCCGCCGGCGAGAGGCGCAACTCGGGAACCGGCAGGGCCGCCGTCACCATCTGGGGCACTACGGCAGCCGGGACCGCGGCCGACGGGGCTTTGCTCACCCGGATCTTCAGTCCCTTCTCAGTAGAGATCTCGATCGCGTCGAGCGACGACTCATCGAGCATCTCCACGAGCTTCTTGACGTATCGGAGGTCGAGCACGGATGAAAGCCGTTGGGGTTTGGGTGAGCAAGATGTAGCACGATGCGCAACGATGCCGCAAGAAGCCGGACAAACCCTGCGACTTCGGCGCCGAAACGGCCTCCTAGCCTAACTCCATCAGGTCGCGCGGGAAAGTCGTGAGGACCACCGGACCGTCCGCGGACAGGAATACGTCGTCCTCAATCCGGACACCGCCCCAGCCCTCGCGATAGACGCCAGGCTCGATGGTGACTACGGCCCCGCACGGCAGCGGCGCATCGGCGGTCTTGGACAGCCGCGGCGCCTCGTGCACGTCGAGCCCAATCCCGTGGCCGAGCGAATGGCCGAACTCCGCGCCAAACCCCGCGCGCTCGATGTAGTCCCGCGCGAGCGCGTCGGCGTCGCTGCCGCGCATGCCCGCGCGCACGCCGGCCGACGCCGTGGCGTTTGCCTCGCGCACGACGTCATACGTCGCCCGCTGCTCGGCCGTGGCCCGTCCGACCACGAACGTGCGCGTGATGTCCGAGCAGTATCCGTTGAACGTCGCGCCGAAATCGATGATGAGCATGTCGCCGGGACGCAGCACGCGGGGAGAGCACCTGGCGTGCGGCAGCGCCGCGCGCTCGCCGCTGGCGACGATCGTCTCGAAGGGATGTGCCTCGCTTCCCCGCTCGCGCAACGCCTGCTCCAGCCGCGCGCCAACGCCAAGCTCACTCTGGCCGGGCTCGATGCCGGCGACCGTCACCTGCAGGGCCGACTCGGCGATTTCCACCGCCCGGCGGATGCTGGCCAGCTCGCCGGCATCCTTGCGCTGGCGGAGGCCCTCGACGATCCCGCTCGTTGGGCGCCACTGCCAGCGTGCGCCGGCGTCGAGCAGGCGCTGATAGTCGGCATGCACGAGATGCGCCGAATCGAACCCCACGCTGGTGACGCCGGACAGCCGCGGAAGCGTCGTCCAGAGCCGGCCCCACAACGACATGCCCTCGATCTCCACGCGCGCATGCTCACCCACCTCCGCACGCGCCTGCGTCCGGTACCGAAAATCCGTGATCAGCACCGCATCGTCGCGCGTCACCACGAGCAGTCCGCTCGACCCGGAGAAGCCCGTGAGGTAGCGGATGTTGCGGGTGTCGGAGACCAGCAGGGCGTCGAGGCCCGCCCCCGCGAGTTCGGCGCGCAGGGCGGCAAGGCGGGCGGACGGGTTCATCCCTGGGACTTCGCGAGCAACGCCACGAGCCCGCGAAAGGCGAACTCATAGCCGGCAGCGCCCAGCCCGCACACCATGCCGCGCGCCGCCGACGCGAGCACCGAGTGCCGCCGCTCCGGCTCGCGCGCGAAGATGTTCGAGAGGTGGACTTCCACGAACGGGAGCGACACGCCCGTGATGGCGTCGCGCAGCGCGAGTGACGTGTGCGTCCACGCGCCCGCGTTGACGAGCAGCCCGCTGGCACGCATCCGGAGGCTCGGCGCCACACCGGGCGCCGGCGGCCGGCCGCCGAGCGCATGGATCGCGTCGATCAGGTCGCCCTCGTGGTTGAACTGGGCGAACGCCATTTCCACCCCGAGCGCCTCGGCCACGGTGGCCAGGTGCGCCTCGATCTCCGCCAGGGTCGTCGTGCCGTACACCTCAGGCTCGCGCGTACCGAGGAGATTGAGGTTCGGCCCGTTGAGGACCGCGATCCTCACTTGTCCTTCAGGCCTTGCAGCCAGTTCTGGAACTGCGCGTCGTCCGCGGGCGCGGCGCCGGGGTCCGGCGGCGCCGCGGGCTCGCCGCCCGAATCCTCCACCGCGAAGAACTGGTCAAACTTGAGGTGCGACGACTGGCGCGCGATCGGGCCGCTCGTGCGCATGACCGCGTCGCCGCGAAACACCGCGTCGAGCGACAGTTCCGACCCAGCGGGTTGCGTGGGTCGGCCACGAATCGGCGCGACCTCGCCGGAACCAACCGCAGTTGCAAGCGCGCGGCCCATCGCCTCGTCTGCGCTCTCGGGCTCGGCGCCGCCGAACAGCGCATCGAGCGATCCGCTATTGCGGGCCGACGGCTGCGGAGGCGGAGGCGCCACGCTGCCGTTCGTCACAGGCGCCGCGCCGTTGCTGCGCACCGCGCGGCGCTGGGCAAGGCCGGCGAAGTAGCTGCGTGCCGTGCGACCGGCAGGCATCGCCGCCGGCAGTTCCGCGGCAGGTTCCGCGACAGGTTCCGCGACAGTTTCCGCGACAGTTTCCGCGACAAGTTCCGCGACAGGTCCCGCGCCGACGTCCACCGCGACGTCAGCAGTCAGTCCGGCAGCCGGCTCCAGGTCCAGCACCTCGGGTTCAACGCCAGTGGACGGCGCCGCGGGAACCGCGTCGAACCCCGTGTCCAGCGCGAGCGGTTCCACCGCAAACTCGTCCGCAGCCGGTGGTGCGGCGTCGTTCATCGGCACCAGGTGATCAGTGCCGGGGGCCACGACCGGGATCTCCTCGGATACGCGCTCGAGCGTCAGG
>CAZKYG010000290.1:0-9074 GCA_964556915.1 uncultured Gemmatimonas sp.
CTCGACATCAATCCGTCGGTCAGTCGCACCACGATCACGCTCGTGCTCGCCATGGCCGTCATCTTCGCGGAACGCCGCGTGCGCCCGTACGTGGATCGCGCGTTCTTCAAGGAACGCTTCGCGCTCGAGCAGGCGATGAAGGAGCTGCCGGAGCGGTGCGCCGCCGTACGCAAGGCCGACGACCTGTGGGCGCTCGCCGGCGCCGAACTGGTCGCCAATGTCCGCCCGGCATCGTGCGTCGTGTTCGTGTCCGCCGGCGATGCATTCGTCCCCGTCTTCGCCGACGGCGACACGCTCCCGCCCGCCGTGGGCGCCGGCACGGAACTCGCCGGCTGGATCGCCACACTTGGCGGGGCGGCCCGCGTGGACGCCAGGTCGGCCCGCATTGCCGGCCCGACGGCGGCGGCCACCCTGGCCAACTTCGCGACCGTCGTCGTCGTGCCCGTCCATCGCGGCGGCGCGCTCGAGGCCTTCATCACCCTCGGCGAGAAGCGGTCTGGCGACGTGTACACGCACACCGACCTTACCCTCCTCACCGCGCTCGGCAAGACCCTGTCGAGCCACATGCTGCGGTTCGACGAGGCCGAACTGCTCGAGCAGGCGCGGCGCATGCAGGCCCGCATGCAGCGCTACGTCCCCGGCGCCATCGCGGCCGCCATCGCCGAAGGCGCGGAACTCGAGAGCGGCGAGCGCGAGGTGTCCGTGCTGTTCGTGGACATTCGCGGCTACACCGCCTACGCCGACGGACGCGCCGTCACCGACATCTTCTCGACCGTCAACCGCTACACGGAGACGGTGTCGACGATCGTGAACGACGGCGGCGGCGTGGTCGTCGAGTTCAACGGCGACGGCATGATGGCGGTGTTCGGCGCGCCCCGGCCCCTCCCGCAGAAGGAACGCGCCGCCGTCGCCACGGCGCGCCGCCTCGCCGAGGCCGTGCCACGCCTCCATGCCGACGAGCCTGGCGCGCCGCCCCTCACGATTGGCGTGGGGGTCGCCACCGGTCCGGCGTTCGTCGGCAACATCGAGGCCGCCGACCGCGTGATCTGGAGCGCAATCGGCAGCACCACCAACCTCGCGGCCCGCCTGCAGGCGCTCACCCGCGACCGCAACGCGAGCGTCCTCGTGGACGAGACGACCCACGCGCGGGCCGGCGACGCCGGCGACGGCTTCACGCGCCACGCCGACGTCCCGATTCGCGGGCGCAAGGCGCCCGTCACGATCTTCGCGCTCTAGCGCATCGTGACCGCGGGGCGCGCGCGCCGCAGCACGCCGACGCTCGGCAGCAGCAGCAGGCCGATGCCAAGCAACACCACGGCCGCCATCGCCAGCGCCGAGCCCGGCCACGACGACGCGTCGATGCGCTCGATCACGAACAGCGCCGGCCAGGTGACGTACGCCGTGACCGGCCAGGCGAGCAGGCCCGGGTCGATCGGGTTGCGCAGGTTCAGCCGGCGACGGTGCACGACCAGCACGGCCAGCGCGGCCGCATAGAGGCCGCCGGTCACGATCCACTGGCCGGTCACCCCGATGTTCCGCGCGTTCGTCGCGTTGCCGACCACCACGCACGCGCCGAGCGCGCACGCCGCCATCACCACGAGCAGCAACAGTTGCGCGGGCCACGGTCTCGACACTCCGCCCAGCCATTCCTTGCCGATGCGGATGAAGAGCGAGATGAACATGATCACGAGGAACCAGCCCAGGAAGTTCGAGAAGGGCACCGTGAACCAGAGCCCCGACGAGCCGTTGGGCACGCACCACGTCCACACGCCCAGCCCGCCGAACGTCGGCACGGGGGTGTGCATGCACGACGCGCCCGCCTCGGTCACCCACTTGCTGCTGCTCATCACGGGATCGAGCATCAGGTCGATCGTCGTGGCGATCGCGCCGTCGAGCACGGGACGCTGCCACCACGGCACGCCCAGGCGGTCGGTCGTCCGCATCGCGACGTAGGTCATGATCGCCCAGCACACGCCGATCGCCCACGGCACCCAGTCGGGCGACGCGCCGAACATCAGCCAGAGATTCGCGTAGTCGTACTGCTCCGTCTTGCGGATCGCCATCACCTCGATCGTCATGCCGTACGCGATCGCCACACAGAGGGCAATGAACTCGTAGCGACTGATCTTCCACGCGTGGCGGAAGTACCAGAGGCCCGTGCCGAACGCCGGAACGATCACGACGAGCACGAGCCAGGTGGGGAGTGTCATGCGGTCAACCGGAGTGGGGGGAGATCCGCCGGCGCCGTCACGGCGTCCAGGTCATCGCGGCCAGCGCGCGGCTCCCGACGGCCGTGCCGCCAAGGGCGTGCACGCGGCGCTCGTCGAGCACGTTGGTGCCGATGAACGAAAGATCGACGGTCCGCGTGAGCGGGTACGACAGGTTCACGTCAAACGCGTGCGCGGCCGGCAACGGGCCGTTCCACAGCCCGACGCGGTACCGGAACGCATCCTCGAAGCGGTAACCGAGGCGCGCCCGCGCGCCACTGCGGCCGTTCCATGCGACCGAGAGGTTGGCGGTGTTCGGCGGCGTGTTGGCCCGCACCGTATCGCCCGGAACGAACGCCGGCTGGTCCACGGAAAACCCGTAGTACGCATAGTTCGCGTCCACGCGCAGGCCGTCCCGGAGCTGCCACCCGGCGGCGAGTTCCGTCCCGTATTCCTTCGCCGTACCGGCGTTGCCCGACGACACGACGTACGCCGTCGAACCGCCTTCGATCCGTGTGATCCCGGCGCCCACCGCCTGTGCCACGGCGGCCTCGAGCGGCCCGCGTGCCGCGTCCGGCACCTGGCTCGGCGCGGTCCATGCACCGTACGCCGGGTTGGCGCCCGGCAGCAGTTCGGACGTGAAGTCCTTCAGCTCGGAGTAGAACACGTCCGCCGACAGGAAGAGGCGCTCAAACTGCGCCTTCCAGCCGAGCTCGAATCCGGACGTCGCCTCCGGCCGAAGGTCCCGGTTGCCGATCACGAGCACCGGCACTGCCGCGGAGTTGGTGAACAACGTGCCGTCGGGCACGCCCGCGAGCGCCGGTCCGAGCGGCGACTGCCGCAGCCCCGCCTCCAGCGCCCGCAGGTCCAGCGGCGCGCCGGCCGGGAACCGGATGAACCGCTCCAGCGCACTCGGCGTGAGGTATCCGCGATTCCACGTGAGGCGCCACGACTGGTCGCGCGCCGGACTGAACACGAGGCCGAGCTTGGGCGACACCTGGGCCTGGTGCAGCGTGCCCTCGTCCACGCGCGTCGCCGCAACGACCTTCCACCGCCGCGTGAGCTCGTAGTCCACCTGGCTGAACACCCCGTAGAACTCGTCCGCGCGCCCATCCGCGGCGGGATCGAGCAACGTGCCCTTCGTGTCCACCGTTACGGTGCGTGCCGACACGCCGGCCACCACGCGCCCTCGACCGCCGTCGAAGTGCCCCGACACCTGCCCTTCGACATGCATCGTCGCCGACCGGTCGTCGGCATACGTGCCGGAACCCATGCCGAGATTCCGGCCGGTGCGTCCCGTGTAGTACGCCATCAGGCTGAAGTTGTCCGCGGTCCAGCCGAGCCGTCCCCAGGGGCGCGTGGCGTCGAGCGTGAGCGAGCGCCCCCCGACGCCCGGAATCACGAGGTTCACGTTGCGGCCCACCCCGCCCTCCGCCGTCATCACCGACCCGTCGGCGGGATAGTAGTCCGCACGGCCGCTCACATAGGTCATGCTCGCCGGATCGATCTGGCCGGTCGAGGCCCCCGGCACGCCGAACGGCCCCGACTTCGTCTGGCCACTCAGCGGCACGAGCTCGTATCCCGCGCCCGACGTACCCGCCGTGCCCCGGGCGATACCGGCCTCGGCGTACTCGTTCTCGAGGTCACCGACGTTCGTGCGCGAGCGGTCCCACGTGTCGCTGCGCTGCGCGCCCGCCGACAGGCGGACGCCCCAGCGGTAGTCACTCGCCACCCAGCCGTACCGCCCGTCCACCCGCGCGTCGTTCGGCTGGCCGCCCGTGGCGCTGAGCCGCAGTCCGCGGGTTTCGCGCACGCCCGGTGTGTTGATCGCGAGCACCCCGCCGAACGCGTTCGGGCCGTACAGCGCCGAGCCGGGCCCGCGCACCAGTTCCACGCTGCCGCCGGGCTCGAGCGCATTGATGTCCGCCCAGTCCTGGTTGCCGAGCAGCGGCACGGCAACGTCGCGCCCGTCGATCAGCACGAGCAGGCGCCGGTTGGTCGGCGTGTTGAACCCGCGCGCGTTGAGGTTGAAGTCGAACATCGTGGACTGCGAAAGGTGGATGCCCGGAAGGTCGCCGAGCATCATCGGCACCTGGCCCGCCACACCCATCTCCTTCAGGCGTTCGGCCGGAACGACCGAAACGGCGGCCGGCGCGTCCACGACGCGCTCCGGCACGCGCGACACGCCGGTCACCTGCACGAGGCCAAGCAGTGCCGGGATCGGCGCCAGCGACACGTCGAGCTCGCGCGTCGCGCCGGCGTCCAGCGTGACGGCCTCCTCATGCGGCGCGAACCCGATGCGCCGGAAGAGCACGGTGTGCGTGCCGGCGTCGAGCGGCCGGAGAACGTATCGACCGTCGTCATCCGATACGGCGGCGCGCCCTCCGCTCACGGAGACCGTGATGCCGGGCAGCGGCGCGCCCGACTCGGCGGCGGTGACGCGTCCGCGGATTGCGGACGACTGGCTGGTCCCCACGGCGGGTAATGCCGCCACGAGTGCGCCCAGGGGCGCGGTGCGCAGGAAGATGGAGGCGATCGCTATCCGGCTCGGTTGGTGCATGAGGATGTAGGATGGTGTCCGACGGGCGCCTGCGCTTGCCAAATGGACACTTTCCGGTCACCCGTCGCAACCGCCGCCGCTACCCCGGAAACAGCCGGGCCGCCCCCCGCGACCTGCGCGGAGGACGGCCCGGCGTCCCTCCTCGACTGCTACGCGATCCCGACAGCCACTACTACTGGCAGACCGGCACGCCTTCGTTCGTGGACGTCCCGCCCACGGCGATGGAGCACGTCTTCGTGGTCGAGTTGTGCGCCGACGTCGCGTCCCAGCCCGTGTTCGACACGGTGCCGATCGTGACCGTCACGCCGCTCGACGCCTTGTACGACGTGCCCAGGGCCGTCGTGCTCGTGGCGTACGTGCTGTTGTTGTCCGAGAAATACGCTTCCTGCGCCGTGATCAGGTTGCGCAGGTCCGACTTCATCGAGGCGATGTACGCCTTCTCCTTCGTGTTTGCGAACTTCGGAATCGCGATCGCGGCCAGGATGCCGATGATCACGACCACGATGAGGAGCTCGATGAGCGTGAAGCCCTTCTTGGTGGAGTGCATGCGTGCGTCTCCGTGATGGAATGGCAACCGGAAGGCGGATTGCCGCGCCACGACGAAAGTCGCCGTGCCAGATCACTTCGCAAGGATCGGGCGCCGGCATGCCCCGCAGCGCTAGGCTCCCGTGTGGTAACGACTTGGAGCATCCGTGTAATCCGGGGTACATCTCCCGGACGCCGCATATCGTCGGCATCGTGGCAATACGCGTGGGCCACTCGCCACTCAATTCCACATTAACGACGTGCAGTGACTGACCGCCGGCTCGCGCGTCAGCGTGTCGGCCGCCCTCCTACGGCACGGTCGTCGCCTTCGGCCCCGCGGGCAGGTGCTCCTCGAGGTAACGCGTCAGCAGGTTGAACAGGTGCGTGCGGGTGTTCGCACCCTCGAAGATCCCGTGGGTCCGGTTCGGGTACTCCATCATCTGGAACGGCTTGTTGTAGCGGATGAGCCGGTTGATGAGTTGCTCGGTGCCCTGATAATGGACGTTGTCGTCGCCCGAGCCGTGCACGAGCAGCAGGTCGCCCGTGAGGTGCTGGGCGAAGTTGATCGGCGAGGCGTCGTAGTACGCCGCACTGTCGGTCTGCGGCAAGCCCACGTAGCGCTCCTGGTAGATCGTGTCGTAGTTGTGCACGTCCGCCACGGGCGCGACCGCCATCCCGACCTTGTACGTGTCCGGCGCCCGGAACATCAGGTGCAGCGTCGAGCTGCCGCCGCCGCTCCAGCCCCACACGCCGACGCGCGTCGAATCCACGTACGGCCGTCGAGCGATCAGCTTCGCCGCCGCAGACTGTTCGTCCACGCGCAGCTGGCCGATGCGGTTGAGCACCGCCTTGCGCCACGCGCGCCCCTTCGGGCCCGGCGTGCCCTCCTGGTCCACGCTCGCCACGATGTAGCCCTGCTGTGTGAGCATGAGGTGCCACAGCCACGTGGCGCCGCCGTACGCATCCGTCACCGTCTGGCTCGCCGGCTCGCCGTACACGTAGAAGAGGATCGGATATTTCTTCGACGGGTCGAAGTCCGGCGGCAACATCATCCAGGCGTCGAGCGGCTTCGGCGCGCCGACGTCCACCTGGAAGAATTCCGTCTTGCCGGCCTTGAGTCCGGCGATCGTCTGGCGGAGGGCGTCGTTGGCCTCGAGCGTGCGCACCACCTGGTGCGACGGCAGGCGCACGAGCTCGGTGACCGGCGGCGTGGCCCACGCACTCCACGTGTGGATCGCCCAGCTGCCCCCCGGCGACACGTCGTAGTCGTGCGTGCCGCGGGCGGCGGCGGGCGTGAGCCGCTCCGGCGCGCCGGACCCGTCGAGCCGCGTGCGCCACAGGAACATCCGGGTCGCATTGTCGGGCGACGCGTCGAAGTAGAGCCACCCGCCCGTCATGTCGATCAGCACGACCTGCATCATGTCGTACGCACCGTTCGTGATGAGCGACATGCGACCGGCGCGGTCCACCATCCACGCATGGCGCCAGCCGTCGCGCTCGCTCACCCACACGAACTTCGTGCCGTCGGGCGTCCAGTGGAGCGATGGCCCCGTGCCGTAGCCCACCAGGTCGTCATAGATGTCCACCCAGGCGCTGTCGCGGTCCACGAGCACCTGGCGCGCCGCGCCGCTGGCGGCGTTGGCGAACCACAGCGTGTTCACCGTCTGCCGGCGGTTGAGCTGCTGGATCGCGAGCTCCGTGCTGTTCGCCGCCCAGTCCATGCGCGCGAGATAGTTGTTGCGCGGATCGCCGGGTACCTGCATCCAGCGCGTGGCACCACCGTCGGCGCTCACGACCCCGATGCGCGCCGCGGAGTTCGTCGTGCCGGCCTTGGGGTACTGCACCGGCTTCACGAACGAGTAGAGGGAATCCGTGTTGTCGATCAGGAGGAAGTCGCGCACGCCGGTCGCATCGAGTTGCCAGTACGCCAGGCGCTTCGAGTCGGGGCTCCACCGGAATCCGTCGCGGAGGTACAGCTCCTCCTCGTACACCCAGTCAAACGTGCCGTTGATGGTCGTCGCCGAGCCGTCCTTCGTGAGGGCAACGATCGGACCGCCGGCCACCGGCTCCACGTACAGGTTGTGTTCGCGCACGTACGCCACGCGGCGGCCGTCCGGCGAGAACTTGGCGAACTGCAGCGTGGACGGTTTCGCCTTCGCCGCGGCGCCCCCGAGCTGGCGGAGCGCCTTGGTCGCCAGGTCGAGCACCCAGAAGTCGCCGCGCGTATTCGCGCGCCACACCCGGGCACTGTTCGTGAAGATGAGGAGGCGCGCATGGTCCGCGCTCCAGTCGTAATCCTCGATGTCGATGCTGGCCGTGTCGCCGGGCGGCGTCAGCATGGCGACCGTGGCGATCACCGCGCGGCGGCCGGTCGTGGCGTCCACGCGCACCAGCTCGCTGCCCCGCCCGCCCGGCCCCGCCTCGACCGACGTGTACGTGCTGTCGTCCAGCCACCGGACCGGGCCGAATCCCCGCCCCTGGAAGTCGCGCGTGTTGTAGATCCGTTCGACGGTGACGAGCGCGCGGTCGGCGGGGCCCTGCTGCGCGGCCAGCGGGACGGCGACACCCGCGACGAACGCCATGAAGGTGACGAAGGCGCGAACGGACGTGGTGAGTGATGGCATGGTCGCGAATCTGGGGTGCGCGGCGTGCGGCGTCAGGCGCGCCGCGCCGGTGGTCTGTAAGGTTGCTGACATCTGGCCCGCGTAGCTTGAATATCGCCACACGCACCTCTCCCGCCGCTTTCACCGCCCGAGGCCGACATGAAAGGTCGTACGTTCGCCGCTCCGCTGCTGTTCCTCGCCGCCGCTGCACTGCCGCGGCCTGGGGCCGCCCAGACGTTCGAGGTGCAGAAGTACAACATCGGCGGTGAGGGCGGCACCGATTACGTCTCGGCCGAACCGGGCACCGGCCGCGTGTTCGTCTCGCGCGGCAACCACGTGATGGTCGTCGACGGCATGACCGGCAAGGTCCTCGGCGACATCCCCGACACGCCGCGCATGCACGGCGTCGGCATCGCACCGAAGTGGAACCACGGGTTCACCACCAACGGCGGCGACAGCACGGTCACCATGTTCGACCTCAAGACCCTCGCCGTGATCCGGAAGATCCGGGTCGACAACGGCGGCCTCGACGGCATCATGTATGACGGCGATGACGACCTCATCATCCTCACCAATCACAGCCGGCCGGTCGGTACGCTCACGGCGATCAACCCGAACACGGGCGACATCGTCGGCACCGCCGAGCTCGAGGACGTCGCGCCCGAGGGCGCCGCGGCCGACGGCAAGGGGCACATCTTCGTCAACAACGAAGGCAAGAGCACTGTCCAGGTGATCGACGTCAAGACGTGGAAGGCCACGGCATCCTGGTCGATCGCCCCGTGCGAAGGGCCCACCGGCATCGCCTACGACAAGGCCAGCAACCGCATCTTCTCGGGCTGCAGCGGCAGGTCCGTGGTCACGGACGCCGCCACCGGCAAGGTCGTCGCCACCATCGAGAACGGCGGTCGCGTCGACGCGCTCGGCTGGGATCCGGTGCAGAAACTCATGTACATCCCCTGCGGCCAGCCGGGGAACGTGGTCGTCGTGCACCAGGATTCGCCCGACACGTACACGACCGTCGCCACCGTGACGACCGTTCCGGGCGCGAAGACGATCGCCGTCGACCCGGTCAAGCACATGGCGTACCTGTTCCAGCCCGAGTACGGGCCCGCGCCGGCCCCTGCGCCCGGCGCCCCACCGCCCGCGGGCGGCCGAGGCCGCGGCGGACCGCCGCGCCCG
>CAZKYG010000291.1:0-21119 GCA_964556915.1 uncultured Gemmatimonas sp.
ATCAGCGCGAGGTTGCAGCAGAGCACCGTCGCGCCGCGACCGATGAGCCCGGTGATCGTGCCGCCGCCGCCGCGCCCACCCTCGGCGCGCCCCGCAAAGGTGTTGCGCTTGGCGGGCTCGCCGCCGTCCTTCACGCCCAGCTGCTCGCCGATGTTCCAGCGCGCCCAGATCGCGTCGTTGAGTGCCATCTGGATCGCCTTGTGCCGGATCACGACGACGACCCCCAGGTCACTGTCGGCCGTGTTGTAGACGTCCTTCCACCCGGCCATGTACGTGGCGGCATTGGTGAGCGCGAGGCCGTCGTCCACGCCCGCGCAATCGAACACGGCGCGGTGCTTCGCGGCCGCGACGCGATCGGCCCACGAGACGTCCCATCCGCCCTGCGGCGGCGGGTACGTGGGCATCCCCTGCCCCGCGAGTTCACCCGGCAGCGCGGCGCCGGCGGCGATCGCGGCGGTGCCACCGACGAGGTTGGCGATGAAGCGACGGCGCGGCGACGCGCCTCGGGATTCGGTCACGGTCGGGGCTCCGGAGGGTCGGGTGCTCAAGATACGACGCGCGCCCGGCGTTCGCTGTGGGTTACTCGCGCGCGGGCGGCCCGGATTCGGTCACCGGCCCCGTCGCGGCGGCCAGCTCCGGCGCCGCGGCGGGCGCCGGCCGGCGGAAGAGCACGAGCGCGAGCAACACCGCCCCGACCGTCACGCCGGAGTCGGCGACGTTGAACGTCCAGAAGCGCCACGTCGCCGTGCCGACGTCGATGAAGTCCACGACGCCGCGCGCCGACCGCAGGCGGTCGAGGAGGTTGCCCAGCGCGCCGCCCGTGATCAGCCCGAGGGCGAGCGACTGCCAGACGTCGCGGGGTGCCGCCGCGCGGTACATCCGGAACAGCACGCCGACCATGACGGCGGCGAGGAGCGAGAACCCGACGCGCGAGAACCCGCCGAACGAGACGTTCATGGCGGCGCCGGTGTTGTACGTGAGCGTGAATCGCACCCATTCGCCGATGAGCGCGCGCGGCTCGTGCAGCGTGAGCGCGGCCTCCGCCCAGCGCTTCGACAGGAAGTCGCCGGCGGCGATGGCCACGGCGGCCGATGCGTACGCGGTCGTCCTGGGGGTCATGCGGGCGCCGTCAGTCATGGGGGAGTGCGGGAGTCCGGGTCATCGGTGGTCCTACGCGTGCGGCGGGGTACGAGGTTTCGGGGAGCGCTCCGGTGGCGCCTCCATAACTTTCCCCGTGCATGATTCCTACCCGCCGCCCGAGCATTTGGACACTCGTGCCCCGTGCGCGCGTTGCGGCGGCGGCGATACTGCTCGTCGGCGGCGCGGGCGCGGCGCTCGCGCAGGGTAACCCGTGCTCGCGGTTCCACCCCATGGTGGACGCCGTGCACATCACCGGCGCGAACCGCGTGGGCACGGACGTGATCGGCGCGATCATCACGGTGGAGTCGTCGAGCATCTTTCGCCGCTGGTTCAACTGGAACCTCGGGCCGTACACCTGCCTCGACAGCACCGAGGTGGCGAGCGACGCGGCCGACATCCAGCGCGAGCTGCAGCTGCGCGGATTCGTCGCGGCCACGGTGATGGGCCGCATCGCGCGGCATGGCGACCGCCGCGCGGCCGTGACGTACGAGATCCGCGAAGGGCGCCCGCTCACCATCACGCGCGTGGAGCTGGCCGGCCTGCCGCCGGGCGTCCTCGACTCGGCGCGCGCCGCACGTCGGCTCCTCGGCCTGCCGCTGGACGACTCGATCGTCACCGTGTTCTCGGACTCCGTGCAGGGCGTCCTGCGCGACGCGGGGCACGCGCGCGCCGCGCCGCCACTGCGGGCCGAGACGATCGACTCCGCGCGCCGCACCGTGACGGAACGCTTCACGTTCCGGCCGGGACCGCTCACGTACATCGGGGCCGTGCGCGTGCACATCACGCCGAGCGGCGCGACGCCGATGATCGACGAGGCGGCCGTGCGCGCGGCATTCGCGGTGCGCGCGGGGCATGCGTACAGTGCGCGGCGCATCGCCGACGGCCAGCGCGCGCTCGCCGCCCTGGACCTCTACCGCCAGGTGCGCGTGGACACGGCATCGGCGCAGGGCGCGACGGGCGCCGCGCGCGACACGATCGTCCTCTCGCTCACCGTCGTCGAGGGCGACCGCCGCCGCGCCAACTCGTCCGCGGGATGGGGCACGCTGGACTGCTTCCGCACGCAGACGCGCTACGTGGAGCAGGACCTGCTCGGCCTCGGCCACCGGCTGGAGCTGAACGGCCGCCTCTCCAAGATCGGCGTGGCCGAGCCGTTCAGCGGCCTGTCGTCGCTGTGCGCCACGCGCGTGCGCAACGACCCGTTCAGCCAGCACCTGAACTACTACGCGGGCGCGACCGTGCGGCTGCGCGGGCTCCTCGGCTGGCGCGACCGCCCCGTGGAGCCCGACCTGTCGCTCTTCAGCGAGCGGCGCTCGGCGATCGGCGCGTACGAGCAGACCACCGACATCGGCGCGCTCGCGACGGCCACGTACGCCCTCGGCAGCCGGCGCTCCGTGACCGTGCAGGTGGCCTACACCAACTCGCGCACCACGGCCGACCGCGCGGTGTCGTGTACGCAGTTCGGGTTCTGCCGGCTCGAGGACGTCTCCAGCTTCCTCCAGCGGACGCCGGAACTGAGCGAGACCGTCACGCTCGTGAAGAACCCCCTGCTCCCCACGGACGACCCGGCGTCCGGCTACCGGTGGTCGGTGGAAGGGCGCTACGGGCACGCCTCCATCGGCAACGCGGTGCCGATCGACTTCGGCCGGTTCACCGGCGAGGTGGCGTCGTACACGCCGCTCAGCTCGTGGCTCACGCTCGCGATGCGCGCGCAGGTGGGCGCCGTCCTCGCGCCGGCGGACCGGTCGTTCCTGCTGCCGCCGGCCGAGCGGTTCTATGGTGGCGGGCAGAACTCGGTGCGCGGCTACGGCCAGAACCTCCTCGGCCCCGGGAGCTACATCGTGCCGGCGATCGACACGGTGACGGGGACGGACGGCACCCTGTACGGGCGCGCGCGCCCAGACGTCGCGTTCACCCGCATCGCGCCGAGTGGCGGGAATGCGATGTGGCTCGGCAACGTCGAGCTGCGCACGCGCCGCGGGTGGCCCACCGACCTCCTCCGCTGGGTGGTGTTTGTGGACGTGGGGCGCGTGTGGAACACCACCGACCTGTTCAGCGCCGCCAACGCCGACGCCCGCGTGACACCCGGCTTCGGCGTGCGGTTCGTGACGCCCCTGGGGCCGTTCCGGATGGACATCGGCTACAACCCCAACGGGCTGGACGCGGGGCCGGCGTTCTTCGTGCAGCCGGGCGACGTGGCCAACGGCATCGCCGGCCGCGCGATTTGCGTGAGCCCGGGGTCCGCCGACCCGCTTGTCCTGGGCGTGGGCCAGGCGGGGGCGGCATCGTGCCCGGTGTCGTACCTGCCGCCACGCGCCTCGAGCCTGCTCTCGCGCCTCACGTTCCACTTCAGCCTGGGGAACGCGTTCTGACGCGACGGGCGCGGGTCATCCTGCTGTCGGCGGCGCTGCTGGTGGGTGGCGGCGCGGCGGCCGCCATCGGCGTGGTGTTCGTGGCCACGGGAACGGACTGGGGCCGCGACTACCTGCGCCGCACGATCGAGGGCGGTGTGGCCGCGTCGCTCGCACCGGGCGTGAAGCTCCGCATCGGACGCCTCGACGGCGCGCTCGGCGGCGCGTGGACCGTGGACAGCGTGACGCTCACCGACGCCGTGGGTGCGACCGTCTTCAGCGCCTCTCGCGTCAGCGCCGAGCCGCAGCTCACGGAGTTCGCGCGTGGCGTGATCCACCTCGGCACCGTGACGATCGACGGCCCGTACGTCCGCCTCGCGCAGGACGCCAGGGGCGCGTGGAACGTGGCGTCGCTCGCGGCGCCCCCAACGCCCGCGGCGCCGCGCGGCACGCCGCGGCGGATCGTGGTGGACAGCGTGGAGGTGCGCAACGGCCGCGTGGACGTTACGACGCCGGACTCGAACCCGGCGCTCGCGCCCGTCCGGCGGCGCGTGACCGGGATCCGCGTGGCGCTCGGCGCCACGACCGTCGAACCGCCGGGCGACTCCGCGAGCCGCACCGTGTTGCGCGCGCTCGCGCTCGCCGTGGACCGTCCTGACGTCGCCGTGGTGGCCGGCCGCGGCACATTCCGCTGGTGGCGGGACTCCCTGCGGATCGACGTTCCCACCCTGCGCCTGCCGGGGTCGGTGGCGTCGGCGCGCGGCGCGGTGGCGTGGGGCGGCCGCGGGCCCGCGCGCATCGCCGTGGACGTGCGCGCCGATACGGTGGACCTCGCCGACGTGCACCGGCTGGCGCCGCTGGCGCCGCCCGAGGGCACCGCGCGCGCCGTGGTGGCGATCCGCTCCGGCGCGGGCGGCGCGATCGGGTACGACGTGCGCGAGTTCGACGTGCGCGCGGGCGACTCGCACGTCGCGGGCGCGCTCCGCGTCACGCCCGGCCGGCGGACCGAGGTGCGCGATGTGGCGATCACGCTCGCGCCGCTCGACCTGGCGCTCGTGCGCCGCACCCTGGGCGACACCGTGCTGCCCCCTGCGTGGCGCGGCGCGCTGACCGGCGAGATCGCCGCGCGCGGCGGCCCGCTCGACAGCCTCGTCATCGACTCGCTGGCGCTGACCTACGCCGACGCGCGCATTGGCGGCGCCCGCTCGCGCGTGGTCGTGTCCGGCGCGGTGGACGCGGCCGCGGCGCCCGCGCGGCTCCTCGGCGTGCACGTGACGATCGACCCGCTCGTCGTGCGCACGCTGGGGGCGGCGGCGCGGGCCGCGGATTCGGTGGCGGGTATCGTGCGCGGCGACGTCACGCTCGGCGGCACGCCGCGCGACCTGGAGTTCACCGGCCTGCTCCTGGCCCACGTGGACGACGGCGCCGTGTCGGTCGCGCTCTCGGGCGCCGGGCGCGTGTCGCCGGGGCGCCAGGGCCACTGGCTCGACGCCGCGCTGACGCTCGACACCATTGCCATCGCCACGCTGGCCCGGGGCCGCACCACGGCGCCGCTGCGCGGCTCGCCGCACGGCACCCTCGAACTGCACGCCACGCACGACACGCTGCGCGTGGAGACGTCGCTCGCCGAGGGGGCCGCGACCCTCCACGTGGCGGGCACCACGCTGCTGGACTCCGCGCGCACGGTGGTGGCGCTCGCGGGCACGGTGCACCAGCTCGACCCGCGCGCGTTCGTGGCGCGGCCGGACGTTCCCGCCGCGCTCCTCAGCGGGCGCGCAACGATCGCGGTGGACGATGCCCCCGGCGCCGCGGATCGCCACGTGGAGCTGTTCCTCGATTCGACATCCACGGTCGGCGAGTCGCGCCTGCGCATGGCCGACGTGCGGTTCGGCGTGGACGCGGGCGGGTTCCACGTGGACACGGCCGAAGTGCACGCCGACACCTGGCATCTCAGCGCGCGCGGCAAGCTCGCCAGGGACTCGACCCGGAGCGACACGCTCTCGTTCGACGGCGCGGTGGACTCGCTCGCGGCGCTGCGCTCCATCCTGCTCGACAGCACGGGCGCCCCGCGCCTGGCCGACCTCACGGGTCGTGTGCGCGTGGACTCGGGGCGCATCGCCGGGTCGTTTGCCGACGCGCACCTCGTGGCCGGTGTGACGGCGACGGACCTGCGCGTCGGCGGCGACACGATCGCGTCGGCGGCCGGCACGCTCGATCTCGCCCGCCTGCCGGACCACGCGTCCGGCACGCTGGCCGGCGTTGTTGCCGGGTTCCGCGCGGGCCCCGTGGTCGTGGACTCGGCGGTGGTATCGGCGCAGGTGGCCGACGGTGAGCGCGCGCGGTTCGCGGTGCGCGGGCTCGGGCGCAACGCCACGCGCGTCACCGCCACGGGCGACCTCACCTGGCCCGCGAGCGGGTACGAGGGCCGCGTGGACTCGCTCGTGGCCGCGATCGGCGAGCACCGCTGGCAGCTCGCGGCCCCGGCATCGTTCGCCGTCCGCCCGGGAGGCGTGACGGTGGACTCGGCCGTGCTCCGCAGCGACCACGGCGCGACGGTCGCGGCGTCGGCGGCATTGCCGGACCGCGGGCCCGTGACGGCGCACGTGCGCGTGAGCCAGCTCGGTTTCGAGGAGCTGGCGTTCGTCGGCGTCTTCCCGGAAGACATGACCGGCCTCATCAGCGCCGCGGCCGACGTCTCCGGCACGCGCGACGCCCCGATCATCGCGGCCACGGCCACGCTGGACTCCATCCGCAGCGACGACCGCGAGCGCCCGTCGCTGCGGGTGGGCCTCGACTACGCCGGCCACATGGCGAAGATGCGGGCGTCCGTGACCGTTGGCGACCGGACGTCGCTCGACGCGCATGGCGACGTGCCGCTCGATCTCACGCTCCGCGCCGTGGCGGACCGCCTGCCGGACGCGCCCATCGCGCTGCAGCTCGCGGCCGACAGCCTTGGCCTCGCCGCGTTCGACGGCCTCGCCCCGCGGCTCCGCGAGCTGTCGGGCTCGCTGAACGGGCGGGTGCAGGTGGCCGGCACGCTGCGGCATCCGCGCGGCACCGGCACGCTCACCCTCCGCGACGCCGCGTTCGACCTGCCGCGGTTCGGGTTCTCGGCGCGCCACGGCGCCGCCGATCTCCAGCTCGCCGACGACTCGGTGATCGTGCGGCAGTTCCGCCTGGCCGACGCGGACTCCCCGCGCGACACGGCGGCGATCACCGGTGTGGTGCACTTCGCCGGACGCGAGTGGACCGCCTGGGTGGCCGACCTCCACAGCGTGGCGAGCAACTTCCGCGTGATCGACGACCCGCGCCTCGCGTCCACCAAGGCCAACTGGGACCTGGCCGTCACCGGCGCACTTCGCGAACCGCACGTCACGGGCGACGTGCTCCTGCCCTACGGCGTGTTCACGATCGGCCCGCAGCGGCGCGCGCACGCCGTGATCCCGGACTCGGCCACGGCGCCGCTCGGCACGCCCAACGCCGACGGCGTCGTGGTGACGCTCGGCAGCGACGTGCGCCTCAAGTCGAAGGAGGCCAACGTGCAGCTCGCCGGCGGCGTGGAACTCTTCGGCGCCCTCAACCGGCCGTGGATCAGCGGGTCCGTGCAGGCCACGCGCGGCACGTACCGCGTGGACCTCGGACCGCTCTCGCGCACGTTCCGCGTGGACAGCGGCGTGGTCATCCTCGAGGGCACGTCCGACGTGCCGCCCGCGCTCGACATCCACACCTCGTACATCGTGAAGCAGCCCAACTCCACGGACGACGTGAAGATCGGCGCGCACCTTTACGGCACCACCGACCGCCCCCGGCTCGACCTCTCCAGCGACCTCGGCTCCGCCGCGAGCCAGAGCGAGATCATCAGCTACCTCGTGTTCGGCAAGCCGTCGTTCGCCGTGCCCGAGGGCACCGGCGCGGCCGCGCAGACCGCCTACGACGCCGTGGTGCCGTCGATCCTGGGCGGGTACCTGGAGAGCCTCCTCTCGACGGTGCTGCCGTTCTTCAACACCCTGCAGGTGACGGCCGTGGGCCGCGACGACCCACGCTTCTCCATCAGCAACCCGATCGAGAACCTGCTCAACAGCTTCGCCGTGACCGGCGGCCGGCAGATCGGCACCGACACGTTCCTCACGCTGACCACCGGCGTGTGCACCGGCAGCAGCGTCTCGACGACGAATGCGTCGCCGATCTGGTTCGGCACGTCGGCCGAGTACCGGCCCAAGCGATCGATCGGCGCGGCCATTTCCATCGACCCCGGCCCGGCGCCGTGCAGCCGCGTGGTGGCCGCGGGCGACGCCTACCAGCTCGGGTTCGACCTGCTCTACGACTGGCGGTTCGGCCGGCGCAAGTAGGCCGGCCGGCGGCGACGGCGGCGCTACCGCTTGGCGACCGTCTCCTCCTTGAGCACGGTCTTCGCGATGAAGAAGACCACCGCGGCGACGATCACGAAGTCGATCGCCGAGCCGATCACCGGGCCGTACATGAACTTCGCGTTGTTCACGGTGAAGCTGGCTTCGCGCCACTCGCCGCTCGGCGTGAGCATCCCCACGAACGGCATGAGCAGCCCGTCCACGATCGACTTGAGCAGGTCGTTGAACTTGCCGCCGATGATGACGGCGATGGCGAGGCCGATGACACCGTACTGCTTCAGGAACGCGGTGAATTCCTTCAACATGGCGGGGCCCTCCGCGGGCGCGTGGATGGTGGCGACTGCGACCGGCGCCGGATACATATATCTGCGCGTGCGACGCGTGCCACCCCCACCGAACCTCCTGGAGACGACATGCGAGCCCTGCTCACCGAACTGATCGGGACGTTCTTCCTCGTGCTGGTCGTCGGGCTGGCCACCAGCGGGGACGTCTCGTTCGCGCCGATCGCGCCCCTTGCCATCGGGTGTGCGCTGATGGTCATGGTGTACGCGGGGGCGAACGCGTCCGGCGCGCACTACAACCCCGCGGTGTCGCTTGGCCTCGTGGTGACCGGGGCGCTGCCGCGCCAGCGCCTGCTGGGCTACTGGGGGGCGCAGTTCCTCGGCGCGATCGCGGCCGGGCTGCTCACCTGGAAGTTCGTCGGCTCGCCCGCGTCCGTGGCGCCGGCGGAGGACGCCTCGCTGCTGAAGGCGGTGGTCGGCGAGGCGGTGGGCACGTTTGCGCTCGTGTACGTGATCATGCACGTGGCCACCGGGCGGGGGCGGGCCGGCAACTCGTACTACGGGCTCGCCATCGGCCTGACGCTCGCGACGATGGCGTTCGCGCTCGGCCCCATCACCGGGGGCGCGTTCAACCCCGCCGTCGGCTTTGGCTCGGCGATCGCCAACGTGATCACCGGCCACGGATGGGAACCGGCGTCGTGGATCTACCTCGTGGGCCCGCCGGCCGGCGCGGTGGTGGCGGGCGGCGTGTTCAAGTTCCAGGAGTCCGGCGCGTAGCCGTCACGATCCGAGGCCGAACACCTCGACGAACGTCAGGGCGTTGCCGTCCGGGTCGCGGACGGTGAACTCGGTGGTGCCCCACGGTTGCGCGGCGATGTCGCCGCCGGGCGCGATGACGCCCGCGTCGCGGAAGGCCCGGTACAGTCCGCGAATGTCCGTCACCTCGATGCGGCACCCCGAGCGTTCGGCCAGGTCGGCCGCGGACGTCCGGAAGAAATGGATCTCGATGGCGTCGCGTCGCACGCCGCCGTAGGTGCCGGCGTTGAAGCCGAGGCGGAAGCCGAGCACGTCGACGTAGAAGTCGATGGCCTGGCGGAGGTCTGCCACCGGCAGCATGGGGATGCCGCGGGTGAAGTAGGGGTTGCCCACACCGAACGATCCGTCTTTCGCGTTCCGGCGGCAAGTCGCATCTTGTGGCGGCCCCCCGATCCTCCATCCCCGAGCGTCACACCATGCCGATTCGCGCAGCATGCGTCCTCGCCACCGCCGCCTTCCTCACGGCCGGCACCCCGCAACCCGGCCCTTGGCGCGACCTCGTGCCCGGCAACTCGCTGGCCGCGTGGCGCGGCTACAAGTCGGACCAGGTACCGCCCGGGTGGAGCGCGGAAAACGGCGTGCTGACCAAGTTGCGCCCGGTGGAAGACATCGTGACGCGCGACGAGTTCGGCGACTTCGAGCTCTCGCTCGAGTGGAAGATCAGCGCGGGCGGCAACTCGGGGATCCTCTACCGCGGCACCGAGGAATACGATCACATCTACTGGAGCGCGCCCGAGTATCAGCTGCTCGACGACGACGTGCACCCCGATGGCAAGAACCCGCTCACGCGTGCCGCCACCGACTACGCGCTGTACGCGCGCACCGCGGGCGCGCTCAAGCCCGTGGGCGAGTGGAACGAGACGCGCATCGTGGTGAAGGGCGCGCACGTGGAGCACTGGCTCAACGGCGTGAAGGCGGTGGAGTACGAGCTGTGGAGCCCGGACTGGAAGGCGAAGGTGGCCGCCAGCAAGTTCAAGGACTGGCCGCACTACGGCATGGCGAAGCGCGGCCACATCTCCCTGCAGGGCGACCATCCGGGTTCGCTCTCGTTCCGCAACATCCGCATCCGGGAGCTTCCATGAGGGAGGCCGCGGCGGCGCCCGCGGGGGGCGTGAAGGTCAAGCTCTCCGTCATGATGTTCCTCCAGTACTTCATCTGGGGGTCGTGGTTCGTCACCATGGGCACGTACCTGGTGCAGACGCGCCACTTCACCGACGCGCAGAACGGCGCCGCGTACGGCGCCATGGCCGTGGCGGCGATCGTCTCGCCGTTCTTCATGGGCATCGTCGCGGACCGGTTCTTCGCGAGCGAGAAGCTGCTCGGCATCCTGCACCTCGTGGGCGGCGCCCTCATGTGGCTGCTTTCGCGGCAGACGTCGTGGACGACGTTCTACCCGATCCTCATGGGCTACGCGCTCTGCTTCATGCCCACGCTGTCGCTCACGAACTCGATCTCGTTCCACCAGATCAAGGACGCGGCGCGCGAGTTTCCGCTCATCCGCGTGCTCGGCACGATCGGCTGGATCGTGGCGGGCTGGGTGATCGGCCTCGGGCTGCACGCCGACGCACTCGCGCTGCCGATGCAGATCGCCGCCGTGTCGTCCGTCGCCATGGGCCTCTTCTCGTTCACCCTGCCCCACACGCCGCCCAAGGCCGCCGGCGCGCCGTTCAGCATGCGCGACGCGCTGGGCCTCGACGCCCTGCAGCTGCTCAAGGCGCCCGACTTCCTGATCTTCACGCTCGGCTCGTTCCTGCTCTGCGTGCCGCTGCAGTTCTACTACGCGTTCGCCAATCCCTACCTCAACGAGATCGGCGCGCCCAATCCGGCGTTCATCCAGACGTTCGGCCAGATGTCGGAGATCGGGTTCATGCTGCTGCTGCCGTTCGCGCTGCGGCGGCTGGGCATCAAGTGGATCATGCTCGGCGGCATGGCGGCGTGGGCGGTGCGGTACTTCGCGTTCGGCCATTTCGCGCACGACATCTTCGGCGTGGTGCCCGGGGGCATGTGGTTGGTGTACATCGGCCTGCTGCTCCACGGCGTCTGCTACGACTTCTTCTTCGTGGCGGGCCAGATCTACACCGACGAACGCGCCGGTCCGAAGATCCGCGCCGCGGCGCAGGGGTTCATCAACCTGGTCACCAACGGCGTGGGCTACTTCCTTGGTGCCAACGTGTCCGGCGCCGTCGTGAGCCGGTACGCGACCGCCGGGGCGGCGGGTGCGGCGGCCACCCACGACTGGTACCAGATCTGGCACACGGCGGCGTACATGGCCCTCGGCGTGCTCGTCGTGTTCGTGATCCTGTTCCGGCCCCGAACGTCGGCGGCGGCTCCCGCGTAGTCGCTGTGGCAGGCCCGTCCGCTGCCCTTCTCCACGGGACCCCGGCCCCAATGACCGCACCAGATCCCGCCGTACGCCGGATGTCGATGGACACCCCGTCGCCTTCCATTCTCGTGGAGGCGGCGGTGGACACGTTCGGCGCGGCGCTGCGCGCGCAGGCGGCGGGCGTCCAGCGGATCGAGCTGTGCGGGCCGCTGCACGATGGCGGCACCACGCCCAGTGCCGGCCTCATCGCCCGCTGCCTCGACGACCTGATCCCGTCGGTGAACGTGCTCATCCGGCCGCGCGCGGGCGACTTCGTCTATTCCGACGATGAGCTGGAGATCATGCAGCGCGACATCGCCGTCGCCAAGGAACTCGGCGTGGACGGGTTCGCCATCGGCGCGCTCACGCCCGACGGCGACGTGGACGCGGCCCACATGGCCGAACTGATCGCCGTGGCAACGCCGCTCCGCGTGGTGTTCCACCGCGCGTTCGACGCGGTGCGCGACCAGGACGAGGCGCTCGAACTGCTCGTCTCCCTCCAGGTGAACGGTGTGCTCACGAGCGGCGGCGCCGCAACGGCCGAGGCGGGCATCCCGCGCATCCGCCACCTCGTGGAGCGCGCGGACTCGCGCATCCGCGTGATCGCGGCGGGATCGATTACGCAGGCCAACGCCCGGACGATCGTGGACCGGACGGGCGTGAGCGCCGTGCACGGCCGCGACTTCGCGGGCATCGTCGAGGGCCTGCGGGGGTAACGACCCCACTGGTGCGCGCGCCTGACCGGATGGGCACGGATGGGTCGAGGCTACCGGGGGTGGACCAGATGGAAGACGTCGGTGCGGATCCGGCCCGGATCGGCGTCCCACTCCGGCTCCCAGTGGCCGTAGATCTCCCAGGTGGGACCGGCAGCGGTGTAGCCGTTCGCCACGCACCAGTCGCGAATGGCCGCGTGCGCGGCACCGAGCTGCTGGTAAGGGCCGAGCAGCGTGGCGGTGGCGATGGTACCGCCGGGGGTGGTCGTCTCCACGACCTCGGCCGACGGCGTGAACGCGCCGCTCACCTCGGCGCCCACGTCGAGCGTGATGGCGCCGTCGCGGTAGATCGCCACGTGGCGGCCGCCGCGCACGCCCTGCGCGCGCAGGTACTCCCAGACCCTTCCGCAGCCGGCCTGCACCGCGCGGGAAAGCTCGGCGCGGCTCACCGTCCGCCGGACGGCCGCGATGCGCACGGGTCCGGCGTCAGCGACGTGCACGGGTGAGACCGACATGATGGCGGTGCGGTCGTGGCGTGGCGCGCCGTCAGCGCGCCGGCACCGCGCCGGCAGTGCCGTCCGCCACGGCGCCGCCGGCGAGCACCACCAGCTGCCCGGTCATCATCGGCAGGTGCGACGCGACGGCGCACGTGATCGTGAAGATCCCGGGATGACTCGCGATGTACGTCGCGTGTTGCGTCGAGTTGCCCGGCAGCGACACGACAAGGCCGGGCATCACGAAGGAATGGACGTCGTCCTCGGGGTTGATGATCGTGAAGTGCACCGTGTCGCCCTCGGCCACCACCAGGGTGGACGGCGAGAACGCGTACACCTCCTTGCCGTCGAGCGCGCCGCCTTTCGCAAACGCCGGATCGAGGAACGGGTACACCTTCTTCGCTTCCTTCACGAGGAGCGGCACCGTCGTGATCGTCAGCTCGCGGGTGCGTGGCGTGTACTGGGCGGCGGCGATCGGCGTGGCGCGGGTACCGCACGCGCCCAGCGCGGCGACGCAGGCGAGTGTGCCGGAGAGCCTGACGGCGAGGCGCGGCGACGGAGGATGCCCGAGACGTGGCATGGGGGCGAATGTAGCACACCCGGCGCGGACGCGGTTGTCGCGCGCGCGTCCACGCGGCATTTTCTCTCCGCATCCCACCGCCCGCGAATCCCGCGAGGAGCCGATCCATGGCGTTCCACGACGAGCTGGACCTCCTGCAACTCTCCGAAGCCAAGGTCGTGAAGGAGGCCGACCGCCTCACGTTCGCGAGCGACCTCGACCGTCGCGACTTCATCTTCTCGTCGGTGGTCGCCGCGGCGGCCACGACGTTCGGGTTTGGCGCCAAGGCCCTCGCGCAGGGTCGCGGCGGCGGAGGTGGCCCGCAGGGCGCTCCGCCGGTGCCGCCGGTGCCGCTCGACAACATGGAACCGGTCTCGTGGACGTTCCAGCCGTACCCGGGCGGCACGGGCGCGCTGCTCGAGAAGACCTATCGCGAGAAGGGCGTCGCGGCGTTCGCGCGGCAGAAGTTCGGGAGCGCACCGGGCCAGTTCCACGTCGCGCCGTTCACGGGCGCGCTGCCCGCGACGGACGAGGAGATCGCGTTCCTGCCGGCGCACCGGCTTGGCGCGGCGATTCGCGCAGGCAAGCTCACCTCCACGCGTATCACGAAGATCTACCTCGAGCGAATGAAGCGGCTCAACCCGACGCTGCTCTGCGCCGTGACGATCATGGAGGAGCAGGGGCTGGCCGAGGCGGCGAAGATGGACGCCGAGGCCAGGGCCGGGAAGTTCCGGAGCCCGTTGCACGGCGTGCCGTGGGGCGTGAAGGATCTCTTCGCCGTGAAGGGCACGCCCACGACGTGGGGTGCGCAGGACTTCGAGAACCGTGTGTTCGACTTCGACGCCGAGGTGGTGACGCGACTGCGCGAGGCGGGGTGCGTCTTGATCGCCAAGCTCGCCACCGGACAGTTCGCGCAGGGCGCCAACTGGTTCCGCGGGCAGACCAAGAACCCGTGGAACACGTCGCAGCAGTCGAGCGGCTCGTCGGCCGGCCCCGCGTCGGGTACGGCGGGCGGCTGCGTGGCGTTCGGTATCGGCACGGAGACGAACGGCTCGATCGTCAGCCCCACAACGACGTGCGGGCTCAGCGCGCTGCGCCCGACGTTCGGCCGGGTGAGCCGCGCCGGCGGAATGGTGCTGGCGTGGTCGCAGGACCGCGTCGGCCCCATCACGCGCACGGCCGAGGATGCGGCGATCGTGTTCAACATCATCCACGGCGTGGACGAGAAGGATCCCGGCACGATCACGATGCCCTTCCACTTCAACTCGAATATTGATCTGGCGTCGCTGCGCATCGGCGTGCGGCATCCGGCCAACCAGCAGAACCAGCCCGACGCCAACTTCGCCGCGTTCGTGGACAAGCTGAAGGCGATGGGCGGCAAGATGCACGACCTCGCCGAGCCGCCGACGATCGCAGGCGCGCGCGATGGGCTGAACGAGGAGTCCGCGGCCGCGTTCGATTCCTATGTGCAGTTCAAGGCAAAGGAACTCGGGATGGACATGGATGCGATCATCGCGGCGTACGGGCGCGGCGGGCGTGGCGGCGGTGGTGGCCGTGGTGGACGCGGCGGCGGCGCCCCAGACACGGCCGCGCCGAACGGCGCGCCTCCCGCACCGCAGCCGCCGGCGAACAACGGCCAATTGAACAGATGGGTTCCGGGCCGGCTTCCGACGGCATTCGACTTCATCAATGCCCAGCGCCGCCGCCAGATGCTGATCGCGGCGTGGCGGGACTATCTGAAGGACACCGACCTGTACATCGGCGCGGCCGACACCGCGGCGCACGCGGCGACGGGCCATCCCGTGGCCGTGGTGCCGATCGGGTTCGGGATGCGCCCAGTGGGGCGTGGCGGGTTTGGTGGTGGACGTGGCGGGCGTGGCGCCGACACGTCGGCGCCGGCAGCGCCACCGCCGCCGCTCAACCCGCAGCCGCTGTGCACGCAGATCGCGGGCAACCTGTATCTCGACGACGTGATCCTCTCGGTGGCGCACAAGTACCAGGTGAACACCGACTGGCTCTCGCACCGGCCGCAGCTGGGGTAAGTCTCTGATCTGAAGGTGACGACAAGAGCCTCACGGGCGGTGGCCGACCGCCCGTGAGGCTTTTGTCTTGCTGCGACCTTCAATTGTCCGGAGCCAACCATCAGGCGCATGGCAATCCGAGATGCGAGGCAAAGCACGGCCGATCTGCGCCGTCATCGTCGCCCGAGCTCGCCGGCCGAAGGAGCACCGCCGCTCCGATCAGCAGGATCCCCGCTATCGCAATCACCCACAGGCGGTGTCGTAGCGTCACGCGTGGCATGGTGGCACCTCCGGCGCAGTCGCGATCAGCAGCAGCCGCTCAGCATTGCAGGACCGAACTTCCCGTCCTAGCCAATCATGGACCTGATCACGAACCCGACGTTCGCGGGACGCTCGGCGAGCCGGCGCATGTACCACTTGAACCACGCCGCCCCGTACGACACGAGCGTCTTCACCACCTGGCCGTCGCGACGCAGGCGCTGCTGCTCGGCGTCCTTGATGCCGTAGAGCATGTGCACCTCGTACTTGCCCGGCGCCACGCCGAGTTCCTTGGCGCGCGCCACGATGCGCCCCACGAGCGCCACGTCGTGCGTGCCGAAGATCGGCAGGCAGTTGCCGGCCTTCGCGGCCTGCAGCATGTGGTCGGCGATCTCATAGTACGCGCGGTCGGTGTCGGCCTTGCGCGGGAACGCCACGTGCGGCGGTTCCGCATACGCGCCCTTTACGAGGCGGATGACGGGCTTCACCGGCATCAGGTCGGCCACGTCCTTGGGCGTGCGGAACAGGTACGCCTGCATCGCGAGCCCGGTGGCCGCGTGCTTCGTCTTCACCTTGCGGTACAGGGCGAGCGTGCGGTCCACATAGTTGCTGTCCTCCATGTCGATCCAGAGGAAGCTGCCGCACGACTCGGCCTTGGCCGCGAGCTCCATCGTGTACGCCTCGCAGAGCGCCTCGTCGATGTCGAGTCCGAGCTGCGTGGGCTTCACGCTCACCACGCCCGGAAGGCCCCTCCGCTTGATCTCGTCGTAGAGCCACATGTAGTGGTCGCGGACGGCCGTGGCCTCGGCCTTGTTGGTGATCGCCTCGCCGAGCTTGGTGAAGATCGTGCCGCGGCCGCTCGCGGCCAGCGCCGCGCACGCGACGAGCGCGTCCTCCGGCGCCTCGCCGGGCATGAACTTCTTGGTCGCCCGGCGCACGAACCCCCACTTGGTGACGTGGTTGTTCAGGTAGCTGCTCTTGGCGAGCGCGAGAAAGAATCCACGGCCAAATGGCATGTGCTATTTGCGGATGAGGATGCCGCCGCCGAACGGCTCTTCGCCGATCTTCCAGCGCGCGGTGACCGTCATGGTCTTCGTGTCGATGACGGCGACGTCGTTCTCGCCGACATTCATTGTATAGAGCTTCGACCCGTCGGGGGAGAAGACCGGGAACGCCGGCCCGGCTCCGATCCTGACGGTGGCCGCAACCTGCTTCGTGGTTGCGTTGATGATCGCCACGTCCTGCGAGGTGCCGTGCGTGGACGCGGCCCAGCGCCCGTCGGGCGACACAGCCATGCGGCCGGCGCCCTGCCCCAGGTTCGTCAGCGTCGCGACGACGGAGTCGCGCGCGCTGTCAATGACCTTCACGCTGCCGTCGCCGTCGCAGTGGATCCAGACGTCGCCGTTCGGCGCAAAGCCCACGCCCACGGGGCCGCCCTTCACGGGGATGATCTTCGTGATGGCGTCGGTCTTCGTGTCGATGACGAGCACGCGGTCGTCGTCGCGCATCGGGTAGTAGAGCTTGTCGGTCTTCGGCTGCATGGCGAGGAAGTGCCCGCCGCGCAGCACGACGTCGATCTTCTTGAGGACCTTCCGCGCCTTCGTATCGAAGACGACGATGCCGGGGATGTCGGCGTTCTCGAGGCCCACGTAGAGCTTGCTGCCGTCGGCGGTGAGCGCCACGCCGTGTGGCGACGATGACCCGCCGCGCGCCGAGGAGTGGAAGTAGGGCGACTCGATGCGGCCGGTTTCCTTGAAGGTCGCGGCGTCGAGGATCACGACGTGCGGGCCGTTGGGGATGGCGGCGTAGATGGTCTTGCCGTCGGGCGAGGCGATGCCCTCGTGCGGCTGCTCGTCGGCCTTGTACTGATGCAGGATCTTGCCCGATGCTGCGTCGAGCTCGTAGACGGTGTGGTCGCCGTGGCTGAGCACGACGAGGGAGTACGACTGTGCGCGAACGGGTGCCGCCAAGGCGGCGAGCGTGAGCAGCGAGCGCAGGATGGTCATGGCTTCCACGTCCCCTTGGCCACGCCGGGGATGTACTTCTCGAGGCCCTTGGGCGGATACGCGAGCGTCTTGCCCTGCTCCGCGCTCTGGTACGCGGTCATGAGCATCTTCACCACCTCGACGCCGTCGTCCCAGGTGAGGAGCGGGTCCTCCTTGCCAAGGAACACGCGCACGAAGTGGCGGTCCTCGTTGGTATAGCCGTAGGCGGCGTATTCCTCGGGCACCACGGGCATGACGCCCTGCTCGGCGTTCTGCTTTTCGACGAGATCCTCGCCGGCCTTGCCCTTCACCTCGCGGCTGAAGAAGAGCTGCAGCCCGGAGTCGAGCGAGTTCCACTTCATTGAATACTCGGGGCCGAGCAGTTCCGCGGAGAGGCGGAGGCCGGCGCCGACATAGCTCCAACTCGTGGTGGCCTCGCCGATGGCGATGCCCTCGGGGGTCTCGAACTCGATGTTCACCGCGGCAAAGTCCTCGGCGGGGGCCTTGGCGTAGTCCACCTCGTTCCCCATGTCGGCCTTGAGCTTCTTTGCATATGCGGGGCGCGTCCACTTGAGCGACGCGATGTGCCCGGTGATGCGCCTGGGCTTCACCGTCGAGAGCGGCTCGCCGGGCTTGGTGAGCAGGTAGCGCACGACGAGGGCCGAGTGGCACATCATGTCGTTGAGCACGCCGCCGCCCTGCATCTTGCCCTGCCAGAACCACGGCGCGTGCGGGCCGCTGTGCTCCTCGGCGGCGCGCGCGAGGTACGGGCGGCCGGTGGTGGCGGCGCCGCGCGCCCAGATGAGGTTCTTGCCGGCCTCCACATGCGGCGCGAAGAGCTGGTTCTCGAGATAGCCGGTCTTGAGGCCGACCTTCTTCACCATGTCGCGGATCTTGATGGCCTCGGCGACGTTGCGCGCGAGCGGCTTTTCGCAGGCGATGCCCTTGAGCGTGCCGCGGCCGCGGGCGATGGTGTCGACAATCTCCTCGACGTTCTCGACGCGCGCGTGGTTGGGCCCGCAGAGCCAGATGGCGTCGATCTCGGGGTCGGCCACCATCTCGGCGATGCTCTTGTAGCGCTTGGCGAAGCCGACGTCGAGCTTCTTGGCGAGCGTGGCGGCCTCACTCGCGCGCACGGCATTGGGGCTCCAGATACCCGTGACGGCGCTCTCGCGCACCCCGCGCCAGCCCTGGATATGAAACCGGGTGTTGAAGCCGGAGCCGATGAATCCGACGCGCAAAGCCATGAGCCGGGAGGTTTCTGGTGAGGGGGAACGCCGGACGAACATACCGCGCGGCACACCGGGTGCGCCAACGGTGCCGTAGTGCACCGCAGATGGGCGACTAGAACACGCCCACCATTCCCTTCACGGACGCGATCAGCTTGGCCGGGTCGAACCCCACGCCCTGGCGGAATACCGTCTCCACGTGCCTGATGTCGGAGATGTTCGTGGACGGGTCGCCGGCGACGAGCACGAGGTCGGCCTGCTTGCCCGCCGCGATCGTGCCGGTGCGGTCGGCGATGCCCAGGTACGTCGCGCCGTTCAGCGTGGCGACCTTGATCGCCTCGAGCGGCGTGAGGCCCGCGTCCACCATGAGCTCCACCTGCCGCTGGTTGGAGTACCCGGGAATCACGCCCCCGCCACCCGTGGGGTCGGTGCCGCAGATGAGCAGGCCTCCCGCGCGGTAGAACGCGACCTCCATCTTCATCGCGTTCGGGAAGAGCTTCGCGTAGCCCGAGTTTGTGCTCTGCTGTGTACGCTGCCAGCGCTGCTCGAACTGCTCCCTGAGCTGCGGCGTGAGCACGTCGAGGCCCGGCGGCAGCGGCTGGCCGGGCGTGAACGTCTCGAACACGGTGAACGTGCTCGTCATCGCGACGTGCTTCGACACGAGGTACGAGACCAACGACCTGAACGCGGGCTCATTGACGTCGAGCGCCGCGATGCTCGCCTGACCCACGCCCTGCCCCGGGCACTCGTCGGGTTTCTTGTCCTTCACGAAGTCGGTGGACGCGAAGAAGCCGTGCTCGAGGTCGTCGATGCCGGCGTCGGCGGCCTCTCGGTACGTCACCGAACAGAGGTGCCCGGTGATCTTCATCCCGCGCTTGTGCACCTCCTCGGCGGCGGCCTTCAGCTCATCGCGCGAGATGTGCATGTACGCCTTGAACGACGTGGCGCCCATATCGGCCCAGTAGTTCACCTGGCGGCGGGCGTCGTCCACGCCGGTGAGCGTGTGCACCTGCCCGAGCCCGAGGCCGGGCCCTTCGAGGTACGGCGCCGAGCCGTCGATCCATGGCCCGGGCTTCTGCCAGTCGCGATCGGCCTTGGCGAGGGCGAGCTCGCCGAAGCCGTTCATGTTGCCGCCCGTGCGCATGGCCGTGACGCCGCCCGCGAGATACAGGCGCGAGAAACTCTCGGAGAGATTGCCGTACACGCCAGGCCCCGTGGGATAGAACAGGTGCTCGTGCACCATCACGAGGCCGGGAATCACCGTTTTGCCTGCGCCATCGATGACCTGCGCGCCCGCGGGCGCGCTCAGCGTGGCCGCGGAGCCAACGGCGGCGACCTTGCCGTCCTGGATGATGACCGTCTGGTCGGCGCGGGCGGGCGCGCCGGTGCCGTCAATCACGCGGACGTGCGTGATGGCGACGGTGGGGGCGTCAACGGAGACGTAGGGACGGACGGCGTTACCGATCGTGGGGCGCTGGGCCTGCGCCGGCACGACACCGACGGCGACCGCCGCGGCGAGAGCGAGTGGAGTACGCATAGGCCGCAAAGATACGGCTGGCTTCCGCGCCCACGCCAACCGCGCGAAGACGGGTCTCGGCTTTCGTCAGGACGGGTCTCGGCCCTATCGAGGGCTACGGGTCAGTACGGATCGAGCGGGTTCTCACGGGTACGACTACCGTGCAGACCCGGCAAACTCGCACTGACCCGCAATTCCCGCTGGAGCCGAGACCTTTCGGCCGTTACTCCGCGCGCATAGCCACCGTGGGATCCTCGCGCGCCGCACGCAGCGCCGGCACCAGCGATGCGAGCGCGGCCACCCCCACGAGCACGCCCACGGTCGTGCCGTACGTCGCCGCGTCGGTTGGCGTGACGTTGAACAGGAGCGTGCCCATGAACTTGGTGAGGGCGAGCGCCCCGCCGATCCCGATCGCCACGCCGATCACGGTCATCGCCACTCCCTGGCGCATCACCATGCGCAGGACCTGTGCCCCGGATGCGCCGAGCGCGATGCGAATGCCGATCTCGCGCGAGCGCTGGCCGACGATGTAGGCGATGACGCCGTAGATGCCGATGGCCGAGAGCAGGAGGGCGAGCCCCGCGAACGCCGCGAGCAGCGTCATATAGAAGCGCGGTTGCGCCACGGACGCGGAGACCACGGACTCCATGGTGCGCGGGTTCGTGACGGCGAGGTTCTGGTCGATCGCGTGGACGGCCTCCGTCGCGCCGCGGAGCACCGCCGACGGGTCGCCGGTGGCGCGCAGCACCACCGAGAACGACGACACCGGGCGCTGCGCGAACGGCACGTACATCTGCGGCCGAGCGGCCGTGGCGAGCGACGATTGTTTCACGTCGCGCACCACGCCGACGATCTCGCCACCGACGTGATGCCCGTGGCCGTCGCCCCAGCCCATCTCCACGTGCTTGCCGATAGGGTCGTCGTTCGGGAAGAACTGTTTCGCGGCCGCCTCCGTGATGAGCAGCACGGGGTTGGCGCCCGCGCGGTCGAAGTCGGTGAACCCGCGGCCGCGCACGATCGGGACGCCGAG
>CAZKYG010000292.1:0-20038 GCA_964556915.1 uncultured Gemmatimonas sp.
CGCGTCCCCACGCCCTCCACCTGTCCGGAGGCGCAACCCTCGTCTTGGCCGAAAGCCCAGAGGCTTGAGCCAAGACACAGCATCCCAGGCGGTCTCCCACCGGCCTGAGGGAGAGGGTGTGTCTTCAGCACACCTGGCCGGCGGCCCAGCCCGAGCTCCAGGCCCATTGGAAATTATAGCCGCCGAGCCATCCGGTGACATCGACGCACTCGCCAACAAAATAGAGACTTGGCGCACCCTTCGCCTCCATCGTGCGCGACGACAGGCCATCGGTGTCGACCCCGCCGAGCGTCACCTCCGCCGTGCGCCAGCCTTCCGTGCCATCCGGCTTCACGCGCCAGGCGTTCACCGCGGCGCCGGCCTCCCGCAGCTTTGCATCCGACAGGTCCGCCAGCCGCGCCGCGCCGAACGTGCGCGCGGCAATCTGATCCGCCAGCCGCTTCGGCGCGAAGCGCGCCAGCGCATTGTCAAGCTGAAGTCTCGGCCGCGCCGCACGCTCGGCCTTCAGCTCGGCAAAGACATCGCGCCCCGGCGCAAGGTCGACCACGATCTCATCGCCCTGGCCCCAGAACGAGGAGATCTGCAGGATCGCCGGACCCGATAGTCCGCGATGCGTGAACAGGAGGCCGCCCTCGAAGCTCGTCCTGTCATGCATCACGCGCGCCTCGACCGACACGCCTGCCAGCTCGGCGATCGGCGCCAGTTTCGCTTCATGGAAGGTGAAGGGCACAAGGGCAGGGCGCGGCTCGATCACATTGAGCCCGAACCCGCGCGCAAGCGTGTAGGCGTATCCGCTCGAGCCCATCTTGGGGATCGACTTGCCCCCCGTCGCCGCGACCAGCGACGCGCACGCGATTGTCCCGGCCGAAGTATCGGCCTCATAGCCCCGTTCAGCGCGCCTTACCGCGCCTGGCTCGACACCCAGCAGCAGCTCGCCGCCCGCCGCCCGCAGGTCGTCAAGCAGCATGTCGATGATCTCGCGCGCCGAGCCGTCGCAGAACAGCTGCCCCTTCTCCTTCTCATGCCAGGCAATGCCGCGCGCATCGACCCGCGCGATGAAGTCTTTCGCCGTGAACCGCTTCAGCGCCGACACGCAGAAATCCGGATTGCGCGACAGGAACTGTTTCGGGCTTGCCCCAAGATTGGTGAAGTTGCATCGGCCGCCACCCGAGATGCGGATTTTCTCGGCCGGCTTTTGCGCGTGGTCGATCACCAGCACGCGCCTTCCGCGCCGCCCGGCCTCGATCGCGCACATCAGGCCGGCCGCGCCTGCGCCGATCACAAGGACATCGACCTTCCGCATGGCCTAGAGCGTCAGCCCGCCATCGACCGGTATCGTCTGCCCGATCACATAGCTTGCCAGCGGCGAGGCGAGGAACATGACCGCGCCGGCGATATCGCCCGGCAGGCCAAGCCGGTGCACGGGTATCCGCCCGAGCGAGGCCTCGAGCCGCTCCGGATTTTGCGTCGTCACTTTCGTCAGCTTGGTGTCGACCAGCCCCGGCGCAACGCCGTTGACGCGGATGCCCTCTTTGGCAAATGCGTGCGCGAGGTTGCGGGTGAGGGCGTTGCACGCCGCCTTAGACGCTCCATAGGCGGGATTGCCGAACGTGGTGTGATACGCCGCGGTCGAGGAAATGTTGACGATCGATCCCTTGCTCGCGGCCAGCATGGCGCGGAACTTCAGCGCGCACGCCATCACGCTGTTGAGGTTCACATCCACCACGCGCTGGAAGCCCTCCATGGTGAACTCGCCGCGCTTGTAGATCACCGCGCCCTGGCAGTTCACCAGCACGTCGAGCTTTGGAAACGGCGGCGAATAGGCCTCAACCGCCGCAAAGTCCGCCACGTCCATCCGCGCATAGCGCAGCCCCGTAAGGTTGGAGCCCTCCTCGCCTGCATAGGCTTCCGCCGACGCGCGCGTGCCCCACACATGCACCTCCGCGCCGCGCGAGAGGAAGGCCTGCGCGATCCCGTTGCCGATCCCGCTCGACCCGCCGACCACAAGCACGGTGCGCCCTGAAAAATCGAGACTGAAATCGAGACTGGCGGTCAACAGGCGCTCCTCAAATCCCACTGCGATTAGCCCTTAAATCATTCCGCCGCGGCCAGACAGCGCTAGACAATGTTCTTGTTATGTTCCAGCCTGGTGAAACCCAATTCGAACTCATTCGCCATGCTTCTCAACGCCTCCTCCAACATTCCTCCTGGCGATCAACTCACCAGCACGTTCCTGATGCTTCGGCCGCCTTGGCCGATCGCGGAAAGATTTTTCTGGGACGCGAAGGCGCTTTGCCAGCGGGCCAGGATAGTCGGCAACCAACGTCCCTGCTTCATCCCGCACATCACCTTGCTTCAAATCGGCGGATCGCTCGGAAGGCTTGATGGCGGTCTGCTGGAAGCCGTCGATGAGGCGCTCCGCATGGTCCGGTTCCCTTCGTTCGAGATCGTGCTCGACGAAGCACGGAGCTTCGAGACCAGAAAGGACTGTGTTCCGTTCGTATTGGAAGGCGCCGCGCTGACCGACGTGGAGGCGCTACGCCTCGCGTCATTGGGCGCCTTGCGCGTCAGAGATTTGAAAGTCCCCGCCCGGCGGAATTTCACTCCGCATATGACCATTTCTTATTCGCGGCGGCGTTCGCCAAGGGTCGATACAAGCCCGTTTTCGTGGAAGGCCAGCGAATTCCAGCTGGTCGAGAGTTGGGCAGGGTTGACCAAATACGTTGAACTTGGGCGCTGGACGCTATGGGACAGCGAGCCGCCTGATCCGCAACACCCGTGGCTGACGCCTCCGCGCGATATCAGAAGCCGGCCAGGTGAAATGACGTTGCTTACATGACATGAGCGGGTGACGTAGCGCGGTTGCATCGAACTCAAGTTGTGATCGGCAACCTGCGCTTTCCGGCCGTCGCTGGAGGCGGCTCATCGTCCAGGGCGACTTGGCGCGGCCTACATTCGCAATCCGACGCCCACTGTACTGGCGGGTAGAGAAGACGAAATTCGCCAGCAAGCGACAAACCTCGACAAGGCGAAGGGGATCTAAAACCGGCGCGTTACCGTCACGAAGGCCAACGTCGACTCAACCGAGACCGCCGCTACCCACGCTGTCCGTTCGAATTTTCTGCCGGATCACCACTGTCGGCCTGGAGACGCCGAGTATCGTGCGCGCCTTGCCGCAGCTCGACATCCGCGACGCCGGGACTTCGCTGTTGCGGACGACAAATGGTGCTGCCTAGGTGACTTGAACACCTGACCCCCGCATTACGAATTGGGGGCCCGCGAACCTTTAAAGAGCGGGTCAGAGAGTGAAACTGGTTGAAGTAGGAGCCAATAAGACTCTGATTACAAACGTCTAGTTCCGCCTGGGCGGTGAAGAACCGCGAAGCTAATTGAAGCTGTCGCCCTACTAATCCCATACTTGCCGACGCGCATGCGCAGGTCCTTTGCCGACCAAGGACGACTGGCGGCAGTCGGTCATGTTCCGGTCAGTCGCGTTGCAGATTACCAGTGCACGCTTCTGGTCCATTCTTGCCGCTGACTTCAGACCCGCTTGGGAAACTGCGTACCTTTTCGGCCGCCCTCGGAAATTCGTCTGATCCGGTAGGCGGTTTGCTCGGTCCCGCTAGCGCGTCCGGAAGACCATGAGGATAAAGCCGGCGACCAGGTCTGCAGGATCGAATCTTCTCCGGTCTTTTTCGCGGACAAAACCGAACCGCTTGAAACGACTGATCTGTTTGCGGTCGCTGCGATCGATGAGAGCGTGAATCTCTCGCGTCGCAGTGTGTTGACACGCATCGTCAATTGCAAACGACAACACCGCTTGGGCGATGCCCTTGTGTCGGTGAGTTTGGCGGACACAAAGACCATGGAAGGCGACGGCCGGTCCCAGCGCCATCATGACGGCGCCGACAATCGCGTTTCCGTCCGCCGCCACAACCGTAATGTTCGTTTTTCCGGACATGAGAAAGCCGAGGTCGCGACAGACCACGGCCTGGAAGTTCCCCCATTCCTCAGTGAACAGCTGCTGAAGCGAGGCTTCGTCGGCAGGGATCGACCTGCGGACAAGGATCGGCGTCTTCGTCGAAGGCCGGGCCACGACAAGTCAGGTCATGGTTCCCGGAATTGCGCCATAAACGACGCTGGCGCGAGCCTCATCACCGTCGGACGCTGGGACTTCAACGCTTGATGAATGTCAGAGCCAGGCTTTTGCTTCTTGCCGCCCTTCTTGGCGGCGGTCGCTTGTACGTCTCTTTCTTCCGCGGCGAGATACGCATCGCGGACAGCCTGTACCTTGAGAATGATCTCGTAATTGACCAGAGCCATGTTCAAACCTCCCCCAAAGGTTTCAACGAAACGTCAACCATGCGAAACGGCTCGCCGTGCGTTCGAAATATGGATACCCGGTGTCTGAATGCGCACCGAAAAGGAAACTCCACTGGACGCACGCATGTAGCGACTTCGCCTGCACACTTCAACGTGACATTGGTTTCATAAAAAACGCTCATAGTTTCAAAACTCTACCAAGCCTACCAGCAGGCCATGTCGTCTTCACCCAGGATCTCCGCGAACTTCTGCCGGGCCCCAGGGATTCGCACCGGCACGTGCCCGGCATAACGCCAAGCCTGCGCCTCCGGGTCCGTCCGCCCATCTAAGGATATGTCGTTCGTGTCGCCTTTGACTATCGTCAAGAGCACTGCCTGCGCATCGAAGGGGCAATGAATCTGCGTGGTCTCTTTGGCGGGATCATCTCGCCACATGGCGATATAGCGATCAGCTCCCGTTGACCGAAATACCCCGGTCCGGTGTTGGCGCGTCATCAGAGCCCGCGATGTGAGGGTGAGCACCGCGCATCCCGGGTCCTCGGCCAGCACCGTTGCGTATCGCGCCGGCCAGCGCGTCGCGACCTGAGGGGCGTCCATCAAAAGAGCGATCACAAGATGTGGGGCGACGGCCCGAAGGAGAAGCTGGCACGGATCAACGCGCGCCAAGTCCTCACATATCAAGGCCGAAATGACCATGTCTTTTCGGATCGTGGCGAAATCGACGCGCCGGCTCAAAAGGTCGATATTCTCCCACCAAGAAATCTCTGGCGAGAGCACGCCTAAGAGCCCGTAGCTTCGAAGCTGTTGAAGGTCCAACTTCCAGCGATGGTGCTTATCGCGCACCGACATGCTGAGCGGGACACGCGCTTTGCTTTTCCTGTCGAAGGGGTCGCAAAAAGAGCTGACCGCAACGAAATTGCCTTTTCGCCGTTTTTGATTTTCCGACATGCCGGCGACGAAAAGCTGTATTTCCGGAGCAGTCTTGAGAAGGTGTGTCCGCACCATGTCGTGCGTCTCAAGATCGAGCGCTAGTTCCGGAAAGATGACGCCGTGTACTTCCTTGGACTGCTTTTTGGCCTCGACGATGAGATCGTTCACAAGAGTGACCAATTCCTCGCGCCTTGCCGCGCCCGTTGTCAGCCAATCCTGATGAACGTCAAAATAGCCGAACTGGGCTTTCCTATTCGGATCCGGCTGTTCAAGAACCGATCCGCAGAACGCTTTGGCGTCGATCGAATAGGGAAAGGGAACCAGCAACAGATTCATCTGCCCGTGTGGCGGGGCGCGCTCATAGCTCGGGAGCCATTTGGCGCGCGCAACGCCATTGGACGGCAATAGGGCGAGATGATGGGACAAAGACCGCAACGTGCACCCAATGGTGGGCGTGCGCACCTTCGGCATCACGCAGGCGATTTCCCGCCGGCCGAAGGCAAAGCTCTCAGGCAGCGGAGCGTCAAAAAAGAGCGAAGGGTTGCTAGTTTCTTCGGGGTAGTCCTCAAGGAGGTTCAGCCAGAAGATACGTTCAAACCAGGGAAGCTTGTCTGAATCTTCCGTCTCAGTATCCAACAGCGCATCGAAATCGATCTGAAAGCCCGTGCCTCGCGACGCCTGATCCGCGATGGCGAACAATCGCCAAGCGTGGAACCACCAACCGGGCGCCGGATAGGCCCGGTTTTCCTCTGCTGGCCGGCGCTCGAACACCTGCCGACGGCCATAGGCGCCAAATACGACCAACCAGCTCTCAAACAAAGGTTCGATCGCGGGCCACACGCTCTCTTGCAACAGATGGGTTGCGAGCACTTCGGCATTATGAGGCAAGATCAGCCGCCAGGGAATTTCTCGCCATACCTGGGCGGCGGCCTTAACGACCTCTCGATCCTGACTGCGGATCGAAAGATGCCTGATATGGTCGGGCGTCGTATCATGATCTGGACGACCGCAATCTGCAGCCTGCTGTTTTCGCTCCGGCTGAATGTGGTGGTAGGCGCCCGATAGGTCGAGGAGATAAGCCGAGATCAAGAACACATCGTAGGGTGTACGTGCTGGAAGATGCAGGATCCGATCAAGGCGTCGAGGCAAAAGGGGCGCTGAACGACTTTTTACACCCGAGCCTTCATAGCCGATCCTGTAGCGCTCGTTCAAAGCCTCCTGCCACCTTGAGCGGCACTCCTTGATTTTTCTTGTCAGTCGCCGTTGCGCCGTTCGTGCGAGGCTGCGTTGTTGTTCTGTGGGCGCATCCCGCGATCGGTCCGGGAACCACATGGGAAAATCAATTTCCGGCGTGTCGGTCGCCTTAGCGCTCGTGGTCGCCGGCGAGGACATCACCTGGCCGGCCTGCGGATAGAGCAGGGCGAACACCTCCCTGATTGTGAGCGCCATGTCGTCCCCCCGCGCCGCCAGCGACTGCTATTAGCCTGCTTCATCCAATCCGGAAAAGCTGTTTTCAACCGGTGCGCGAATGCAGAGCCTAGCGATCGAGCGGGGAGTTGTCCTTCCAGAGGCGCTTCGTTGGCGTCTAGCGAACTAGCTTGGCCGAGCGAGCTGGGTTCATGAAACCCGCCATGAAACGAAGAAGCGTCGTTATCTCCGCACGCTTCGTCTTTGCGGGTTGAGCGCTAAACCGGCTGGCGGAACAGCCGGTGACTTTTTGCTCGATAGCTCACTTAGAAACCAGTCGACGGCAAAGAACATGGCCAGCATGAGCGAGGAGGCGGCCAAGCGATACCAGAGCACCAACAAGTCCCTGGATTGTTCGAGCGGGGTCATGCTGACAATGGCGTTCGAGGATCCGAACTATAGAGCGACTGAGCAAGGGCCTTGGCGCATCCGAACAAGATCTGACGCGTCGGCAGCGACAAGACCTCACCCGTGTCACAATAGCTCGTTTCGGTGATCGTATGGTCAAGCACGTCTTGCGTCACAATATCGGCGACCACAACCCGCGAACATGGCTGGCGTCGTCGCGAACAAAGGCGACCCGCTAGTCGAAATAGTGCTCCGCTGAGCGGAAGCGCCCCAGGGTGTTGCGATTGGCATAGCTCGGCGACTTACTGACGGTCGCGGGCGTTCAAGCCGACTAACTGAAAGCGCGCCAAGTCAACCGGTCGAACCACTTACCATTGACCCGCGAACTTCTAATGAGTGGGCCAGAGAGCGAAAGAGGGGGAAGGCTGGCTCAATAAGACTCTGATTACAAACCCTTAGTTCCGCCTGGAGAGTGAAAGGCGTCGAAGGAGATTGAAGCCCGCGCCCTACTAAGTCCCTACGCGCGGGCCCTCATGCGCGGGTCGGGCCTCATGCGCTCCAGGCAGCTGGCTTCATGGCAACGCCGCTGCTTTTAACTGAAAAACTTCGGCTTAGACTCGGGTTTGCAGTCACAGCCCGCCAACGCGCGAACGCGAAGCAGGTTGAATGCCGCCTATCGTCGTCCGTATACAGACGAATTGTCTAGCGAATTCAGCGCAGTGACCTTAGTTGGAGTTGGCTTGGAGGTGACCCATGCCAATGATCCGAATTACCAAGCGCACAATCGAAGCTATTGAAACGCCAGCGGCCGGCCAGGTGCTTTATCGCGACACGGAGTTGCGGGGCTTCGGGTTGCGTGTCGGCCGGCGCGACCGCTCTTACTTCGTGGAACGTCAAGTGCGCCGCCGCACGGTGCGCACGACAATCGGCCGATGCGACCTGCTTACGCCGGAGCAGGCTCGCAAGGAGGCCATGCGCCTGCTTAGCCAGATGGCTGACGGTCGCGATTTGAATGCCGAGAGGGCGGCGCGGTTGGCTGGCCAAGTCACTTTGCAGCAGGCGTTTGACCAGTTCTTTGACGGCAGGCCGCACCTGTCGCCAAGTACTATACCGAATTACCGGCGCACGGTGCGCGTGTATCTCAGCGACTGGCAGAGCATGCCGGTCAATGAGATCACAAGGCGGATGGTGCTCGATCGTCACCGCGAGCTAACCGCAGAACGCGGACCGATCACCGCCAACAACGCCATGCGCCATTTGCGCTCGGTCTACAATTTCACCGCGGCTACCAACGATAACCTCCCGCCAAACCCCGTAATCATCCTGACACAAGCGAGGGCGTGGCACCCGCAGAGGCGGCGTCGCACGCTCATCGCCGAGCACCAGTTGCCAAAATGGTTTGAGGCTGTTCAGCAGGCCGAGGAGCACGTCCGCGATTTCCTGCTGATCGCGATCTTCACAGGTATGCGGCGTTCTGAGGTGGCCCGCCTGCGATGGGAGAACATAGACCTGGACGGCCGCACCCTGTTGGTACCGCGCACGAAGAACGGTGAACCCTTGGAGCTACCTCTGTCAGATCATCTCCATGGCTTGCTACTCGCGCGTCGCGAGATGTTCCAAGATGCCGAGTGGGTCTTCCCCGGCAGCGGGCAGACAGGTCACATCATCGAGACGAAGCGCTTCTATGCACGTGTCGAGCGAGTAGGCGGCGTGTCATTCACGCTGCACGATCTTCGCAGGACGTTCGTCACAATTGCCGAAAGTCTGGATATCCCAGCCTATGCTCTGAAGCGGCTGCTAAATCATCGAACTGATAGCGACGTGACCGGCGGCTACATCGTAATCAGCGTTGAGCGACTGCGCGGACCCGTAGAGCGGATAGCTCAGCGCATTCTTGAAGTCGCGAAAGTTGCTCCGCCGAGATCAGAAGCGTGTGGAGTTGTCGACCCCTGATTGCCGAAAGAATCTTGGCGCGCGGCCATTGACCTGTTGAGCGCAAAAATCGTGCGCTCGGCATTGGGACGTGCACGAGGAGGTTCGAATGCCGGAGCGCAGCAAGCGACGAGGCAACCGCCAACAAGCGGCCCGACAGGATCAACCAGGCAAGGAGGGAAGCGCTTGGGGCGAATTGGAACCGCGTGATGGTTTGAGTTTTTGTTTGCCGCCAGAAGAGCAGGTGCTGCTCGCCCTGATAGATGCTCATCCCGGAAAAGGTTCGCGCAAGATCAGGTTGAACAACGCAATGATGGCGCTGTTCAATCGCAGGTCGTCCGGTGCCGCGCTGACTCCAACTCGTGGGGACGAAAAAGATGCGAACGCCTTCCGGCGTGAAAGAGCGCTTGTCTGGATGGGCGGCGAGCTTGTTCGCAGCAAAAGCAGGAATTTGACAGGCAAGGAGTCGCCAGCAGAACAGATTAGAAGACGGCGGGACACGCCTATGGCGTCGGTCCTTTCGGTTGCGGAGAGGGCAATCGACAAGTTCTTTCCGACGATAGATGAGGTTCGCCGCAAAAACATGGCCAAGCAGCTAGCCAGCGATTTCGCTGGCGATGACAGGCGCAAGGCTGCGAAAAAGAGGGCTAAGGCGAGCGGGCAAAATGTTGCCATCGCCGATTGGCCTCGTACCTACTTCTATCGCGCGCAAGAACACGACTACATCGCTGATACGCTTCAAACAAAAGCAGCGATCGCAGTGTGCAATGCGCTGCGCGAAGCTGGGATCCCAACCTCGCACCCAGAGATCGAATAGTTCCGGAGCACTCGCAAGACATTCCGGAACAGTAGCTCATGCCGATGTGATGAGTCGCTGACACGTTCAACAACGGAGTCAGGACATGCAATCGCTACCATCGCCGCTCCTTCACGAAGAGCAGGCCGCCAGAATTCTCGGAATGTCTTCGGCATGGCTACGCCGGAAGCGATGGGAGGGCGGCGGTCCACCCTACATCAAACACGGTCGAGCTGTTCGATACGAACTCGCTGCGCTGGTGCTCTGGATTTCTCAGCGCAGGGTCGATCCCGGCGGGGAAGGGACTGCCAACGGCAACGCCGGGCAGTTCCTGCATCGGCCATCGGTGAAGGTTGGAAATGAGCGCTAGAGTGGACGACCGCGTCGTTCGCTTCCTCGTCGAGTTGGCAGGCCTAGGCAGAGCGGACGCGTTTGCGGTTCGCCTGCCTAACGGCGCTTACAGGCCCGTGCGCCGCCCCATGAACGAGAGCGACGTTCGCGAACACTTGGGCGGACGTTCGCCGGCCGGGATATATCTAGTGACCGGCGATCGCGCCCGCTTTGGCGTCATCGACCTCGATAGCCATGATGGGGCCGTCGACTGGTCTGCAATGGTTTCAAAGGCCAAGTCCTTGGCGACCTGGCTTCGTGAGCGCGGATACGTTGTTCTGGCGGCTCGGTCGGGTGGTGGTGCAGGTATCCATCTCTTCGTGCCATTCGCCGGTGAACAATCTGCAGACGATATCAAAAGGCTTCTCACAGCCTGCGTCGAAAGCTGCGAACTAAAAGTCGGCACCGGTGGCGTTGCAAAAGGGGAAGCCGAGGTCTTCCCGAAGCAAAGCGTTGTCCGATCCAACGGGTTGGGCAATTTGATAGCGTTGCCATTAGCGCGCGCCTCTCAAGCGCTTCGGAGCGACTCGTTCGATGCTATCGATGCCGAACTGCTAGCGGCGGATGGCCTAGTCCCGTTTTTCAATAGCAAGGGCGCGTCGGAATTTGCGGCATCGGAGACGCAAGACGACAAGGACCCATCAGCGACGCGAATTCTCTCCGGGGCACCCAAGGTCTCCAAGCTGCAGCCTCTGCCGGGAGACCAGGGCATTGCGGCCGACGCCCTGAGAAGCATTTCTGCGGAATCCTATGAGACTTGGATTCTCGTTGGTTTCGCACTGAAGACGGCGTTCGGAGAACTCGGGTTTGAGATTTGGCTGCAATGGTCCAAGTCGTGCCCAGCCAAATTCGCCGGTGAGGAGGAATGCCGCCGCAAATGGGATGGATTCCCCTTGCAGAGCGAGGTGGGTCTAGGAACGATCTTTCATCTCGCTCGGGTGAACGGCTGGAATGGCGGAGACTCGGACGACTGGGTGCGCGAGATGAATGCCCAGTATGGGATTTTGACGCACGCGACCGACACGCTGATCATCTTGAAGCAGCATGACGCGCAGCATGAGGTGTTTGGTCGACTGGGACCTCGGCAGCTTCACGATCGCTTGGCATCCGAGGTGGTGCAAATGCCCGGTCCGCGTGGTGCTCCGATCTTCAAGCCAAAATCCAAAGCATGGTTCGAGCATCCAAGCGCTTCTCGCTATGACCGGCTGATCTTTGATCCGTCGCTTCCCGCCGGCGAATGCGGAAGCGCTTGGAATATGTGGGCCGGATTCGCATTCGAGCCGGCGCCCGGTGACTGGTCTCTGCTCAAGGGTCACATACTGACAGTCATTTGTAGCAACGATGCCACGCTCAATGAGTGGACTCTGAATTGGATGGCGGACGGCGTGCAGAACCCAGGCGACGTGATCGGCACTGCGCCGGTGTTCGTAGGACTACCCGGGACCGGCAAGAGTTTTCTCGCGCGAGCGTATGGTCGCCTTTGGGGTAGGCACTTCGTGACCATCACGAACCACGATCACGTGCATGGGCGCTTCACCGGCCATCTCATCGGCAGGCGTGTGATTTTTGTCGACGAGGGCACGTTCGGCGGCAACCGCAAAGAGGCTGGAACACTGAAGACGCGGGTCACAGAAGACATGATCATGCATGAGCTGAAAGGGGTCGATCCGATCTTCATGCCCAACCGCACAATCTGGCTAATTGCTTCGAACGAGAAATCGGTTGTGCCTGCGGACAAGGCCGATCGGCGCTGGCAGCTCTTCGAAGTCTCCAGCGAAAGGCGCGAAGATCATGCTTACTTCGCCGCCATCCAACACCAGCTCGATTCTGGCGGCTATGCGGCGATGCTGCATGACCTGTTGCTCCGCGATATCTCGAAAGGGCCCGATCCGCGCACAACCATCAAGACTGAGGCACTGTTCGATCAGATGATTCGCGCGCAGGGGCCGGAGGAGCGCTACCTCGCCAGGATATTTGACGAGGGGCGGCTCCCGCAGAACTATGTCAGTGCCGCAAATGCCACGACCATTAAGGCGCTGCATGAAGACCTGCGCGCAAGCGAGGTCGATGGGAACCGAGTCCACATGAACGGCTTCGGTCGCCTGTTGCAGTCGATCATTCCAGGAATCAAGACACGGCGTGGCGGGAAGTACCATATCAAGGACAGCATCTTCGCCGTCTCAGTGGAGTACGCGTTCCCGCCGCTTTCAGATTGTCGCGTAGCGCTGGAGCGACACCTGCGCTGCCCCATCCCGTGGTCCAACCAGCTTGCCGAGTGGCAACAGGACCCTTCGCCTGGTGCGCTCGACAAGGGCGTCCTGTAGGTTTTGCGGGATTGGTGTCGGGGTGTCCTGACGACGGTACTGGTGGCTTTTGGCTAGGTTCAAATAGACCTGTAAAACATACAAAACCTGCAACACTCCGGCTTCGATTGTCCCGCGCTGCCCTTTTCTGCGGCTGGCTTGGCCCGCTACGTCATTGGGTTTTGCCTCGGCATCATCCGCGCAGTGTTTTCGAACGCGCCCAAGGGCCAAATGTGGGGCCGTAGTCTGCCTGCGGGCCTCGCCTGAGCGCGCGGGGCGCCGGAGGCAAGGGTGCGCACCTCCAAAGCATCGCCGGCTCTCGTGGGCTGCCAGGGCCGCAGCCCCTACCACCGCACTACTTGTTCTGAACGGCGCATCTTAACTCGCTGATCGGCCGAATGGATTCCTGCGTGACCCAATAATCAGTAGTGCGCCGGTCAGTTGCCCACCCGAGAAGTTCGTTGAAGCGCGCTGAACTTCGAGGAGGTTCTTGCCCGTCCCGTTGTGCCGTGCCCGCTGCCGTTCAATGTCCAGTGGAACGAAGCGCATAGCCCTTGGAGCCTCACATGAAACGCAAAACACAGACTCGCACGTCTGATGACATCAAGGCGCGGAATACCGTACCTCCAGGATGGCTCACGGCGCTCGCGGAAGTCGAGGCCGAAAACCTGGTCGACTGGGATACTCCGGCGGCTGGGGTAAGGCGCTTCGCGCTCCTCAATGGCTTTGCTTCGGTCCACGCCGCAAGTCTTCAAGGCATGGGTTGGGGTTTCTGGGATGTGTTTGCCAATCTGCTAGATGAGTGCTGCGTCTTTGCCTGGCAGGGCAACGCGCTTTGTCTAGTCGACGGTCTAGTCGACCGCTTGGTGCTTCAAGCGGACGAACTGCGATTCTCAGTAAGAAAGGAAAAGTACCGCCATCCAAGTATTCTGCGGCGAGCAACCCGCGCCACCGATCCGAGTGAACTCAAACTGGACAATCACTGGCTCGGCAAGGGACGGGCCTGTATCGACCACACCGCGGTCATCGTTGCTCTGCTATATGAGGTGCAAACCATGGCGGGATTGCAATATGTAACGCGGCTTGAAAGCCATCAGGTGGAGAAAGCACTGGCTACTCTGCGTGAGCTTAAGTTCGTCGCGAAGGCTGACCTAGAAATCACAAGGTTGGGGTTGAATCAGATCGCTTGGGACCTGATGACTTCGCCGCCGAGCAATCTCGCGAAAGCGCGACTAGAAGCATGTTGTGATCTTCCTGGCGATGACGAGGACGCCTCGACAGATGACGGGGGCACCCCGAATGGCGACGAGGCTATCCTGGTAGGCGACGAAGGTATCCCGTATTGAGCCAGATCGCCTTCGACCGCCTCTTTTGGTGTGCGCGGTCAGCCTGCGACTCGCGAATAGCGTGTGTGTAGGTCATTTCGCGACTCGCGAACCGCCTTCTTGGAATCACTCGAGTCGCTCCGGAGCTGTTCGCCAGATAAGTCATTGCCCGCGTACTAGCAGCCACCGCTGAGCTTGGCTTGCGTCAATTTTTTTTGCGTGGACTGTTGCTGCGTGCGTTAGACGAGATCGAACGACGGCTGCTGCAGCACATACCTCTGAAACGCTCGCCTGCCCCGAGAAGCTGCAGCCATGTATTTTTCTCGATCCGAATGCAGGCGTGGCGGAACCGCTAGCCACAAACACAACAACGTGGAGAAATATCGGGAAACTCTTCCGCAGCCGTCGTAAAATGGGTGAAGCGGGCCAATACCAATATCCCATTCGACAGATGCCGTGGCCATCAATTTTTGTCTGGCCGTGCCGTTGGTCGCCTCCAAATAGTTCTGCAGCATACGCAAAACTTCTCTCGGTATCTGAGACGGTGCGACATTCAGCGGCGCTTCGCCAGCGAGCGTCGTTTGGGCCTTGTACGGCCAGGCTCGGTACACGGGCCCTGGAGCTATTTCGAGATTTGCTAAAGCTGCCAACGCTAAGAGAGCGGCGTTCAACTCGGCGGCATCCTGAGCGGGTCGTGCCGCACGCCAGGCTAAAAATTTTGCCACGCTCACGCGGTTTCGATCCAAAGCCTTCGACAGCGCTGCGCCCGTAAGAAGTGCGGGCTCCTTCTTTTTGCTTACTGCAGTGTGCGCAATCTTATCCCGCACGGTCCTGCTGAGCGCGCCGTCGTTGATTTTCAAGTAGTGATGAAGCTTCGTTTCAAGCATGATCAATCGCGCAGAAACCGCCGGTCTAAGAAATCCGACACTTCCATCCTCAATTTGGCAACGACGTCTTCTGCCACATCAGGATGGTGAAAGACCCTCACACGGACGCCGTTGTCGAAAAATGCGTCAGGTAAAATTCTTGCTATGTCAGACGCGATCGCGAGGGGCGTCTCGCGGTCCTCCACTTTGACTAAAATGTCCTCGCCTAGCTTCCTAGGAAACTCTCTAGGAACGTCGAAAAGCAGCTCCGATTCATGAAGTCGAGCCGCAACCGAGCTAACAGACAGGAAGTCCTTTCGGAGATCCTCTAGCCCGCGAGACTCTAGGCCTTCCACCTTCCTCACCGCGCGTCGGTTCTGCTCGATGTCCGGCCCCCAGTTTTTTACAAAGCGCTCAAGAAGCAATTTGTATGTGCGGGGTCGAGACTGCTGAAGTAGTTCGAGAATCGCTGTCCCTCTGCCGCTGTGGCCGCCGGTTAGCCTCCAATGCTGTGCCAGCACGTTCAGGGCCCCCATCTCGTCGACCTCGCTCAGGGCGCGGGACAAAAATTCGCGGCTGATATGGGTGTTATCGAGGATATTGGATACGACATGGCGCAGCATCGCTGTGACTGCTCTATTTGGGATATTCCAATAAAGGCGCACGAACATCCAGTAACGGGCGCACAACAGATGCTCCGCCGCGAAAACACCCGGTCGACGGATCGCTATCCCGTTCGAGCTTTCAGGCCAGTACATATTTTCGATGATGTTGCTCACATCGATGCCTGAGCCCGCCGGAACACCTGTGTGATGAGAGTCGCGAGCAAGATAGTCCATTACGCGCACATCGAGGGAAGATGCCAAAAGGCTTCCAATTAGATTCTGATAGGGGGTTCGAGCTTCAGGCTTGTCGCAGAGTATCGACAAAACAGAGTCTAGGTCGCACTCGCGGAACAACTCGCTGACGACAGATCGCAGCGGCTTCTCTTTTCCGTACATTCGGTCAAGAATCGATTCGTATTTTCTTTTCTTCTCGCCCGAGCCGTAGCGGTCGAAAGAAAAAAGAACTCGATCCAAGGGGAAGCTTGCGATACGAGTGAGGAGCACCGCCACAAGGGCTTCTTCCAACTCCTTCGTAGAAAAATTCGCTCGAAATTTTGGTTGGGATAGAAGTTTGGTCAGGCATTTCAGCATCAGCCCGTAACTGCCAAGGACGTGCTCGTAGACCGTGTGCACGCCGCCGGGGGTGATCGTGCGGTAAAGGAGCAGTTGTGGCACCGATTGTAAGCGGGTAAGAGCGGCATGATTGATTACAGCTTCCACTCTCTCGGAAATCGGTACGGACTGTGAGGGAAGGCTTACATAAGTGCGTCCTCCAAATGCATCCGTGGAGAGCTCTTCAACTCCTGCGGTAAGGACGTGGATAGGGAGGAGGCGGTCAAATTCTGACGAGACGTGCTCCGCCGTCCCGTACTGGCCTTCTAGTATTTTTCGGCAAACGATTCGAAGAGCTTCAAGTTCCTCTTTCTGATCGACCTGCCAGCCCTCCATCAACTCCAGTGTTATCTTCCCTAGCGCGAACAAATCCCAATACGCTGCGTGTTGAGATAGAAACCGAATAGGGACATTCGTGCCTCGTCGATCCTGCAAGACCTCGGGGGTGTAAGCCCTGGTTCCGGCGATGAAGATGGTGTCAGGCGAGTCTGGCGCAATTTCTGACAAAGGTGGCACTGTGCGACTCACGCCAAGGTCGCCGATGATCAGATGAGGTCTCCCATTCACCTCACGTACGAAAATGTTCTTTGGTGCCAGATCAAAGTGAAATCTCTGCCTGGAGTGCAGATACACCAGGGCGCGGCACATCTGCTGCGCCAAGTATATTATGAGATGCGGCATCTGCCTCGCGCGGGACACCCAAGGCGCTGCCTCCGTCGCTCCCGGCTCTAGGAGCTGTTCGAGGGTAGGTCCCTCGATATGCTCCATGACGAAATAAGGCGCCTGCACGACCTTCTTGTCGTCACTCACCGGCATGTAGCCCGAGTCTATGATCTTGACGATGTTTTGGTGCGTGAGTGACGCCACAGCACCTATCTCAGCCAGGAAGTTGTGCTCGCCATAAGAAAGGCCGCCGGCTCGCTGTTTGCGCCGTAGGTCCCTGGAGGGGAAAAAAAGCTTAACCGCGCGCAGAATGGTTTGCTCGCCGGCCAAGTTCTGCTTCGCTAAATAGACAACGGAGGTAGCGCCCGACCCGAGGGGCTGTACCCGTCTGTTGTTGTTCTTCGTGCCGGACTTGCAGATAAGTTCATAGTTCCCAATACGGGTGCCGTTTTTGAATGGCGGCAAGTTTCGCGGCATCTGTAGCTCCCCCAACCATAGGAGTGTGCCGTCGATCTCTCCGGTTGTCGATTTCAACTCGCTAGCTGCGTGATTTCTCGAGCCGAGACACACCAGCTGGGCTGTAGTCGAGTGGCCACTTTCGATCCACATCGGCCTATAGCGCGCACTGCGCCGCCCTCATCTGCCGGGCCGTGTGGATGCGCTCACAAGTTGGGCACGTTAGCTATCTAGCTGTGCTGGCTTCTGCTCGGTGCGTGGCCAGACCTGCATGAAGGATGCGAGGGGGTGAAAGCCCTTCACGCGACGATGCACCATGTCGCCCTCGCAGAGAAATTTTGAGCTCGCTGGGAGAGCATCGACGGGCAATGGTATCTCGGCCACGGGGTTGAAGAAGAGAGTTACTCCTTCTGACCAGGTTTCCACCGGTGTCGCTTCATGGCCTATGCGGTAGCGGAAGTGTTTGAGCTGTGTATCGCCTTCGAATAGCGCCATCCCCGTTCGCTCAGCGATGCAGGAGTTGGCGAGGAAGTCATGATCTGCAAGTCGCCAAAATTTCGGGACGGTAAAGGTGTTGCAGTAGGCGACTGCGCTGATCGATGCGGACTCTGGCAAACAGAAGAAGGGAATGTTCGAGGGATGGGGCTCCGTAGGGTACAAGGCATCGACAAGCGATTCATCGACATAGAAGACTGATCCCGGCTCGAAGTAAGGCGCCACCATCAGAACGAGCGGTTTGCCGTTCACGTGCGGGAGCTCATGATAGCGGTGCTCAAGCTTCTTTTTCAGGCTTGCAATTACCCGTTTCGTGAACACTACATCGGCCTGTTCTTCTAGCTCCGCTTCGGTGAGCTCCGTCATATTGATCACGGAAATATCTTGACTAGCTGCGTCCGGTGGATTGGCACTGGTTGCTTCTATCGCAATCTCTGCGGCGCCAGTCCCAACAATGAAGTCCGGTCGTTCGAAACGACCAGTGATGTTCAATCCCGCAGATCGCAGGTAGGCGAAGCAAGCTAGCTCGAAGAGCCGGCTATGAAATCCACGCCCCTGAAAATCTCTTACAAACCTGCCGTTGGGGTCACCCATCTCGTTGAAGGTCATGTTGATGGATTTCCGAGCCAGCTTGTGATCGTCCGATTGGCGCAGATCTTCAAACTGCCTGTGCCGGCGACCGGTCGGAACGACGGGATCAAACAGATCGATCAAGACTAACTCCAATCACATCCGCAGCCGTTTGGGTTGCCGCACATAATCTCGACGGCACCATCGCGGTCACCGAAACAGGCACCGCTGCACAACCCTACTGACGCTATCAACTTTTGTCGCTCGGACGGCTCAACCAGTCAGTCCAGCGACTCGCGATTAGTGGTCAAGCTGTTGATTGCAGATTCCGAATCAACTCCTTCACCAAGGGCGTATCGTGACTCCAAAGCACAAACAGATGGTCGGTCGGCCGCGTTAGGGCGACATACATGAGCGCCCGGTCGTCATCGCCCTGGAGGTCGTCCGCCGAGACGAGGATGACTGCCCGGGCTTGAAGACCACGCGCACCGTGGATGGTGCTAACAGTCACCGCCAGGCCTCGCTCGTCGAATTCGGCGGCGATTCGCTCGCACAGCGCGATGTGTTTGCAGAGTACCATGATCTCTCGCGCAGCGAGCGGCGGGGAGCCATTCATAAGGCTGCTGACAATCTCGACGCATCGGGCCACCTGCGCGTCCTTGTTGGCGGCCTGGACGACGGCAGGCCAGGGGCCCGACCGAACGCAGTTCTCTCGGCGCAGAGCGACGGAGTGGGGCAGGTCGTCATCGCCCGCCGACTCTGGCACACCGAAGCTCCACGCGGCGGCAACGATTTCGCGCGTGTTGCGATAGTTGCGCGGGAACTTGCGCGTGCGCCCCTTTGCCTTCACGCCGACCCTGCTCCAGTTGGGCAGATTCGAGCGATAGAGGTTCTGGCTGACATCGTAGGCGATGATCAGCGTGCCATCCGCAGGCTCCTTGAGTGCTAGAACGGCCCCCTGGAACCATGACGAGGCGAAATCCTGACCTTCGTCGATCAATACGGCATCGTATTTCCCGGCTTCTCCGCCGCCCGCTTCCATGATGGCGAGCAGGCCTGCTCCGAATGCATCCCGATCCTCGAGCTCGGGCGGTGCTTTCTGGTTGCGCGCCCAGAAGCCGAACGTGTGGACGCTGACGCCGGCATGCGGCTCGAGCGTTTTTGCCAGATAGCGCCGCAGGGTATGATTGTAGCAGAGCACCAGAACGGACTTGCCCGCCTCCGCTAGCATCCTGGCCGCGGCAATGAGGACGACGGTCTTTCCCGAGCCGGGCACTCCGTAGAGGATGCGGTGGCCCGATCCCAGTTGCCGCGCCACCTTCTCCTGCTCGAAGTCGAGGACGTCCACGGATACGGTGCGCGGCGCGTTATCGTCGAACAGCGAGCGGGTTTCGACGCGGCTTGACGGGCTGACGACGGAGCGGACCGTGCTCATGCGATCCGGCGGAATTGGGGTAATGGGGATATGCGGCGGCATCGCGGTCTGTAGTGCCGCTAGCAGTGTAGACGGGTCGCCGGCAAGCACGTCGAACTCGTCTGCGCAGATCGTCTGGCCGCGCGGGAACAGATGTGCCCATGCGCTCGCATCGAGGTCCGCGCGGCGTATGGACGTCATGATTGCGAGCTGGCCGAAGGCGAACGAGAAGTGACCATTGCGCTTCAGCTCCTCGGCAGAGGGATGGATGTTGCAGGCGTTCATCAGGCCGCGCATGTATTCGAGCGCCTGCCGGGAAGGGTGAGGTGTCTGCTGCCGGTTTCCGCTGTTCATGTATTCGATGCTATGTGCGTCGGCATGGAGGATCGACCCGAGCCGAATGCCCTTCACCTCGATCACAATCACGCCGATTGTGGGTGCGATGACGATGAAATCCGGGAAGCGCCGGCGGATCACCGGTTCGTAGTAAGCGACCACATCGTCGGGTAGGGACTGCAAGGCGGCGAAGACGCGGCGTTCGCCC
>CAZKYG010000293.1:0-6039 GCA_964556915.1 uncultured Gemmatimonas sp.
AGGATGCCGCGGTCGCCGAACCTGGCGCGAACGCGATCGATCGTCCGGGCCAGCACCCGGTCGCGAAACCCGGGCGCGAACCGTTCGACCTGCGCCTCGCTGCGCTCGGTCATGTCGAACGCCGACCCCAAGCGAACCCTCGGCCGCCTCGTGCCGCACGCGCCGAACATGATCGCCATGCCCATGGCCGCCGACCCGGCGAGTGGCAGGAGCAGCAGGAAACCGGACGCGCCGACGAGCGCGGTGATCTGCATGAACTTCCGGACGAACGTCGCCGAGCGACCGGCCTTCATCATGCGATCAGCCCAGGCGCCGCCGACGTTCCCCATGACGAAGTACGCGAGCCACGGAGCCGCCGACAGCAGCCCTGCGTTGGCGAGCGACACGCCGAACGTGCGGCTGAAGTACGTCGGCAGCCATGCCAGCAGCACGTACAGCGACCAGTTGCTGCAGAAGTGCGCGACGACGATGGCCCACACGGCGGGCGTGGTGAGCAGCGCGCGCCATGGAATGGCCCGCCGGGCCGCCGCCCGGGCCGGTGTCCCGCCGCTCGCGATGGCGGCGCCCGCGGGTTCGATCGCGGCGCCGGTGCCGTCGAACGCCCGGCCGGGGCGCACCTTCGCGAACCAGTACGCGGCCCAGACGATGCCGAGCGCACCGAACACGTAGAACGGCACGGGCCAGCCGAACGCGCGCACAAGCCAACCAGTCACCGGGAGCGACACAACCGTGCCGATCGACAGCCCGCTCGTGAAGAATGCCACCGCCTTGGTCCGGCTGGCCGGGGGCACCCATCGCCCGACCATGTTGATCGAGGCCGGAAACACCGCGGCCTCGCCGAGGCCAAGCGCGATGCGCGTCGCGATCAGTACGGGGAGCGAGAGGTACGCCGCCGGCGGTGTCAGCATCGTGAACGCGGACCACCACAGCACGGCGGCGCCGAGCACGATCCGTCCGCCAAACCGGTTGGCCAGCGCGCCGCTCGCGGCCATGAGGACCATGTAGCCGACGAAGAAGGCCGACAGGACGTAGCCCTTGGTCGTCTCGTTCCAGCCGAACTCCTGCTGCATCGCGATGGACGCGACGGAGATGTTCGTGCGGTCGATGTAGGAGATGAGTACGGCGGCGGCGCACAGGACCACAACGGTGTACCAGTGCGACCAGCGGGCGGTGGGGGCCGTCATCGGCCCGAATATGGACGCCCGGCCGCACGCCGGCGAGAGGGTTGCACGGCCCAGGCCGTCGCATGATGGGCCTGATAGTGGGTTGACCGGTGACCGACGACGACGGGGGACCGGATTCGCGCCGTCAGGATTGTGTACATTCTGGAATGACGCCGCGCCCCTCCACCCGCGCCGCGCTCGCCGTGATCATCGCCGGCGCCGCGGCCTGCCTCACGGCCTGCACCTCCAGCGAGCCCTCCACCTCACCCCCGGGCCTCGCCGCCCGGATCGCGCAGTACACGGTCGTGCCGCTCGTGGTGGACACGAACGGGCTGTCCGCGCCGGAACGGCAGATGGTGCCGCTGCTCGTGGACGCGGCGCGCGCCATGGACCCGGCGTTCCGGCGGCAGTCGTATCCGGCGTACGACTCGCTCATGGCCGCCACGACGGATTCGCTCACGCGGCAGTACATCGCGATCAACTACGGCCCGTGGGATCGACTCGCCAGCGACTCGCCGTTCGTGGCGGGCGTGGGGCCGAAACCGGCGGGCGCCAGCTTCTACCCGGCCGACATGACGAAGGACGAGTTCGAGAAGGCTGTCGCCGCGGGGCCGCGGGCGCACGCCGACTCGCTCAAGGCCCTGTACACGATCGTGAAGCGCGCCACGGGCGGCGGGTTCGACGCCGTGCCCTACCACGTCGCATTCAAGGAGTACCACGAGGCCGCGTCGGCGAAGCTGCGCGCGGCCGCGGCGCTCGCCGAGGATGCGGGACTGCGGAAATACCTCACGGCGCGCGCCGAGGCGCTCCTGACCGACAACTACCGGCAGAGCGACATTGCGTGGCTCGACATGAAGGCCAACACGCTCGACGTCGTCATCGGTCCGATCGAGACCTATGAGGACGCGCTCTACGGCTACAAGGCGGCCGACGAGGCGTACGTCCTCATCAAGGACAAGGCGTGGAGCCAGCGGCTCGCGAAGTACGCGTCGCTCCTTCCCGCGCTGCAGCGCGGCCTGCCGGTGCCCGACGCGTACAAACGCGAGAAGCCCGGCACCGACTCCGACCTCAACGCGTACGACGTGGTGTTCTATGCGGGGCAGGCGAACTCGGGCGCGAAGACCATCGCCATCAACCTGCCGAACGACGAGGAGGTGCAGCTGCGCAAGGGCACGCGGCGCCTCCAGCTCAAGAACGTGATCCGCGCGAAGTTCGACCGGATCCTCGTACCGATCGCGAACGAGCTGATCGCGCCGGACCAGCTGCCCCTCATCCACTTCGACGCGTTCTTCGAGAACACGATGTTCCACGAGGTGGCGCACGGCCTCGGCATCAAGAACGTGATCAGCGGGGGCGGCACCGTTCGCGCCGCGCTGAAGGAGACGGCGGGCTCGCTCGAGGAGGGCAAGGCCGACATCCTTGGCCTCTACATGGTCCAGTCGCTCATCAAGAGCGGCGACCTGCCGGGCGAGGATGTGCGCGGCAACTACGTGGACTTCCTGGCAACGCTCTTCCGCGCCGTGCGATTCGGCGGCGGTGACGCCCACGGCCGCGCCAATATCGCCGCGTTCAACTTCCTCACCGAACAGGGCGCGTTCACGCGCGACTCCACCGCAGGGCGCTACCGCGTGAACTTCGACAAGATGCAGGCGGGGATGAACGCGCTGGCGGCGAAGATTCTCACCCTGCAGGGTGACGGCGACTATGCGGGTGTGAAGGCGTTCCAGCAGCAATACGGCACGATCTCACCAACGCTGCGCGGCGACCTCGACCGGCTGAAGTCGAAAGGAATCCCGGTTGACGTGGTGTTCAGGCAATAGGCACCGGACGCAGACGGGCCGCTACGCCTCAGCCGCGACCTCCAGCCGCGGTGAGTTTCTGCGCTAGGCGCTTCGCCCCCGCGGCCGCCGAGTCCGCCAGGGCGCCCGTCAACGCGCGCAGCGATGCGCGGCCCGCCAGTTGCGCCGTTTCCGCGTTCACCAGGCGCAAGTCCACGAGGCCCATGCGCCCAACGGACTTCGCCGTGACCTCGACGATGAACCGCGCGCTCTTCATGCCGGGCACGGGTTTCGTGTCGGGCCCGCGTTCCCGCACCTCGACGCCGGCGGCCGTGAGGGCGCGGATGACGGCGTTCGCCACGGCGGCGGAGTCCGCGGCAGCGGCGCCCGGCGCGCGCACCACGACCGCCACCGCCGGCCTCGCGGCACCCTGCCCGCCCGGGACGGCGATCAGGGACGCCGCACACGCGAGGAGAACGCGCGTCATGGCGTGATCGTCGGCACGGGGGTCGGCGCCGGCTTCGCCTCGGTCTTCGCGAGGTACGGCACGCCGTCGGTCATCCACTTCGGCGCGGGAGCGCCCTTCAGGAAGTGGTCGAAATACTCGAAGTACCGCGTCGTGAGGTCCTTGCGGTTGGCGAGGCCGCGCAGCCCGTGCCCCTCGCCCGGATAGGCGAGCAGGTACGCCTCCTTCCCGTTGAATCGCAGTGCGTTGTAGAAGTTCATCCCTTCGCTGAACGACACCGTGGGGTCGGCCGTGCCGTGCATGATGAGGATCGGCTGCGACACTTCGGGCACATGCGTGAGCGCCGACTCGAAGTGGTACACGTCCGGCTTCTCCCATGGTGAGAAGCCCCAGCGGCCCTGCCCTTCCATATAGTAGTTGTTGCCGTTCTCGCCGCTCCCGCCCATCACCTGATAGCTCCAGCCCCACGATTGGCTGAAGTCGGTGTAGAGGTCGGTCACGCCCGCGCCCATGCCGGCCGCCGCGAACAGGCGCGACCGCGTCGCGATGAACGCGGCGCCCTCCCCGCCATAGCTGTGCCCGTGCACGCCGATGTGCTTCGGATCCGCATACCCGAGCTCGATGACCTTCTTCGTGGCCGCCTCCACCGCATTGAGCTGGTCCGAGTGGGACGACCCCGTGTGGTAGTACACGTCCGCGAACATCGTGATGTACCCCCGGCTCACCGCCTCCACCGGGAGCGCGCCCATGCCGGTGATGTATGACGGCGGCGTGTAGCGATTCAGGTTCTGCGAGTTCTTCTCGTAGAAGCTGACGAGCATGGGGAGCTTCGTGCCGGGAGTCCAGTCCTCGGGGAGCGACAGGAAGCCCTGCAGCTTGTGCCCATCCTTGTCCTTGTAGTCGAACAGGACGCGCTTCGCGACCCACTTGTACTCCGCCTGCTGCGGGTTGGCGTGGGTCACCTGCTTCGCGTCGGCGAAGGTGGCACCCGAGACGCGGAGATCCGGGAAATCGGCGAACGTTTGCCGCGTGAAGAGGTACTCGTCGGCCTTCGCGGCGCGCTGCGGCGTGCTGTACGCCGCGTCGTCGAACACCAGGTCGGTCATGCGGCCATTCTCGAGGCGCGCGAACCCCGCCTTCTTGGTGTACTCGCCGTACGTGGCGAACGTGAGCGGTTTGGCGAGATCCACCTCGCGCAGGTGGCGCGCGGCCAGCGGGTCGGCGTCGTCCACGGGCTGGGTGCGCACGAGGCTGTAGCGCACCGCGGCCTTCGTGCCGGCGCCCATCGTGATGTTCCGGGCCGCCGACCCGTCCACCGGCAGCAGCCACATGTCGAACTTGTGTTCCACCACGACGCCCGTGCCGTCGGGCGTCCATGCGACGACCGGGAAGTGCGGGCGTGGTCCGGTGTGATCGTCGTCGGTGTCAATGAAGCTCGGCGCGCCCGTGCCGATCGGGCGCGCCGTGCCGGCGTCGAGGTCGTACGCGTGGTAGACGTTGTCCTTCCAGTACATGAAGGTCCGGCCGTCGGGCGAGATGCCGACGACTCCACCGGCCGACGTGACGTGTCCCTTGAGCATCAGCGTGCGCTCGCCCGTGGCGGTGTTCACGCGATAGAGGTCGGCCTGCTGCGGCTTCCAGTCGGAGACGTAGGCGCGCTGGTCGCGCCCCACCGCCCACTTGCCGTCGAGCGAGACGTCCAGCTCGCGCATCGTCGTGTCCGCGAGATGGATATACGTGCCCGACGCCACGTCGAACGCCTGGCGATACGTGAAGTTCTCCTCCTGCGGCGCGCGAATCATCTGCGCGGACTGGATGCGCGTGTCGCTGGTGCGCCACACGTCCACGTCCGCGATGGAGTCGGTGCTCGGCTTGCGCCCCGTGTCCGGGGGCGATACCTGCGCCTTGGCGCCGAAGAAGACGCGCCGCTTGTCGAGGCTCCAGCTGAGCGGCGCACGCTCGCTGAGGACCCATTCGCGGTCCCATCCCGCCACCTTTGCGGGGTCGAGCACCGCAGGAGCACGTCCGGCGCCCGCGACCGCCTGCCGCACATCCGCGAACGCGATGAGCACGTTCGCGCGCTCGCGCCTGGCAGGGACGGCGACGCCTTTCAGGAACGCCAAGCCCGTGCCGTCGGCCGTCCAGGCCAGCCGCGAATAGCGCTTCGCATCGTTGTCGAGCGTCCAGGTGCGCCCTGACTTGAGGTCCATCACGAATGCGCCGTTGCCGTCGTCCACGTCGGCGTCGACCGTGTACGCGAGCAGGTCGCCGGTGCGGTTGAAGGCGATGTCACCCACGCTGCCAAGCAGCTGGCTCCGGCCGCTGGAGAGATTCACGAGAATCACGTCCGCGCCGCGCACCGCCGTGGAGCTGGCGCCCACGTCGCCGCTGGCCGGCCCGGCGCCAAAGCCACCCGGGGCACCGCCGCCCCCTCGTCCGCCGCGGCCGCCGCCGCCGGCCCCGACTTGCCGCCTGAGGATGAGGTGCGTCGACGAGGCGTTGAACATCGCGCTGCCGATGTCCTTCCAGGCTTGCGTGGCGCCCGTGGCGAGATCACGCAGCTCATAGCGCCGCAGCGGCGCATTGCCGTTCGCGCCACCGCGCCCGCCCGCCGCAGCGCCCGGCGCCTGCG
>CAZKYG010000294.1:0-12952 GCA_964556915.1 uncultured Gemmatimonas sp.
TCGCCGCGCGCGCCTCGGGGTTGTAGTTGGCGAAGCCGTCGTGCTCGAGCACCAGCACGACATCCGCGCCATGCTTGCCGAGCTCGCCGGCGAGCTGCCCGATGCCCGGGGCGCCCGCGAGCATCGCGTGCACCTGGCCGCCGGTCTGGTCGGCCACCTGGCGCGCGGCGGTCACGGCCTCGAGCCCCGCGCGGCGGAGCGCGCCGAAGCGCGTCTCGGCGAAAGCGAAGACGTTGCTCACAGGACCTTCGCCTCCTCCTTGAGGAGCCGCACCAGCTCGGGCACGGCGTCCGGTCCCTCGCCGATGATCCGCCCGCCGCTGCGTTCCGGGGGCAGCTCCAGCGAGTCGAGCACGTAGCGCACCTCGCCGATCTGCGCGGGGCGCACCTCCATGGGCTTCTTCTTCGCCGCCATGATGCCCTTCAATGAAGGGTACCGCGCGCGTGCAATGCCTTCGTCGATGGACAGGACGGCCGGCAGCGGGCACTCGACGAGCTCGTACGCGCCCTCGAGCTCACGCCGCGCCTTCACCGCACCGCCCGTGGTGTCGAGCTGCGTGATGGCGCCGATGTAGGGGAGGCCGAGCCGGGCCGCGAGGTGCGCGCCCACCGAGCGGTTCTGCGTGTCCACGGCCATGCGGCCGGTCAGCACCAGGTCGTAGCCGCCGTCCTTGATTTCCGCCGCGAGCGCCGCCGCGATGGCCGCGCCGTCGGAGACGGGCGTGTCGAGCTTGAGCTGCACCGCGCGGTGCGCGCCCATCGAGAGCGCCTTGCGCAACGTCTCCTGCACGGCGTCGGGGCCGACCGAGATCACGGTCACCTCGCCGGCGCCCGACTTCTCGGTGATCTGGATCGCGACCTCCGCGGCATAGCCGTCGAAGTCGCTCAGGTCGTACTTGAGGCCGGCCTCGTCGATCGCCTTGCCGCCGGCGGCGACCTTGAACCGGACGTCCTGGTCGGGGACGCGCTTGATGCAGACGGCGATTTTCATGGGCGGAAATTAGCCCGTCGGCGGCGACGCGGGCTACTCGCCGGTGGCGTTACATTCCGGCCGTGAGCGAACCCTCCACCCGGTTGATGGCCCTCGTCACGGGCGCGACGGCCGGCATCGGCCGGGTCTTCGCGCAGCGCCTGGCCGCATCGGGCCACGATCTCGTCCTCGTGGCGCGCGACGCCGCGCGCCTCGAGGCCCTGGCCGACGAACTCGCGCTGCAGTACGGGGTGGAGGCCGAGGTGCTCGCCGCCGACCTGTCGCGCGACGACGGCATGCGGCGCGTGGCCGACCGGATCAGCGGCGAACCCCGCCTCGCGGTGCTCGTGAACAACGCCGGCTTCGGGACGAAGGGCCGGCTTGCCTCGCGCCCGGTCGCCGAACAGGCGACGATGCTCGAACTGCACGTGATGGCGCCGATGCTCCACACGCGCGCGGCCCTGCCGGGCATGATCGAGCGCGGCCGCGGATGGATCGTCAACGTCTCGTCGGTGGCGTCGTTCACCCAGTCGGCGGGCAACGCGAACTACTGCGCCTCCAAGGCATACCTGCGCGTCTTCAGCCAGGCCGTGGGGCTCGAGCTGACCGGCACCGGCGTGCGCATCCAGGCCCTGTGCCCGGGCTTCACGCACACGGAGTTCCATGCGCGCGGCGGCATCGACAAGTCCTCGATCCCCGGGTTCCTCTGGCTCGACGCGGGACGCGTCGTGGACGAGTCGCTGGCGCAGCTGGCGCGTGGCGGCCCGGTGGTGTGCATCCCCGGCAAGCGGTACCGGATCCTCGTGACCCTCATGCGGTACGTGCCGGACTGGCTGCAGGCACCGCTCCGCGCCCGCTACGGCCGCACGCGGACCTGACCCGGGGCGGCCCGCCGCCTTGCGGGGGCAACCTTCTGATGGCATAGATTGTCTATCCCCTAGCCAATCTATATGCCAGCCCACGACCTCCTGCCGGGCACGCTCGACATGCTCGTGCTCAAGACGCTCACCGTGGGGCCGCTCCACGGCTACGGCATCGCGCGTCATATCGAGCGCCTGTCCGACGACGTCCTCAAGGTCGAGGAAGGGTCGCTCTACCCCGCCCTCCAGCGCATGCGCCAGCGCGGCTGGATCTCCGCGGCATGGGGCAGGACGAGCAACAACCAGCGCGCACGCTACTACACCATCACCGCCGCGGGCCGCCGCCAGCTCGGCGAATCGCACTCCGCGTTCAGCGACGTGGTCGCGGCGATCGGGCGCGTGATGCGCACCACCTGACGGCACCGCCATGCGCGCCGCCTGGAACCGTTTCCGCGACCTGCTGCGCCGCGACGCGCTCGCCCGGGAGATGGACGAGGAGCTCGGGTTCCACCGCGCGATGCTGGAACGCGACGGGCGCACCGATGGCCTCGATGGCGCCGGCGCCGCACGGCGGGCGCGCCGCCGGCTGGGCAACCTGACCCGACTCAACGAGGAGCTTCGAGCCATGTGGGGATTCGCGTGGATGGACGAGATGGCGCGCAACGTTCGCTACGGCGCGCGGTCGCTCGCCAAGTCGCCGGGATTCGCGATCGCCGTGATCATCACGCTCGGCCTGGGCATCGGGGCAAACGCCGCCCTGTTCAGCGTGATCGACCGACTGATGTTCCGGCCGTATCCCTACATGGCGTCACCCGACCGCGTCGATCGCGTGTACCTGCAGTGGGACCAGCGGGCGGAACGACGGACCGAGCTCGCGTTCGAGTACGCCCGGTTTGCTGACCTCCGGCGCTGGACCTCATCGTTCGACCTCGCCGCCGCGATCGCGGGACGCGAAATGGCCGTCGGGTCGGGTGAGGCAACCCGTGAACGACAGGTCGATATCGTGAGCGGCTCGTTCTGGGACTTCTTCGATGCCAGGCCGGCGCTCGGACGGTTCTTCGTCGCCGCCGAAGACACGACGCCGCGCGGTGCCGAGGTCGTGGTGCTTGGGTACGACTTCTGGCAATCCGAGATGGGCGGCCGCCGCGACGTCATCGGACAGGTCCTTCAGGTGGGCAATGTGCCGAGCGTGATCATCGGGGTTGCGCCGCGTGGCTTCACCGGCGTGGATGACCGCGACGCGGCGGTGTACGTGCCGATGACGACGTACGCGGGGTCGATGACGCAGGAGAACCTCCGGAACAACTACTACACGCGCTACGACTGGGGCTGGCTGTCGATGATGGTCCGCCGCAAGCCGGGCGTGACCCGTGCGCAGGCGTCGGCGGACCTCAGCGTGGCCTACGCGCGCAGCTGGGAGGCCGAACGCGCGCTCTCACCCGGACTCCCTCCCTCCTCGCTGGCGCACCCGGCGGCGATCGCCGGCGCCCTGAAGGTGTCGGCCGGCCCGCGGGCCGGACTCGAGGCGAAGACCGCGCTGTGGGTCGCCGGCGTCGCCCTGATCGTGCTGCTCATCGCGTGCGCCAACGTCGCCAACCTGTACCTCGCGCGTACCATTGCGCGCCGCCGTGAGGTGGCCGTGCGCCTCGCGCTGGGCGTCAACCGCCGCCGCCTGGTGGGTCAGTTCCTCACGGAAAGCATCGGCCTCGCCCTCTGCGGCTGCGTGGCGGGCATCGCGCTGGCACAGTGGGGCGGCGCCGCCATGCGCGCGGTATTCACGCCGGACGACGGCACCTTGAACGCGTTCACCGACGTCCGGACCATCCTGGCCGCCATCTTCGTCTCGGTCGGGGCCGGTGTTCTCACCGGCCTCGCCCCGCTCGTCGTCTCATCGCGCGGCGACCTCGCTGGCGCGCTGAAGGCGGGCGCGCGCGAAGGGACCCTCCAGCGATCGCGGCTGCGCACGGTGCTGATCGTGGCACAGGGCGCCCTGAGCGTCACGCTCCTCGTCGGCGCAGGCCTCTTCATGCGGAGCCTCGCCAACGCGCGTGCCCTGCGGCTGGGGTACGATGCCGACCAGATCGTGCTCGCCACCGGCACGGCGCGGGGCGTCACCCTGTCGAACGATCAGCGGGTGGCGCTTGGTCGCCGCCTGCTGAGCGCGGCACAGGCGTTGCCGGGGGTCGATCACGCGGCGTGGGTGAGCGCCGTGCCGTTCTTCAGCACGAACTCCATGGACCTCTTCGTGCCGGGGATAGACTCGGTGCGGAAGCTCGGCCGGTTCACCTACACGACCGGCACGCCCGACTATTTCGCGGCGATGGGCACACGCATCCTCCGCGGTCGCGCCTTCGACAGCCGCGACCGGGCCGGGACGCAGGGCGTGGTGGTGGTGAGCGAAGGCATGGCGCACGCGCTGTGGCCCGGCGAGGATGCCATCGGCAAGTGCATCCGGCTCGACGCAGACACGGTGCCGTGCACAACCGTCATCGGCGTGTCGGAAGACATGGTGGAACGCGACCTCACCGGCGCGCAGCACTTCAGCTACTTCCTCCCGAGCGCGCAATTCCAGCCGGAGGGCGGATTCGTGCTCGTCGTGCGGGCCCGGGGCGACGCGGCCGCACTCGAGGAACCGCTCCGCCGCCGGCTGCAGACGGAACTCACGGGAGCGTCGTATGCGTCCACCGAGCGCCTCTCGACCTTCGTTGACCGGCAACGACGCAGCTGGGAAATCGGCGCGACCATGTTCGCGGCGTTCGGACTGCTGGCGCTCGCCGTCGCAGCCGTCGGGATGTACGGCGTCATCTCATACAACGTCGCCCAGCGGCGGCAGGAACTCGGCGTGCGCGTGGCACTCGGCGCGGACCGGGCCAGCATCATGCGCCTCGTCGTCGGTCAGGCCACGCGGGTCGGCGCGGCGGGCATTGTCCTCGGATCCCTCGGTAGCCTGCTGGCCGCTCGTTTCGTTCAGCCGCTGCTCTTCAGGCAGTCCCCGACCGATCCCCTGGTGTACGGTGTGGTGGCGGCCGTCCTGCTCGCGACGTCAGTGGTCGCGAGCGCCCTGCCGGCGTTCCGCGCGACGAGGGTTGATCCCAACGAAGCGCTCAGAGCCGAATGAACGCCGCTCCGACCTCCGGCCATCGCCCGGCAATCCGTCACCGCCCTACTTGAAGGCATTCATGCCCGTGACGGCCATCCCCAGCACGAGCGAGTGGACGTCGTGCGTGCCCTCGTAGGTGTACACGCTCTCGAGGTTCGCCATGTGCCGCATGGCCGAGTACTCGGCGAGGATGCCGTTGGCGCCCAGCAGGCGGCGCGCCTCGCGGGCGATGTCGGTCGCGATGTTCACGTTGTTCCGCTTGGCGAGCGAGACCTGCTGCGGCGTGAACGTGCCGGCGTCCTTCATCCGGCCGAGGTGCAGCGACACCAGCTGTGCCTTCACGATCTCCGTGAGCATCTCCGCGAGCCGCACCTGCTGGATCTGGAACCCGCCGATCGGCTTGTCGAACATCACCCGGGTCTTCGAGTACGCGAGCGCCTCCTCGTAGCACGCGATGGCCGCGCCGATCGCGCCCCATGAGATCCCGTAGCGCGCCTGGGTGAGGCACATGAGCGGGCTTTTCAGGCCGCCCGAGTTTGGGAGGATGGCATCGGCCGGGAGGTGCACGTCGCTGAAGACCAGCTCGCTCGTGTCGCTCGCGCGGAGCGAGAGCTTGCCCTTCTGGTCCTTCGCGCTGAAACCCTTCGCCGACTTCGGCACGATGAAGCCACGGATGCTCTTGCCGTCGGGATCGTCGTCCTCGGTCTTGGCCCAGACGACGGCGACCTTCGACGTGGAGCCGTTGGTGATCCACATCTTCGCGCCATTCAGCACCCAGGTGCCGTCCGGCTGCCGGCGGGCCCGCGTGATCATGCCCGCGGGATTCGAACCGTAGTCGGGTTCGGTGAGACCGAAGCAGCCGATCACCTCGCCCTTCGCCATCTTCGGCAGCCACTCGCGCTTCTGTTCCTCTGAGCCGAACGCGAAGATCGGGTACATCACGAGCGCGCCCTGCACGCTGGCGAACGAGCGCACGCCCGAGTCGCCGCGTTCGAGCTCCTGCATGATGAGCCCGTAGCTCACGTTGTTGAGCCCCGCGCATCCGTACTCCTCGGGCAGGTTCGCGCCGAAAACGCCGAGTTCACCCATCTCCGGGACGAGGTCGAGCGGGAAGCGGCCCTCGACGTAGCAGGTGCCGATCACGGGCAGCACGCGCTCGTCGACCCAGCGTCGCACGGAGTCGCGGACGGCGCGTTCCTCCTCGGTCAGCGCCGCGTCGATGTTGAAGAAGTCGCCGTCGCGCGGCTTGAGGTGGCCGGAGGCGAGGAAGGAGTCGTTGCCGGGGGCGGTAGCCATGCCCCTAAAATAGTTGCCGGCGGACGGCGCCGGGGCAGGCCGCGGCTAGGCCGGGGGGCGCGCGTACGCCGCGGTCTTCATGCGCCGGAACTCGTCGCGATCCCACTCGTAGATGGCGACGCTGACGCGCTGCGCGTCGGCCTCGATGAGGTTCCAGGAGCCGGCGCGCCCGCCGCGCGCGCGGTCGGTGAGGGTGCCGGCGGTGGAGACCACGATGCGCCGGCGCGCCACCTCCACTTCATCCACCCGCTGCTCGTGGTCGTGGCCGCAGCAGATGACGTCGGCGCCGGTGTACGCGGCGTCCACCAGGGCCAGCGCACGCGTGGCAAGCCCGTAGCGCCGCGAGTGCGCGCCGCGCAGCAGGTTGTGGTGCAGCACGAGGATCCGCAGGTTGCCAGGCGGCGCGAGCGAGAGCGCGACCCGCGCCTTCTCCCACTGGCGGCCGCGCACGGCGCCGACGACGGAGAGGTCGCGCAGGCGCCGCGTGAGCGTGAACGACTGGATGCCGTGGGCCGAGTTGAGGCCCACGATCGTGGCCCCCGGGATCGAGACCTCCGGCTCGAGGTCCGCGCGGATGAACTCGCGATAGCGCGCGAACATCCCGTAGTGGTCGCCGATACCGAGGAACGCCGTCCACCACGCGCAGTCGTGGTTGCCGGGCACGACGACGGTCGGCGCGCGCGATTCGCAGCGCCGCACGAACGCCGATGCCCGGGTGAACTCGCGCCGGCGCGTGCGCTGCGAGAGGTCGCCCGAGAGGATGATCGCGTCGAGCGGTTCGGTGCTGACGAATTGCTCGAGGGCCGCGACCTGGTCCATCTGGCAGTGACGCCCGAAATGCAGGTCCGACGCGTGGAGGATGCGCATGCTCGACGAACCGACTATTGCGGACCGGCCGGCGTCACGCCGCGGCCTGGCCGGCCGCGGGTCAGAGGCGGGCGATGACGGCGTCCGTGTACTGCGCCGTCGTCGCCGGGCCGCCCACGTCGCGTGTCACCGACGTCCCGTCGCGGAGGGTGGCCTCGATTGCCCCGCGCACCCGCGCCGCGAGCGCGCCCTGCCCCACGTGATCCAGCATCTGGCAGGCCGCGAGCATCACGGCCGTCGGATTGGCCACACCCTGGCCGGCGATGTCCGGCGCGGTGCCGTGCACGGCCTCGAAGATCGCGGCGTCGCGCCCGATGTTCGCCCCGGGCGTCAGGCCGAGTCCGCCGACCAGCCCGGAGGTGAGGTCGGAGAGGATGTCGCCGAACAGGTTGGTGGTGACGATCACGTCGTACCGTTCCGGCTTCGACACGAGCTCCATCGCGCACGCGTCCACGATGCGCTCCTCCACGGCGACCTTCCCGGCGTATTCTCTGGCGACCTCGCGGCCGACCTCCAGGAACAGGCCCTGCGAGTACTTGAGGATGTTCGCCTTGTGGACGAGCGTCACCTTCCGCCGCCCGAGGCGCACGGCGAGGTCGAACGCATAGCGATGGATGCGTTCGGCGCCGTAGCGCGTCACCACGGCGACGGACTGCGCGGCCGCGCGCTCGTCGGTGCCGATGCGGATGTAGTTCTCGATGCCGATGTAGAGGCCCTCGGTGTTCTCGCGGACGAGGATGATGTCCACGTCGGAGAAGCGGAGGCCCGGGATCACCGACTTCGCCGGCCGCACGTTGGCATAAAGGTCGAACTCCTTGCGCAGCGCGACATTGATCGACCGGAACCCCTTCCCGACCGGCGTCTCGAGCGGCCCCTTGAGCGCGAGCTTCGTGCGCCGGATGGACGCGAGCGTCGCGTCGGGCATGGGATCGCCGACCGCGGTGACCGCGGCCATGCCGGCGAGCTGGCGGTCCCAGGTGAACGGCGCGCCGGCGGCGTCGAGCAGGCGGACGGTGGCGTCCGTGATGTCGGGGCCGATGCCGTCCCCGGGAATCAGTGTGGCTTCGATTGTCATGGAAGGGAGGTAGTGCTAGCGGGCGATCACCAGGTCGGCCACGCGCTGGGCGAGGGCGCCGATTTCGGCGCTGCCGAATTGCGCGGGCGCGACGGCCATGAGGTCGGAGTACCAGACGACCTCGCCGCCGCGGCCGTCGAGCACGACCACGCGGAGCGCCATGCGCGCGTCGGCACCGCGGCCGGTGAACGCGAGCTCGACGGGCACGAGCGCGTATCGCGAGTCGCCGATGGCGATGAGCGAGCGCAGGTTGTTGAGCACCACGGACGGCGCCTGCTCGCCGGGCTTGAGCGCGCGGCCGCGCAGGCCGCCGGCGCCAAGGGTGTACGGATCGCTCACGTACCCGACGTTGCGCTTGGCGAGGCGCGCGAGGTCGGCGGCATAGGCCCACTTTTTACCGAGCCCGCGTTCGGCGAGCGCGACGCCAATGGAGTCGTCGAGCTCGAGGCGGACCGCGGCCCACTGTGCGGCGTGCAGCGGTGCCGCCGAGTCGGCGCGGAGGAACTGCACGGGCGTGACCGACACCGCCTGCGCGGCGAACGGCGCGAGTGGCGGCTCGCCCTGCGCCTCGGACCGGGACGGGGAGCCCCCGAGCGAGGCCGACAGGGCGGCCGTCACGCAAGCAGTCATACGCAGGGATGCGCGAAACGGTTGAGGCACGGCCGAAAGGTAATCGCGCGGCGCCCTGCGCCGCCTGCTGCACCGTGGTTGCGGACCCGCGGGACCGCGCGGCATTTTCTGCGAATGCCCATCCTCCGGAAGCTCATCTGGGTCGCCATCGCCGGGCTCGGCGCCGCGACCCTCGGCTATGTTGCGCTGCAGCATGGCGAGACGATCAACGCCGGCTGGTTGCTCACCGCGGCGATCTGCAGCTACCTCATCGCCTACCGCTTCTACAGCAAGATCATCGCCGCGAAGATCTTCGCCCTGGACCCCAAACGCGCCACGCCGGCCGAACGACTCGCCGACGGGCGCGATTTCGTTCCGACGAACAAATGGATCGTGTTCGGGCACCACTTCGCGGCGATCGCCGGCCCCGGCCCGCTGATCGGTCCCACGCTCGCCGCGCAGTTCGGCTTCCTCCCGGGCTTCCTGTGGATCGTGGTGGGCGTGGCGCTCGGCGGCGCCGTGCAGGACTGCCTCATCCTCTGCGCCTCCGTGCGCCGCGACGGCAAGTCGCTCGGCCAGATGGCGAAGGAGGAGATCGGGCCCGTCGCCGGGTACGTGGCGCTCGTCGCCGTGTTCGGCATCATGATCATCCTGATCTCGGTGCTGGCACTCGTCGTGACCAATGCGCTCAAGTCGAGCCCGTGGGGCACCGTGACGCTCGGGCTGTCGATCCCGATCGCGATGATCATGGGCGTGTACCTGCGCTGGATCCGCCCTGGCCGGGTGCTCGAGGCGACGGCGATGGGCATCGTCATGCTCGTGCTGGCGCTGTTCGTCGGCAAGTGGGTGGCGGAGAACCCGGCGCTCGCGCCGACCTTCACGCTGAACGGGACGCAGCTCGCCGTGTGGATCATGATCTACGGCTTCATGGCGTCGGTGCTGCCGGTGTGGTTCCTGCTGGCGCCGCGCGACTACCTGTCGGCGTTCGTGAAGATCGGCGTCGTGTGCGCCCTGGCGGCCGGGGTGTTCATCATGCTGCCGACGCTGCAGATGCCCGCCACGACGTCGTTCTTCCACTCGGGCGACGGGCCGGTGTTCGCGGGCAAGGTGTTCCCGTTCGTGTTCATCACGATCGCGTGCGGCGCCATCTCCGGGTTCCACGCGCTGATCAGCTCCGGCACGACGCCCAAGATGCTGGAGAACGAGGCGGACGCGCGCCTCATCGGCTACGGCTCGATGCTCACCGAGTCGCTCGTGGCGGTGCTGGCGCTCATCGCGGCGTGCATCCTCGAGCCGGGCGCCTACTTCGCCATCAACGCGCCGGCCGGCATCATCGGCACCACGGTGCAGAGCGCGTCGGAGTGGGCCACGCATGCCGGCTTCACCATCACGCCGGAGAAGCTGCAGGCGCTCGCGGCGAGCGTGCAGGAGAGCTCGCTGCTCTCGCGCACGGGCGGCGCGCCGTCGCTCGCCGTGGGCATGGCGCAGATCTTCTCCGGGGTGTTCGGCGGCGGCGAGGGCACCGCGATCTGGTACCACTTCGCGATCATGTTCGAGGCGCTCTTCATCCTCACCACGCTCGACGCCGGCACGCGGGTGGGCCGCTTCATGCTGCAGGACCTGGGCGGCCACGTCTGGAAGCCGTTCGGGCGCGTGTCCTGGCAGCCGGCATCCATCGGCGCCAGCGCGATCGTCGTGCTCTGCTGGGGCTACTTCCTTTACCAGGGCGTCACCGACCCGCTCGGCGGCGTCAACACGCTCTGGCCGCTGTTCGGCATCTCCAACCAGCTGCTCGCCGCGATCGCCCTCTGCGTGGGCACGACGGTGATCATCAAGATGGGCAAGGCGCGATACTCGTTCATCACGCTGCTGCCGCTCGTCTGGCTCACGATCGTCAACATGACGGCGGGCCTGCAGAAGATCTTCGCCGCCGACCCGAAACTCGGCTTCCTGGCGCACGCCCGCATGATCCAGGATGTCGTGGACAAGGGGCAGCTGCCGGCCGGCGCGGCCAACGCCGCGGCTGCCGGACGGATGATCTTCAACGACCGGCTCGACGCGGCCGTGGCGGCGTTCTTCCTCGTTGCGGTGGTGCTGATCCTCGTGGCGTCCATGCAGGAGTGGTTCGCGGTGCTCCGCGGCACGAAACCGGCGGTGAGCAGCGAGGTGCCGTTCACGCCGAAGGCGGCGCTCGCACCGAATCCGTAGGCGGTCCGGATCGCGGCTTCACGCCTGAGAAGCGTCGCGCTGGCGGGGTTGCCACATCCCGCCGGCGCGACGTTTCCGTTTTCCGTTCCCGCCGTCGGGTCGCTCGGCACGCTGGAGTTTCCCTCGCCCGTGACGTTCTTCATCGGCGAGAACGGATCCGGAAAGTCCACCGTGCTCGAGGGGATTGCCGCCGCGGCGGGTCTCCCGACGGTCGGCAGCGCGCCCATCGCGCGCGACGCCACCATGGAAGCCGCCCGCACGCTCGGACGGTCATTTCGCCTCGCCTGGGAAGGGCGGCGCACGCGGCGCGGCTTCTTCCTGCGCGCCGAGGACTTCTTCGGGTTCACCCGGCAGCTGGCCAGGGACCGCGCGGAGATGGAGCGCGAGCTCACCGAGCTGCCCGCGCAATACGCCGACCGGTCGGCCAAGGCGCTCGACCTGGCGTCGGGGCCGCTGCGGGCGTCGCTGGCGGGCATGGAGCGCCGGTACGGCAGCGACCTGGACGCCAACTCGCACGGCCAGAGCTTCATCAAGCTCTTCCAGAGCCGGTTCGTGCCGGGGGGCCTCTACCTGCTGGACGAACCCGAAGCGCCCCTTTCGCCGCACAGCCAGCTCGGGTTGCTGGCGATGCTCCACGAGATGGTGCAGCAGGACGCGCAGTTCGTCGTTGCGACGCACTCGCCTATTCTCATGGCCTACCCTGGCGCGACGATCTACAGCTTCGACAGCACGCCGGTGCGCGCCATACCATATGAAGAGACGGAGCACGTGACCGTGACGCGTGCCTTCCTCAACGAGCCGGCCGCCTACCTGCGCCACCTGCTGGGTAACGACGCCACATAGTCGGCGTCCATCGCGGGGTTTGCGCACCCCAAGGGTCGCCTCACTTCGCCTGTGCAGCAGCAGTCACTCGCCTCGGCGCCGTCATCATTGATCTCTGCAGCACCAGTCACTCACCTCGGCACCGTCATCTTTGATCTCTGCAGCACCAGTCACCTGCCTCGGCACCATCATCTTTGAACTCTGCAGCACCAGTCACTCGCCTCGGCACCGTCATCATTGATCTCTGCAGCACCAGTCACTCGCCTCGGCACCGTCATCTTTGATCTCTGCAGCACCAGTCACTCACCTCGGCACCGTCATCTTTGACCTGTGCAGCACCAGTCACTCGCCTCGGCACCGTCATCTTTGACCTGTGGACCAGCAGACACTCGCCTCTGCACCGTCTTTTTCGACCTCGGCACCCTGATACAGTGGATCAGGCACCAGCATCTTTGATCTGTGCACCGGAACACACGTGCCGGTGGCGAACCGGCGCTCAGACTGGTTGAATTCACGGACTGTTCAGGTTGTCCCCCAACGCACCCGAGGACCGGAAATGCGCGCCGCCATCGCCAGCTCCCTGCTTGTGCCTTCTGCCCTCCTCCTCCTGCCTGCCGCCATCGCCGGTCAGACGGCGCCGAAGGCGTCGTTCGACATGACCATCGCCAACATCATGCGCGGCCCGGAGCATTACGGGCGCGAGCCGCAGAATGTGCGGTGGTCGCCCGACGGCCAGTGGATCTACTTCAACTGGCTCCCCGCGGGCAGCGACTGGCGCCTCTCGCCGAAGCCGTACCGCGTGCGCGCGCAGGCCGGCGCGGCGCCCGAGGCGGTGAGCAACGCCGACATGGCGCGCATGGGCCCGCTGCTCGCGAACGGCGTCATGTCGCGCGACGGTGCGCGCAAGCTCACGGTGGACGGCGGCGACATCTGGCTCGTGGACATGAAGAGCTCGACGGCCCGGCGTCTCACGCAGACGGTGGACGCCGAGTTCGGCGCGCGGTTCTCGAGTGACGAGAAGCGGGTGATGTTCGTGCGCGACGGCAACGCGTGGTCGGTGGACCTCACCAACGGCGACACCCGGCAGCTCACCGACCTTCGCGCGGGTGGCGCGGCAGGCGCGACGGCGGCTCCCGCCGGTGGCGG
>CAZKYG010000295.1:0-41968 GCA_964556915.1 uncultured Gemmatimonas sp.
CGCGCTCCGCGCGCTCCTGACCGGCGCGGCGCCGCGGCCGGACGATCGCGACCGGTTCGTCGCGCCGTGCGCGCGGGTCCGCGAAGCGATATGGCTTGCTGCGCACGGCGCCACCGCGGCGGTGGACGTTTCCGACGGGCTCGCGGCCGACCTCGCGCACCTGGCCGCCGCAAGTGGGGTGCGCATCGTCCTCGCGCTCGACGACATTCCGGCGGTGTCGGGCGCGACGGCCGAGGACGCGGCCTCGAGCGGAGAAGAGTACGAGATCGCCCTGGCCGGCCCGGCGGCATTGGACACTGCCGCGTTCGCCGCGGCGTTCGGCATTCCGCTCACGCACATCGGCACGGTTGTGGCGCCCGGCACGCGGGGTGCGGGCGTGGCCGCCGAGCGCGACGGGGTGCAGATCGACCTCCGCCCCGGTTTCGACCACTTCGCGTCGTGATCCGCACCGCCTGGGTCCTGGTCGTGGCGATTGTCGCGACGCTCATCTGCGCCGATGTCGTGATCGTCGCGGGCCTGCTCCGGGTCGAGGATCGCCCCGGCGGCGTGTACGACACCATGCAACGCCTGTGGGCGCGCATGATCGTGTGGGCGGCCGGCATCCGCGTCGTCGCGCACGGTGCGGAGCACGCGAGCGCCGGCAAGCAGATCATCGTGGGGAACCACGTCTCGTGGTTCGACGTGCTCGCGGTCGCCGCGGCCATTCCGCGGGCGCGATTCGTCGCCAAGCGCGAGGTGCGGAACATCCCGCTCGTCGGGCCGGCCGCCGGTGCCGCCGGGCACGTGTACATCGAGCGCGAGAACCGGAAGGCGGCCCTCGAGCAGTACAACGAGGCGGCGGCGCGCATCCATACGGGCGCCCGCGTCATCGTGTTCGCCGAGGGTACGCGGGGCAGCGCGTACGGGCTGCGCCCCTTCAAGAAGGGGCCGTTCGTGCTCGCGGTGAGCGCGCAGGCGCCGATCGTCCCGATGCTCGTGCACGGCGCGATGGAAGTGATGCCGAAGGGATCGTTCCGGGTGCGCGGCAATCGTCAGGTGGACATTCACTTCATGCCGCCCATCGCGACGACCGGGCTCACGTACGACGACCGGAATCGGCTCGCGGTGGAGACACGCGCCGCGATTGCCGGCGTGCTGGAGCGCACGTACGGCATTGCGAGCCCGCCATGGGACCCCCGCGCCCCGCAGGCCCCGGCACAATAGTCGTTGCGGTCTATCGTCTAGCGTCTATCGTCTATCGTCTATCTTCTATCGTCTATCTTCTATCCCATGTCTTCCATCACCGGCATCGTCGCGCGCGAAATCCTCGACTCCCGCGGCAACCCCACGGTCGAAGTCGACGTCCTCCTCGAGTCCGGCGCCGCCGGGCGTGCCGCGGTCCCGAGCGGCGCGTCCACCGGCGAGCACGAGGCGCTGGAGTTGCGCGACGGCGACGCGACGCGCTACGGCGGCAAGGGCGTGCAGCGCGCCGTGCGCAACGTCGCCACGACCATCGCTGACGCGCTGGCGGGGTTCGACGCGTCGGACCAGATCGCGCTCGACCGGGCCCTGATCGCGCTCGACGGCACGAAGACCAAGGCGAAGCTCGGCGCCAACGCGATGCTCGGCGTCTCGATGGCGGCCGCACGCGCCGCCGCGATCGACGCCGGCCTGCCGCTGTACCGGTACCTGGGCGGCGCGGCTGCGCGCACGCTCCCCGTGCCGATGATGAACATCGTGAATGGCGGCGCGCACGCGACGAACACCGTCGATTTCCAGGAGTTCATGATCGTCCCCGTCGGCGCGCGGAACGCGCACGAGGCGGTGCGCATGGGTGCCGAGGTGTTCCACGCGCTCAAGAAGGTCCTCGTGAAGCGCAAGCTGGCGACGGGCGTCGGCGACGAGGGCGGATTTGCCCCCGACCTGGCTCACGACGAGGAAGCGATCACCGTCATCCTCGAGGCCATCGAGGCGGCCGGGTACGCGCCCGGTACCGACATCTGCCTCGCCCTCGACTGCGCGGCGAGCGAGCTGTACGACGGCCGGCAGTACGTGTTCAAGAAGAGCCGTGCGAAGACGCGGAGCGCCGACGCGATGATCGAGCTCTATGGCGGCTGGCTCGACAAGTACCCGATCGTGTCGATCGAGGATGGGCTCGCCGAGGGCGACTGGGCCGGCTGGGCGAAGCTCACCGCCGCGCTCGGCGACCGCGTGCAGCTCGTGGGGGACGACATCTTCGTCACGAACCCCGAGTTCCTCTCGCGCGCGATCGACGAGGACGTTGGCAACGCCATCCTCATCAAGCTGAACCAGATCGGCACGGTGACCGAGACGCTCGAGACCATCGAGATGGCGCGACGCAATGGTTACCAGAACATCATCTCGCACCGGTCGGGCGAGACGGAGGACACGTTCATCGCCGACCTCGCCGTCGCCACCAATGCCGGGCAGATCAAGACCGGTTCGGCGAGCCGCACCGACCGCGTGGCCAAGTACAACCAGCTGCTGCGCATCGAGCTCGAGCTCGGCACGGCGGCGGAGTTCCCGGGCGGCGCCGTCTACGGCCTCGGCTGAGGGGGTGACGCGCGCCGCGGATGGCGCGTCCTCCCGGTACACCCGCAACCGAGCCCATGCCCCAGCGTCCCGCCGCCGACCGCACGCGCCTCGCACGCCGCGCCGTGATCGTGACGGCGGGGGCGGCCGTGATCGCGTTCGCCGTGCAGGGCGGGGAATGGGGCACGTTCGACCTCGTCGCGCAGAAGCACCGCATGGCGCGCCTGACCGTCGCCGTGGACTCGCTCCAGCATGTCGTGGACTCGCTGGCGCGCTACCGCAAGCGCATCGACACCGACGCGGCGTTGCAGGAGCGCATCGCGCGCGAGGAGTTCGGCATGGTGCGCGGGAACAAGGAGTTGCTCTACCGCTTCACCGAACCCGCGACCCCGGTGCGCCGGAAGTAGTGCCCGTCCAGGTCGGCCCCCTCGCGATGGCGGGAACCTCACGCTTCGTGCGCCGCCCGACCTGGCTGACGTGGGCGAGCGGCCTGCCGGAAATGGCCCTCGGCGTCGCGTTCTTCGTGACCTGGGTCGATCCTGACCGGCTTGGCCGGAGCATGGTGAGCTTCGCGCTCGAGCTGATGCTGCTCGAGTTCATCCTCATCCACTCGGCGGGGTTCATGGCGGCGAAGACCGCCGACCGCGAGAGCACGGCGATGCGCATCGCCGGCATCGGCGGGCTTGGCCTGTTCTACTCGCTGTTTGTCGGCGCGTTCTGCCTCGCGCTGCACCGCATCCGGCCGCTGGTATCGTTCTGGGTCGTCACGGCGCAGCGGATCGCCGGCGACGTCATCGATCCCAGGCCATCGGACGAGACGCGCGCGTGGTTCGGGACGAGCCTTGCGGTCAACGTGATCCTCTACCTCGGCATCGTGACGTTCACGGTCCTCGTGCCGCTGCCGCCGCTCGGCATCACGCCCGGCGTCGCGCAGTCGGTCGGCGTTCACGGGAGCGGGCTGTGGCAGTCGCAACCGCAGACCGTGGTGGTGCTCGCCGGAGGGTACTACGGCATCCGCGGGCTGCTGACGGCGACCGCGTGGCCGCGCCGGGCGATCGCGCCAGACCGCACGGTCGCGGGCCAGGTGGGTCCGATCGCGAGGGCGAGCACCGGGATCTTCCGCAAGCCGGGTGCGTAGCCTATCTTTGTAGCACTGACGCGGGGTGGAGCAGCCTGGTAGCTCGTCGGGCTCATAACCCGAAGGTCGCGGGTTCAAATCCCGCCCCCGCCACTCGAACGCGCAAAGGCCCGGCCGGATCGGCCGGGCCTTTGTCGTCCGTGCGGGGCGGCGTATTTTTCGCCTCCCGAAGTCCGTTGGCAGGGTAGCTCAGGTGGTTAGAGCACGGCACTCATAATGCCGGGGTCGAGGGTTCGAGTCCCTCCCCTGCTACGTCCGCGAGGAACGAAAGCCGTCGAGCGCCCCGGGCGTTCGGCGGCTTTCGCCGTTGACGGCGTCAGGGTGCCGCATGTCAGACGCCCGCTGACGGACTTTTCGCGGCGGCGCACTAAGCTGCTGCGCGTCCCCAACCACCATCGTGACCGAGCCACAGCGCCCGATCCTCATCGTCGAAGACAATGCGAACGACGCCTACCTGATCAGGACCGCCCTGCACAGGGCCGGGGTCACGGCGCCGCTGCGCATTGTGGGCGATCCGGTGGATGCCGTGCTCTACCTGCAGGGCGAGGGCCGCTTCGCCGACCCCGCCAGCCATCCTCGACCGCAGCTCATGCTGCTCGACGCGGGAATCGAGGGTGGCGCCGGACTCGACCTCCTGCGCTGGACGCGACAGCGCTCGCCGGCACGTGGCATGCCGATCGTCGTCCTCATGGAGCCCGCGCCGGACCGCGATGCGCTGATCGCGTACGACTTGGGGGCCAACTCGTGCATTGCGCGGCCGCTCACCCCCGACACGCTCGGGCAGCTGGTCCGCGCCGTGGCGTTCTGCCGCGGCCTCGACGCCGAGGCCACGCCAGCAGCAGAGTAGCCCGCGGCGCGGCGGGCGGGCCTACGGTTTCTTCTTTGGCGCCGGCTTGGCGGCCGAGCCGGTCACGACGAGCGTGGCCTTCATGCCCGCCATGTGATGCGAGTCGGCGGCGAGCGGACAATACACCTCGTACGTGCCCGGCTTCAGCGTCACGGTGAGCTGGCCGACCTCGTTCTTGGCAATCTCCCTGGTTTCCTTGTCGAACTTGTCGGCGCCCTTGATGTGGAGGGCGTGGTTCATCGACCCGTAGTTGTTGATGGTGAACGAGACGCGGCCCGCGGGCACCGTGTCCGCGGACATCTTCACCTTCCACTCGGTGAGCGTGACCTTCACGTTCGTGGCCTGCGCGCCCGCGGCGGACGACAGCAGGGCAACGGCGGCGACGCCGAACATGCGCTTCATCTGGATTCTCCCGATAATGAGTCCTGCGCGCGGCCGGGACGTTCCAGCCGGCTTGCCTATTCTACGCGGGGTACGTCCCCGGCAGTAGTACGCTCCGGTCCACCTGGGCGATGGACGTGCGTCCACAGAACGCCATCGTGAGGTCCAGCTCGCGGTGGATGAGCTGCAGCGCCTTGCGCACTCCGGCCTCGCCCATCGCGCCGAGGCCATACAGGAACGCGCGGCCGATGTAGGTGCCCTTCGCCCCGAGCGCGACGGCCTTCAGGACGTCCTGCCCGGAGCGCACGCCGCCGTCCATGTGCACCTCGATCCGGTCGCCCACGGCCTCCGCGATGCGGGGCAGCGCGCGGATGCTCGATTCGGCGCCGTCGAGTTGCCGGCCGCCGTGATTGCTCACGATGAGGGCGTCGGCGCCCGTGGCGGCGGCGATCTTCGCGTCCTCCACGTCCTGGATGCCCTTCAGGATCAGGGTGCCGCCCCACTTCGACTTGATCCACTCGACGTCCTTCCAGCTGAGCCGCGGGTCGAGCTGCTCGTTGGACCAGTGCGAGAGTTCCTGCATCGTGTCCACGCCGGGCGCGTGGCCGACGATGTTGCCGAAGAACCGCCGCCTGGTGCCGAGCATGCCGAGGCCCCAGCGGGGCCTGGTCATCATGTTGGCGATGTTCTTCAATGTCAGCTTCGGCGGCGCCGAAAGCCCGTTGCGGATGTCCTTGTGGCGCTGGCCGAGGATCTGGAGGTCGAGCGTGAGCATCAGGGCGCCGCACTTTGCGGCCTTCGCGCGCGCGATCAACGACTCGGCGAACCCGCGGTCGCGCATCACGTAGAGCTGGAACCAGAACGGCTTCGTCGTGGCCGCCGCGACGTCCTCGATGGAGCAGATGCTCATCGTGCTCAGCGTGAACGGCACGCCGAACGCCTCGGCCGCACGCGCCGCGAGGATCTCGCCGTCCGCGTGCTGCATGCCCGTCATGCCGCAGGGGGCGAGGGCCACCGGCATCGTGACGTCCGTGCCGGCCATGCGGCTCGTGGTCGACCGGTGCTCGAGGTTCACCGCCACGCGCTGGCGCAGCAGGATGGACTGGAAGTCGCGCTCGTTGGCGCGGTAGGTGCCCTCGGTCCAGCTCCCGGCGTCCGCGTATTCGTAGAACATCTTCGGCACGCGGCGCCGGGCGAGAATGCGGAGGTCTTCGATGTTGGTGATGACGGGCATGGTGGTCTCGGGCTCGCATGAGCATTCCCGCCGCGCGGCGGAATGTCAACGTCGCCCGCTCGGCGTTGCGGCGGCCCGCCGCCGGGGCAATACTGCCGCTGTCACCCGCCGGGGCCGGGGGCGCGTCGCGGCCACGATCACGGCGACGTGCTGCGTGCCATGAACAGTGGATGAATTCCTGTCCCTGCCGTCAGCGGCGCGGCACCGTGCGGCGTACCAGATTTGCTGCATCACCCCTCACCGGGACCTGAACGTGCGCCGATCGCTCTCCCCGTCGTTCGCCCTCGCCGCCGCCTTTGCCGCCGCCCTCGCCGGGTTCGGCCTCGCGCGCCCGCTTGCCGCCCAGTCGCCGTTCGACGGCCTCCAGTTCCGTTCGATCGGCCCCGCGGTCATGGGCGGCCGCATCCAGGATGTGGAAGTGGATCCGCGCGACAACGCGACGATCTACGTGGCTGCGGCCACCGGCGGCATCTGGAAGACGACCAACCATGGCACCACATGGACCCCGATCTTCGAGGGCCAGCCCGACAATGCGTTCGGTGACCTCGCGATCTTCGCGGGCGACCCGCGCATCATCTGGGCCGGTGCCGGCGAGCAGAACAACCGGCAGAGTTCGTCGTGGGGCAACGGCGTGTACCGCTCAACCGACGCGGGAGCGACCTGGACGTTCGTCGGCCTCAGGAATTCCGCGGCGATCGGCCGCATCGTGCTGCACCCCACGGACCCGAACATCGCGTATGTCGCGGCGCAGGGAAATCTCTGGAAGCCCACCACGGAACGCGGGCTGTACAAGACCACTGACGGCGGCAAGACGTGGAGCCGGATCCTCTACGTGGACTCGCTCACCGGCGCGACCGAAGTGGTCATGGACCCGCGCGACCCGAGCGTCCTCTACGCGGCCACGTACCAGCGCCTGCGCGGTCCCTTCACGTTCAACGGTGGCGGGCCCGGCAGCGCACTCTGGAAGTCCACCGACGCCGGCGCGACGTGGCAGAAGCTCGCCGGCGGGTTGCCCTCGGGTGACATGGGCCGCACGGGCCTCGCGATCGCGCGTTCGAACCCCAACATCCTCGTCGCGACGATCGAGCACGCCACGGCCGGCGGCACCTACCGCACCGAGGACGCCGGGGCGACGTGGCGGCGCATGAGCGGGAACAATCCGCGCCCCATGTATTTCAGCGCGCCGTACATCGACCCCACCAACGACCAGCGCGTGTGGGAACTGCAGGTGCAGCCGCAACGCAGCGAAGACGGCGGCGCGACGTTCTTCACCATGCCGAACTCGCCCACGTACGACCTCGGCCTCAAGGACGACCACCACGTACTGTGGACCGATCCGCGCGACAACCGGCACCTGCTCCTCGGCGGCGACGGCGGGTTGCACGAGAGCTGGGACATGGGCATCACCTACAACCGGCTGAACAACTTCGCTGTTGGCCAGTTCTATCGCGTGGCCGTGGACGACCGCGACCCGTACTGGATCTACGGCGGCATGCAGGACGCGCACTCGTGGGCCGGTCCCAGCGCCACGAACCACTGGCTCGGGATCCTCAACGCCGACTGGATGCAGATCGGCTTCAGCGACGGCACGGGGCAGGCCGTGGACAAGAAGGGCCCGCGCTACGTGTACTCGACGTCGAGCGGCGGAAACATCCACCGCGTGGACATGGTCACCGGCGACCTCTATGACATCCAGCCGGTGGCGCCGCCGGGCGAATCCTACCGGTACGACTGGACGGCGCCGGTGCTCGCCTCGCAGCACGCGGCGGGCAAGGTCTTCCTCGGCGCCAACAAACTCCTCATCTCGCGCGACTTCGGGTCCACGTGGACGGCCACGAAGGACCTCACCCGCCAGGTCAACCGCGACACGATCCGCATGGGCGACGGCGTCCTCAACAGCGCCATCACGCTCTCGCGCAACGACGGTGACACGCCGAGCGAGATCACTGCGGTCGCGGAGTCTCCGCTCGACTCGGCCGTACTCTGGGTCGGCACGGACGACGGCAACGTCCAGCTCTCGCGCGACGGGGGCAAGACGTGGACGGAGCTGAGCCACAACATCACGGGCGTGGCAAACGGCACGTTCGTGGACCGCATCGTGGCGTCGGGCGCGGGCCGCGGCACCGCGGTGGTGACGTTCGACGGACACCGCAGCGGCGACTTCGCGCCGCACATCTTCCGCACCACGGACTTCGGCCGGACGTGGGCGTCGATCGCGAACGGCTTCGCGCCGGACGCGCCGCTCCGCAGCATCGCGGAATACCCGGGCAAGGCCAACGTGCTCTTCGCGGGCACGGAACGCCATTTCTACTACAGCGTGGACAGCGGCGCGTCGTGGACGCAGCTCCACGACAACCTGCCCACCACGCGCTACGACGACATCGTCGTGCACCCGCGCACGAAGGACATCGTGATCGCGACGCACGGGCGCAGCATCTGGGTGCTCGACGACGCGTCCCCGTTCGCGGAGTGGTCGCCGAAGGTCGCGGCCGAGCGCGCCCACCTGTTCACGCCGCGGACGGCCACGCTCGTGCTCTACCGGGCGGACGTATCGACGGCGGCGCACAACTTCTACGCGGCGCCGAATCCCGAGGAAGGTGCCGTGTTCACGTACCACCTCGCGAGCGCCGCGCAGCGTGTGACGTTCACGGTGAAGAACGCCGCCGGGAAGGTGATCCGTGAGCTGGCCGGTCCGACCACGGCGGGCGTGCTGCACCGCGTCAATTGGGACCTGCGCTATCCGCCGGCGGCGGGCGGCTTCGGCGGATTTGGTGGCGGGGAGGAGGCGGGCGGCGCGCCGGAGGCAGGTGGCGGGCGTGGCGGCCGTGGGGGGCGCGGAGGCGCCGCCGGCGGGCGCGGCGGCATCGATCTGCCGGCGCCGCTCCCGGTGCCGGCGCACGTGATCGGCGCCCGCGGGATGTACGTGGCCCCGGGGACCTTTACGGTCACGATGGAAGTAGATGGAACCAGCCAGTCACGCACGTTTGCCGTGCGGGCCGACCCGAACGCGCCGATGTCGGTTGCCGACCAGAAGGCCCGCGAAGCGTTCCTCCTCGAGGCGCAGGATGTTCAGGCGAAGCTCACGGCCGCCGTCGCCGAGTTCAACACGCGGCGCGGCGCGGCGTCCGGCGCGGAAGCGACGCGCCTCAACGCCCTCGCCGAGAAGCTTGGGATTCCCGCCGGCGGTGGCGGTGGCGGCCGCGGACGCGGGGGTCGCGGCGGTCGCGGCGGTGGTGGTCCGGGGGCCGCGCTGGGCGGCCTGCAGGGAGCGTTCAACGGGAGCGGCGAGCGGCAGGGCAGCCTCATGCCGCCCACCGGCACGCAGCGCGCCCAGCTCGCCGCCGCGAAGAGCGCGCTCGCCGAGATCAACGCCGCGCTGGGAAAGAAGCCCTAGCGCGCGGACGGCGCAGACTGTGGCGCAGCCCGGATCGCCGTCCGCCCAGCGGATCGTCGCGGCGCTGGTGGCGCTCTGCGCGGCCTGCGGTGGCGGGTCGGCCGCGCCCTCGGCGCCGGGGGACAATCCGCCGGGGGGCGCCGGCGCGCACGCGCTCGCGCAGCTGAGCCTCGCGGTGGTGCCGCAGACGATCGAGGCCGGCCGCACGGCGACCGGCTACGTCACCGGTGCCGACGCCGCCGGCAACCTGACCGCGACGGGCCCCGTCACGTGGGGCTCGTCGGCCCCGGCGGTCGCCACCGTGAACGCTGACGGCGCGGTGGCGGCGTTGGCCCCCGGCACCGCGACGATCACCGCCACGGCCGGCGGCCTGTCCGCGATGGCGTCGTTCACGGTCACCGCACTGGTGCCGCCGGCGGTGGTGCTGCACATCGAGCCGGGCGAGGCACGGATCGCCGTCGGCGAAACACTGCCGCTGCGCGCGTTCCGTGTCGTCAGCCGCGACTCGACCGAGGTGACCAACCTGCTGTGGCAGTCGAGCGCGCCGGACGTGGCGACCGTGTCCGCCGCGGGTACGGTCACCGGCGTGACGGGCGGGACTTCGGTGATCCGCGGCACGGGCGCGGGGCTGGCCGGTACGATGTCCGTCGCGGTCGTCGCGCACGCGGACACGTCCATCCATATCAACCTCGGATCGCCGCAGCCGGGCGAGCAGGTCGGCGACACCCTGCATGTCGTGTCCACCATCACGCCGCTCGAGCGCCGGTTGGCAAGCGCGATCGTGTCCATCGACGGCGTTGACTTTCCGCTCGATACCGTCTGGCTCGGCGCGATGGGCAGCGTGCCGGGCTGGGGGCGGGACATTTCCCTCTCGAACATCCCCATCGGGCTCCACCAGATGGTGCTCACCGCGCACGCGGCGGACGGCGCGGTGGCCGCGGATACGCTGACGATCGACCGCGAGATCGAGCAGAGCGGCGGCGTGCTCCCCGTGGGCGGGCGCAAACGCGTGGTGGGAACGGGCGGCACGTTCGTGCCGCCGACGCCGCCCCGCAAGCCCGTTCCGAAGCGGCCCGGCGGACCCTAGCGTCGCGGACGCGCCGCGCCTGCAGGCGAACCGCGCGCGTCAGCGCGTGCGCTCGAGCAGTGCGTAGCCGGAGAACCGCTTGAAGCCTTCGCGCACCCGCTTCGGGTAGAACATGGCGATGAGCTTCCAGAACCAGACGCCACGCATGGTGCGCTTGAGCCGCTCGGCGGCGTCCATGCTGCTGATCCATCGCTCCTCGCGCCAGCCGGCGGCGTTGAAGAACGCCGTGCCCGTTTCGGGGGCGAACTTGAACTGCGACGTGGTGTCGGTGCTCATGCGTTTGCCCCAGCTCTTCTGCATCCACTCGAGGAGGCGTGGGCTTGCGAGGTCGATCAGCCACCACCGCGCGGACGGCATCGCCGCGAGGTCCGCGGCCAGCGCGGCAACCTGGTCGGCGGTGAGGTAGATCAGCAGGCCTTCGGCCACGACGAGCACGCACCGCGCGCCCGCGGTTGCGTCGGCGAGCACGGTCGTGCGCGTCCCGGCATCCGCCAGGTCGGCGGCCACGGCGCGGTAGTCGCACCGTGGCGCCACGCCCGCCATGTGAGCGGACTTGTGGGCCACCATGTGCGGGAAATCCACGTCCACCCATCGCAGGGTCCGCGGCAGGTCGAGCCGCCACGGCCGTGCGTCGAGGCCGGCGGCGATGTTCAGCACGAGGTCCACGCCGCCAGTGCGGACCTTCTCGAGGATGACCTCGTCGAACACCTGCGTGCGCACGATCATGGCCCACGCCATCTGGCGGCCGCGCGGGATCGTGTCCACGATCGCCTCGCCCTGCACGCCGGCGAGTGCGCGCGCGTAGGGGTCGTGGAAGAGCGCGTCGGGGCGCTCGGACTCCATCGCCCGGTAGATCGCGACCCAGCGGGCGGTGTCGGAGACGTGCGAGATGGTGCCAGGGGCGGACGGCATGGATGGCAGGCGGGAGGGTCAGCGGAACAGCGTGACGGACTTCACGGCGACCTGCGCGACACCCCACGCGAGCGGGATGCCGACGAACAGCCATGCGCCGATGCGGGCGGGCCAGGGCGAACGATCGCCGCGCGCGGCGCGCGTCATGCGCCTGCCTCGGTGGCGCCGGGCGCCGCGGCGAAGTGGTACTTCGGATCCACGTCGCCCACGAGGGCGTTCGCCACGAACCCGATCGCGAGGAGGCCCGCCATGATGTACATGGTGGCCGTGTAGGCGTCGGCCCTGGCCACGCCGTGCGCGATCTGGTATTCGCGCAGGTAGTTCACGAGGACGGGGCCGGCCACGCCGGCCACCGACCACGCGGTGAGCAGCCGCCCGTGGATGGCGCCCACGTGCATGACGCCGAACACGTCGCGCAGGTACGCCGGAATCGTCGCGAAGCCGCCGCCGTACATGGAGATGATCACGGCGTACGCGACGACGAAGAGCACCACGTTCGCGGCCCGGCCCGTGGACGGCACGAGCGCATACAGGATCGCGCCAAGCACGAAGTACACCATGTACGTGTTGCGGCGGCCGATGTAGTCCGACGCCGACGACCACACGAAGCGGCCCGCCATGTTCGCGATGCTCAGGAGCCCGACGAACCCGGCCGCGGCCGCCGGGGAGATGGCGCTCGGAAACATCTCCTGGATCATGGGCGACGCCTGGCCGAGCACGCCGATGCCGGCGGTGACGTTGAGGCAGAGCACGGCCCAGAGGAGCCAGAACGGCCGCGTGCGCAATGCCACGTCCACGTGGACGTCCTTTGCCGTCCTGCGGCGCTGGAAGAACGAGCGTCCCGCCGGCGTGCCGACCCGAGGCGCGGTGATCGGTTCGCCCTCCGACGACACGCGCGGACCGGTGAACCCCGGCGCGATCCAGCCCGGGGCCGGCAGCTTGACCGTGGCGACGCCGAACATCATGAACACGAAGTAGATCACGCCCATCGCCGCGAACGTGGGGGCAACGCCGGTGTTCGCCGGCGACTTGAACAGGTCCATCAGCGCCACGGCCAGCGGCGAGCCGATCATCGCGCCGCCGCCGAAGCCCATGATCGCGAGCCCCGTGGCCATGCCGGGCCGGTCGGGAAACCACTTGATGAGCGTGGAGACGGGCGAGATGTAGCCAAGCCCGAGCCCGATCCCGCCGATCACCCCGTAGCCGAGGTACACGACCCAGATCTGGTGCAGCTGGGCGCCGAGTGCGGCGATAAGGAATCCGCCGCCGAAGCACGTGGCCGACGCGAACATCGCCTTGCGCGGGCCGGCGTCCTCGAGCCAGTGGCCGAAGGTGAACGCCGACAGCCCCAGGAACACGATGGCCACCGAGAAGATCCAGCCGATCGTGGTCAGTTTCCAGTCACCCGGCGCGCTGTCCGTGATGCCAATGAGGCGCGAGAGCGGGAGGTTGAACACGCTGAACGCATACACCTGCCCGATGGCGAGGTGGATGGCGAGCGCGGCTGGCGGCACGCGCCACCGGTCGTAGCCGGGTGGCGCAATGCATCGCGAGCGGTCGAGGATGGCGGAAAGGCGCACGACGGTGGGGGTTCCGGCAGCGGAATCTCCGTCGCACGGGCGCCGAGGGGAAGGGGATGGCTATTATGAGAACGACCGCGCCCGGCGGTCGTCGTGCCTGCCTGCCGGTCCACTGCTCACCGCATGGTCCCATGAATCTCCGCACGGTGGTCTGCATGGCGTTCCTCGCGGCGCCACTCATGGCGCAGCCCGCGCCGTCATCGCCCACGGGGCGCACGCAAATCGTGCTGCTCGGCACCGGCACGCCGATTCCCGACGCCGATCGCGCGGGCCCCGCCACCGCAATCGTCGTCGATTCGGTCGCCTACCTGTTCGACGCCGGGGTGGGCGTGGTGCGGCGCGCGGCGGCGGCCGGTCGCGAAGGTGTGTCCGCGTTCGCGGGCCGGATCGCCGGCGCGCAGCCGAACCCGCGGTTCGACCGCATCTTCATCACCCACCTCCATTCGGACCACACGATGGGGCTCGCCGACGCGATCTTCACGCCGTGGATCCAGGGGCGCGCGCAGCCGGTGGACGTGTACGGGCCGCCGGGGCTGGCACACTTCATCGCGTCGACGCTCGACGCGTACGCGGAGGACGTGCAGGAGCGCGTCCACACGCCGGCCGGCCCGTCGAAGGACGGCTGGAGGGCCGTGGCGCACGAGGTGGGCGAGGGCGTGGTGTACCGCGATGCGCGCATCACGGTCCGCGCATTCAAGGTGCCGCACAGCAATTGGCCGGTGGCGTACGGCTACCGCATCGACACGCCCGACCGCTCGATCGTGATCTCGGGCGACACGAAGGAATCCGACGCCGTCGCGGCGGCGTGCAACGGGTGCGACGTGCTGGTGCACGAGGTGTACTCGGATTCCGGCTTCGCGCTCATGCGCCCGGAGCGGCAGCAGTACCACGTCAACGCGCACACGTCGGCGACCGGCGTCGGTCGCATCGCGACGAAGGGGCGGGCGAAGCTCGTGATCCTGACGCACATCCTGTTCTTCGGTTCCACCGAGGACCGGATCCTGCGCGAGGTGCGCAGCACGTATGCGGGCGCGGTTGTGATGGGCCGCGATCTCGGCAGGTACTGACGGACAGTCGCACTACCCGGATCGCCGCACGCACAGTAGCGTTCGGACGTTAGCCGACAGGGGTGCCCCGCGCGTCGCGGGGCTGAGATCACACCCTGAAACCTGATCCGGTTCGTACCGGCGGAGGGAGAGCGGCATGACGCGTTCACACGCGCTTGCACGTCATGTGTCCATGGTGGTCGTCGCCAGCCTGGCGGCGGCGCCCGCATTCACCCAGCAGCCCGACACGGCGCGCGCACAAAAGCGCGATACGCTGGAGTCGGTCGTCATCCGCGCGACACGCGCAGCCGTGGCCGCCCCCAGCGCGCGCCACGTCGTCACGCGCGCCGACCTGCAGGCCACCAATGCGGGCCAGGACGCGCCGCTCGTGTTGCAGACCACGCCGTCCATCACGGCCTACTCCGAAGCCGGCGGGTTTTCCGGCTACAGCTACGTCCGCTTCCGCGGGATGGAACAGAGCCGCCTCAACATCACGGTCGACGGGATCCCGCTCAACGACCCCGAGGACCAGGTGCTGTACTTCTCGAACGTGCCCGACCTCCTCGGCAGCATGTCCACGGTGGAGGTCGGCCGGGGCGTTGGGACGAGCACGTTCGGGAGTGCGCCGTTCGCCGGTTCGCTCAACTTCCAGTCCATGCCGCTCGCGACCACGCCGCGCGGCGGGCAGGTGGACCTCACCGGCGGATCGTTCGACACGTGGCGGGCGAGCATGCAGGGCGCCACCGGCGTGGGCGCGAACGGCTTCGCGGCGTACGGACGCTTCACGCGGCAGGGCACGGCGGGCTATCGCCACCACTCGGGGAACGACTCGTGGTCCGGCTTCGGATCGGCCGGCTGGTTCGGCACGAGCGACGCCGTGAAGCTCACGGCATTCGCCGGCCTCTCGGGCACGCGCCTCGCGTACTACGCGGCGCCGGAGTCCGACCTGGCGATCGACCGCCGCACGAATCCGGTCACCGAGGCGGAGGGCGACCGATTCCACCAGGAGTCGGTGAGCCTGCAATACTCGCACGCCTTCGCGGACGGCCTGACGGGCACGCTGCAGGCGTATCGCAACTCGGCGGCCGGCGCGTATGATGTCTTCTTCGGCGTCGCGCCGGACGGCGGCGGCCCGCAGTACGGCAACTTCGGCCTGTCGCACGTCTGGCAGGGGGTGACGTCGGCGGTGACGTGGAACACGCCCGACTGGTCGCTGGCGCTGGGGGGATCGGCGAGCGACTACCATCGGGACCACTGGCTGGGTGAGCGGCCCGCGCTCGATCCCCCTGACTACGCCAACCGCGGTGTCAAGCGCGACGCCGAGGCGTTCCTCAAGGGCACCTGGAACCGCGGACCGCTGCGCGTCGGCGGCGACGTGAACGTGCGGTACGCCCACTTCCTCTACGAGCCGTCGGCGAACGCGGGGATCCATGCCCAGCCCGTGACGTGGAGCTTCGTCAACCCGAAGGTCGGCGTGAGCTGGGACGATGGCGGGCCGCTGTCGTACTACGCCACGGCCGGGCGCTCGTGGCGCGAGCCCGCGCGCAGCGACCTCCTCGCGGGCGCCGACGACATCAACGCGCAGAACGTGAGCGGACTGCTGCCCCTGTCGCAGGTGCACCCGGAGAAGGTGGACGACTACGAGGCCGGCGTGGTCTGGCGGGCGCCGCGCGGCGCGCTGACCGTGAACCTGTTCGACATGGAGTTCCACAACGAGATCGCGCCGATCGGCAAGGTCGCGCTCACGGGCGCCCAGCTGCGGCGCAACGTGCCGCGCAGCTACCGCCGCGGCGTGGAGCTCGACGGCAGCGCCACGCTTCCCACCGGTGACGCGCTGAGCGGGAACGTCGCGCTCATGCGCGCGCGGATCGACGTGTACACCGATGAAGCGGCCGGCGTGACGTACTACGACGTCGAGCCGCTGCTCACGCCGCCGACGACGGCGAACCTGCGCTGGGAGCGGCCGCTGCCGGGCGCCCTGCGGCTGGCGCTCGCCGGCCGCTACATCGCGCGGATGCACCTCGCCAACGACGGGAACGACGCGCAGGTCGTGCCGGCGTACGGGATGCTCGACGGTTCGCTCTCGTGGGCCGCGGGCGCGACGTCACTGCGCCTCGACGTCAACAACATCCTCAACGGCGACGCGTACGCCGCGGGCACCACCGATGGCACCAACCGCTACCTGTTCCCGATCGCCACGCGCAACGTGCTGCTCACGCTGCGGCGCACGTTCGGGGGGTTCACGCCGGCGGCGTCGCGGTAGCAGCCGCGGCCGGCGCGCGCGCGGGCTTCGTCGCGCGGGCCACGGCCCGCGCGACGATCGCGGCGCACACGGCGAGGAGGCCGGGGAACGCGAGCGTCAGCACGTACACGGCCACGGCCTTGATCTGGAGCACGCCACCGAGGGTCGCGGCGACCTGGCCAACGGGTCCGGCCCACGCATCCCACGCGAGGAGTACGGCCCAGGACAGCATGCCCGCGGTTCCGGCGACGACTGCGCCGCTGCGGTCGTCGCGGGTGAGCGCGCCGAACATCGCCGCGGCGACGGGCAGCGCCCACCACGCCAGGAGCGAGGCGGCGATGAACGCGAGGGTCACCACGAGCGTGCGCAGGGCCAGCTGGCGGGTCACGGCGCGCCTCGCAGGCTGAGCCGCGACGAGGTGTTCGCGGGGGCGAGGTCCTGCGCTCGGCGCGGGAAATGCAGCGAGTCGAGCGTACCGGCGCTCCATTTGCCGAGTCGGTCGGCGTAGCGCGGGCTGGCGGGGTTGCCGGACTGGCCGCCCGGGTAGATGCCCCAGGCGCGCACCTCGTCGCCCAGCTCGACGACCATGCGCCAGCTTGCGCCGTGATTGCCGTCGCCCGCCGAGGGCGTGACCGCTCCCGGGCCTCCGCCACTCACCGGCACGTTGGCGCGCGAGAGAGCGGGGATGCCCAGGAGGTGACGGACGAGCGCATGGCGCGTGCGGCCCCACGCCCACGCGGGCCCGGGTACGCCGAGGCGCGCCACGACGCGCGTGAACGCGGCGGCGAGGCTCGCGCGAAGAATGTCGTCGCGGCGCTCGTGCACGTCGGGCGTGGACCGGTCGTCCCACCACGGACTGTCGGGCTGCTGCATCAACTCGAGCGTGACCTCGGCCTCGGGTGTGGCCACGCGGCGGTTGCGGCCCGCCGCCGAGGTGTCCACCAGCTCGTCCCACGTGCGCGTGGTCAGCTCGTCGAGCGCGGCCTCGTACAGCACGGCGCCGGTGTTGTCGCTCGTGTAGCGGCCGTCCCACTCCTTGAGGACGCTCACCGCCGTCGCGAGCGATGCGTCCTGCGCGGTGCCGGCCTCGCCCGCCGCGATGAACCGCGGGAGAAAGAGCGGCGTCTCCGCGCTCAGGGGGTCGGTCTGCATGCGCCGCATCCGGTCAGGCGTCACCGCCGAATCGGCGCGCAGCATTTCGTTGATGCGCATCGCGCGCCATGGCGACGGCCAGTCCCAGCCGAGATAGCGGGGATCGACGCGCGGATCCTTCGGCTGCTGGTTGGCGGAGGCCACGTAACCCTGGGGCGGATCGTACGCCTGCGGGTACTCCGCCGTGGTCCACCACGCCTGCCAGTCGCTCGATGACCGCGACCCGTCGCGGAGCTCGTCACCGCGGTCGGCGTCCTTCGGGCGGATCGGGAACCGGCCGGTCGAACGGATCGCGATGTGCCCGCCGCGGTCGGCGGTGGCGAAGTTCTGCGCCGGCGCGAGGAACGAGTCGGTGGCCGCCCACAGCTCGCGCACGCTCGCGCTGCGCGCGGCGCCGAGGAACGGCTTCATGACGTCGTAGCCGTCGGTCACGGTCCAGCGCCGCGACACCCACTGGCCGCCGCTCCGGAGCATGGGCCCGCGGTGCGTCTCGAGCACCGTGTCCGTCTCGATCACGTGGCCGCCGCGGCCGCGAATCACCTCGACGCGCTGGCGCAGCGGTTTCCACGCCCCGTCGAGCTTGTACTGGCGCGGGTGCGCGGGGTCGTCCACGGTCTCGACGAAATAGTCCGCCACGTCCGCGCCGGTGTTCGTTTCCGTCCACGCCACGTTGCGGTTGAACCCGATGGGCGGGATCGGCGCGCCGGGAATCGTCACGCCGTACACGTCGAGCGAGTCGGGCACGACGAGGTGCGCCTCGTACCAGATGGACGGCAGCGTGAGCGAGAGGTGCGGGTCGCCGGCGAGCAGGGCGTGTCCCGCGGCCGTCCGCTTCGGCGCGACCACCCAGTTGTTGCTGCCGACCGCCGCGTCGTCGGTGGGGCGCGCGAGGGCGGCCCCGAGCGGCGCCGCAGGGTCGAGCGCGCGACGCCCGGCGCCGAGGTCCACGACGCCGTCGAGCGCCGACGCGAGCGTGGCGCGCCGCTCGATCTCGGCGAGCGCGGTACGTGCGGTAGCGCCGTCCCCGGGCTTCGGGGGCGGGATCACCTGCCAGTCGAAGCGCGGCGCGTGCTGGCCGTTCGGCTGGATCGGTTCCTGGATGGGGCTGTTGCGCGGAAAGAGCGCGTCGGTGGCGTCGTGCCCCACGAGCGCCTCCATCGCGGCGCGCCGCAGCTCGCCGTCGGTATAGGCGAGCGTGAGGCCCATGCGTGCGAACAGGTACGCCGTGTATTTCGGTTCCCATCGCTGGGGCCGCGCGTCGAGGAGCCGGAACTCGAACGGCAGGTCGGCCGGCGTCATGGCGTCGATGTAGGCGTTCACGCCGTCGGCGTAGGCGGTGGCGAGCACGCGGGCGGGCGCGTCCGGCGGCAGCCGGTCGAACCCGCGCGTTGCCGCGTCGGCGAGGCCCTGTTCGCGCGCCTCGCGGTCGAGCGGGAGCGCGCGATCGCCGACCATCTCGGACAGGGTGCCCGCCACGGCGCGCGTCTGGATCTCGAGCTGGAACAGGCGGTCGCGCGCGTGCACGTATCCCATCGCGCGCGCGGCGTCCGCGATGCTCGACGCGAAGATGTGCGGCACGCCGCGGTCGTCCACGCGCACGTCCACGGGCGCCGACAGGTGCGGGATCGCGGCCTCCGCGCGTGCCGGGGGCAATGCGCGCCGGGCCAGCGCCCAGACGCCGTTCACCGGATCGAGGAGCCCGCCGAGTGGCGGCGCCCCCGCCACCGACCGGCCGCCGACCCACATCGTGCCCGCGAGCACGAGGGCGGCGAGGACGACGGTGGCTGGGGCGGTGCGACGCGCTGCGGCCATGGCGTCGGGGCGTGGGCGGGGAGGTGGGCGACCGGCGGGTGCGGTGAAGCTACACGCCGGACGCGCGCCACGCCTCGCCGAACTCCCGCACGATGTCGCCGGCGGGCCGGACGCCGTCGATGCCGTCCACCGACTTGCCGGCCTGCCAGTACTCGGTCGCGGCCTCGCGCATCAGCCCCGACTTGAGCGACAGCCCCGACCGCAGCGCGTAAATCGTGCGCATCCAGTGCTTGGTGCGCCGGCCGCGCAGCATCCAGCGCGCGATCGGGCCGGCGCGCGTGCCGGTGCGCCGCACCCATTCGTTGTTGATCACGGCGACCGGGACGCCCGTGAGCCGCTCCGTGAGCACGATGTCCCGCGCGGTCGCCCGCAGGATCGCCTGCTTGTACGCGTCGCTCGCCCGGCATTCGGGTGTGGCGATGAACCGCGTTCCGAGCTGCACGGCCGCGTAGCCGTGCCGCAGCATTGCGACGAAGTCGCCGGCCGTGCCCACTCCGCCGGCCGCCACGACCGGCAGGTGGAACCGTGCGAGGTCGGCGATGAGCGATTCGGCCGACTCCGGGCCCGCGTGCCCGCCCGCGCGGTTGTTCACCGCGATGAGGCCGTCCACGCCTGAGTCAACCGCCTTGGCCGCCCACTTCGCATTCGTCACGTCATGGAACACGACGCCGCCGGCCGCGTGCACGCGGTCCACCACCCAGCGCGGCTTCCCCAGCGACGTCACCACGAAGCGCACGCCTTCCTCGAGCGCAACGTCGATCCAGCGTTCCATGCGCTCGCGGTAGTACCGCGACGACTGTTCGATCAGGGCGTTGAAGCCCAGGGGCTTCGACGTCAGCTCGCGGATGCGCCGCATGCCGGCGCGGAACTCGTACCCGTGCACGAACGTGAGCGCGGCCGGCTGAACCACCCCGATGCCGCCGGCCTCGGACACTGCCGCGATCAGCTCCGGGTTGCTGCACGGATACATGGCGCCGCAAATCACCGGGTACTCGATGCCCACCCGCTGGCAGAACTGCGCGGCGGCGCTCATGCCCTGGCGGGTCCCAGCCGCCACGTGGCGGTTGCGCGCGCCACCAGGTCGCCGGCCGCGTCGTGGATGTTGGCCGTGAAATCGTGGTCCGCCTCCACGGAGAGGTCGGGCAGCGCCGTGCGCGCCTCCGCGGTCACCACGCCGCGCGCCTTCTTGAAGTACTCGATCGCGAAGCGTGTCACGATGCCCCGATAGCCGGCCGGCAGGGCGGTGCTCATGGCGGCGCCGCTCGCGAACTCCGCCACGTTCGCCAGCGCGATGGCGTGGATCGATCCGAGGTGTTGCTCGAGGCGGCGGCGTTGCCGAATGGAGATCACGGCGCGGCCCGGCTCCAGCACCTCGACGCGCGGCGACACCGAGCCGGTGTACGGAATCATCGCGCGCACGGCGAGGCCGAACAGCCAGCGGCCGCCGGGCAAGGGCTCGAGCCGGCGCCAGAGGCGCAGCAGGCGTTCACCGGCGGACGGTGCGGGCACGACCATAAGATAGCTTTCGTCCATGACTGAACCGATGCCCCCGGTGGCCCGGCGCGTGCCGACCGCCGTCGAGCTCCACGGCGAAACCCGCCGCGACGACTATGCCTGGCTCCGCGACCGCGAGAACCCCGAGGTCATCGCGTACCTCAACGCCGAGAACGCATACACCGACGCGGTGATGAAGGACACCGAGCCGCTCCAGAAGCAGCTCTACGACGAGATGCTCGCGCGAATCAAGGAAGACGACTCCCAGCCGCCCGTGAAGCGCGACGACTGGTACTACTACGTGCGCACGGAGCAGGGCAAGGCGTACCCGATCTACTGCCGGAAACACGGCTCGCCCGACGCGCCGGAGCAGGTCTTTTTCGACCAGAACACGGCGGCCGAGGGCCATGCGTACTACCAGCTGGGCGGCCTCGACGTGAGCCCCGACCACACGTTGCTCGCGCTGCTCGTGGACACGTCGGGGTATGAGGCATTCACGCTGCGCATCCTCGACCTCACGACCGGGAACTGGCGCGAGGATGCCGTGGCCGACCTCGGGTTCGGGCTCGCGTGGGCGAGCGACAGCCGCACGGTGTTCTATACGACCACCGACGCGGCCAAGCGCAGCAATGCCGTGTGGCGGCACGGCGTCGGTACGCCGCGCGCCGACGACATCTCCGTGTTCCGCGATGACGACCCGCTGTTCAACGTCGGCGTCGGGCGCTCGCGCGACGGCCGCTGGGTGTTCGTCGTGAGCGGCAGCTTCACCACGGGGGAGACCTGGATGGTGGATGCGCACGCCCCCGCCCGCACCCCCGTGCTGGTGCGTGCGCGCGAACGCGACGTGGAATACGAGGTGTCGTCGGGCGGCGACTACCTCTACGTGCTCACGAACCTCGATGGCGCGCGGAACTTCAAGGTGATGCGCGCGCCGGTGGCGTCGCCGGGTGCCTGGGCCGACTGGCTGCCGCACCGCGACGACGTGTTCGTGGAGAGCGTGGACTGCTTCGCGACGCACATCGTGGTGCTCGAGCGGCACGCGGGCCTCCGGAAAGTGCGCGTCCTGATGCTCGCAGCAGCCGGGAGCGCGGCGGGGTCGGCGGACCTGCCGAACGGCGTGCGGGAGTCGTACGACATCGCGCTCCCCGAGGCGGCGTACGGCGTGGGGCTCGGCTCGAACCCGGAGTTCGGCACGACGCTGCTCCGGTTCACCTACTCCTCGCTCGTCACGCCCGATTCGGTGTTCGACTACGACGTCGAAACGCGCGGCCGCACGCTGCTCAAGCGCGACGAGGTGCTCGGCGGGTACGACCCCACGCAGTACGCCGTGGAACGCGTCATGGCGCCCGCGCGCGACGGCACGGCCGTCCCCATCTCGATCGTCTATCGCAAGCCGCTGGAGCGCAGCGGCACGCGCCCGCTGCTCCTCTACGCGTACGGCTCGTATGGCTACACGCTGGAGCCCACGTTCGGCTCCACGCGCGTCTCGCTGCTCGACCGCGGGTTCGTCTATGCCATCGCGCACATCCGCGGCGGCCAGGAGATGGGCCGCGCATGGTACGACGACGGCAAGATGATGAAGAAGATGAACCCGTTCACCGACTTCATCGATTGCGCCGAGTACCTGGTGCGCGAGCGCTACACGTCACCGGCGCGGCTGGTGGCGCACGGCGGGAGTGCCGGCGGGCTCCTCATGGGCGCCATCGCCAACATGCGGCCCGACCTGTTCCGCGCGGTCGTCGCCGACGTGCCGTTCGTGGACGTCATCAACACCATGCTCGACGAGACCATCCCGCTCACCGCGCAGGAGTGGGAGCAGTGGGGCAACCCGAAGGAGCCAGCGGCCTACGCGTACATGCGCCGCTACTCGCCGTACGACAATGTCGAGGCGAAGGCGTACCCCGCGCTGCTCGTGACGAGCGGGATCAACGACCCGCGCGTGGCGTTCTGGGAGCCGGTGAAGTGGGTGGCCAGGCTGCGCGCCACGAAGACCGACGCCAATCGCCTGTTGCTCAAGATGCAGATGGGTTCCGGGCACGGCGGCGCGTCGGGCCGCTACGAGCGCCTCAGGGAGCAGGCGTTCCGCTACGCGTTCATCCTCCGTGAGGCCGGCGCGGCGTAGTTCAGCGGACTACTTGCGGTACCAGGCATAGATCACGGGGCAGGTCGACCCCGCGCCACGGGTGTCGCCCGCGCCGCCGGGGCGTGCGGCGCCGCCCGTCATCCGCTGCGAGCTCGCGGTTGACCGCGTGCCGGTCCGGTACACCTCGAGGAATTCCAGCTCCCTCGGCGTGATCGCCCACAGTGGAATCGTGAACGGCCCGCCATCGATGTACGCCGTGCAATCCTCCGCGACTTGCCGGACCTGAACGTTCGTCGCGATCTGGTCCAGGTGGAACGACGTCTGGTCGAGGTACTCGCGCGTGAAGAGGCCCCGGCTCGCCTTCGTGCTTCCGGCGATACGCCGGTCGAGGTCGAACACCGCCGCCGCCTCGCGATTCGTCATCGGCCGGGCGGCAGGCTCGAGGAGCGCGGCAATATTGCGCCCCTCGTCGGCCGGCAGCTCGACGCTCAGCGTCTGCGTGCGGAACCCGGGGTGGGCGATCGTCGCCACGTAGCTGCCCGGCGGGAGGTCGATCCGGAACCGGCCCGCGGTGTCGCTCGTCGCGGTGAACGGCGTGCCGCGGATGCGTACGAGCGCGTCGGCGAGCGCGCGAAGGCCCGTGTCCGAGACCACGCCGCGCAGGCCGGTCTGCTGCGCAACCGTGACCGACGCGTTCAGGCGGTAGGCAAAGGCGCCCAGCTGCAGCCGCACCTCCACGCCGCGCGAGTTCTCGACGACCACGCGCGCCTGGTCGGGCAGGTGACCGACCTTGCGCGCGACCACCGTGTACCGCGCGGGCGGGATGCCGTCGAGGCGAAAGCGCCCGTCGGCCCCGGTGAGCACGCTGCGCCGCCGGGCCTCGACCATCACCTCGGCGCTGTCGACGGGGCGCCCGCTCGAATCGACCACGATGCCGACGATGGTGCGCCCGGGCACGTCGCCGGCGCCCTGGGCGAACGCCGGTGCCGCGGCGGCCGCGGCCGTCAGCAGTCCGAGGCAGGCGAGACGGACGCTCATCGCGCGGTCCAGACGAACATCCCTTCGGGGCAGGAGCCGCCCGCGCCGCCACCCATGCGCGACGACCTCGGCGCCGTACCCTGGGTGCGGATGCGCGTGTTGCCGTTGATGCTCGTCACGCCGTGCGGCTGCGTGGTGCCCATGCCCATCGCCGGCATCCTGGCGTACACCTCGAAGAACTCGATGTCGTCGGGGTTGATGGACCACAGCGGCGCCGACGTGAGGCCGTTGACGGACACGGAGCAGTCCTCCGATACGGGCCCGATGGCACCGAGCTTCGCCAGCGTCACCACGTCGTCCACGTGCAGCCTGGCGATGTCCTCGCGCGAATACACATGCGACCACACCGCGCTCCGGCGCTCGAGCCGCTCGGTGATCCCGTCCACCGCCCACGCGCGCCGCGCGTGGTACGGGTCCGTGCCCGGCTCCAGGTGCACCGCGAGCCGGCGGCCGCCGGTGGGGGGCACTGTCACGCCGATCATCTGCGGCAACATCCCCGGCTTCGTGACGCGCACCATGTACTGCCCGGGCGTCACGTCGAGGAAGAAGGCGCCGAGCGAATCGCTGTGCACGATGCCGCCTCGCCCACCAAGCGCCTGGATGTCGGCCCCCGCAATGGCGTGGAACGCGGTGTCACTTACCACGCCGCGCACCCCCGACAGCGTTGCCTCGGTGACCACCACGGGCAGCGTGGCCAGGCGCGGAATGAGCTCGAACACGAGCGTGCCGCCGTCCTTCGCGAGCCTCGCCAGCTTCGACGACGGGTAATGGTCCGTCCGGCGCGCGGTGACCGTCACCGTATCGGTGCCGATGCTGTCGAACCGGAACGTGCCGTCGCGGGGCGTCAACGCCGAGCGCCGGTGGCCCGCGATGAACACCTGAACGCTGTCGAGCGGGCGCCCGAGCGTGTCGACGACGACACCGATGAGGTTCCCCCGTCCCGGTCGCGGCTGTCGCGGGGCCTGTTGCGCTGCAATCCGCAGCGGTGCGATGACCAGGAGCAGCGACCCCAGGGCGGCCGCGCGGGCCGTGACGAGCACGACTGGATTGGACGCCACGATGGCTCGCCGGTCTGGGGGGTGGCCGAAGTGCGCGATATCGTGCTTGCTACCGGCGCATCGGCGCAAGGTTCCGCTGCCCTCCACGACGCAAAGGCCCCGCCGACGGTTGCCGGCAGGGCCCTCTGATCGCCGCGGCCGCGGCCGCGACGCCGCGCGGGGTCATCCCTTGCGCAGTCGCACCCCGCCGGAACCCGTCTCGACGTGAATGCGACCGGTGCCCTTGCCGATCGTACCGCGCAGCCGCCGCCGTTCGTACCGGTTCACCGCGACGGCGAAGTCGGAGTCGATGCCGCCGCTCCCGGTCTCGATGTCGAGCTCGGCGTCGAGGTCGGCGGGAAGGCGCAGCGTGACGGTGCCGCTCCCGGCTTCCACGTCGAGCGACTTCGGCGAGTTCAGCAGTTCGAAGCTCACCCCGCCGCTCCCGGTCTCCAGGCGGATCCGATCGCCGGTGGCGCGATCGACCCGCACGCCGCCGGAGCCGACGTCCACCTTGATCTCCGGCGCCTTCACCTGGTCCACGTCGATCCCGCCCGAGCCGCTCTCCACCGTGAACCGGTCCACACTCACGCCGCGCACGCTCACGTGACCGGACCCGACATCCGCCTTCAGCTCGTCGCCGCGCACGTCGGAGATCTCCGCCCCGCCTGACCCGGTGTCGAGGCGCAGCGTGCCGGTGTGTCCATCAACGCGCACGCGCGCCGACGCCACGTCGAGGCCGAGGTCGCCATTCACGCCGCGCGAGCTGACCGAACCGACGCCCACCTTCACGTCCACCCGGCGTCCGGATGGCACGATGATCCGCATGTCCGCCCAGGCCTCCGCACCCCGGCCGGAACCCTTCACGCGCACCCGACGGTTGAACGGCCACCAGCCGTCGTTGCCATTCTCCCAGCGGCTGTCGCGGCCCATCGAAAAGCTCCAGTTCGACGAGCGCCCGAGCTCGGGATAGACGATGTCGTCGTCGGGAAAGGCGATGCCGAGCGACGGCACGCCGCGGTCGGTGCCGGTCTCGACGCGGAGGCGCGAGGCGTCGGCGCCACGCAGCGTGACTTCCACGGTGACGTCGCTGACGTTGCCGGACTCGATCGTCACGGCGCCGACCAGGTCGTAGATGCGGACCTCGTGGCCGGACAGCGTGCGTCGCTGTGTCTGGGCGCCGGCGGCCGCGCTCAGCGCGCCGAGCGCGAGGAGGGATGAGCCGAGGAGGGGGCGGGCAGAGCGGAAATTGCGTCGCATGGGCCTGGGGAGGAGGTCGCGGGTTCGACATCCCATACGGGGAGCGGGTTTGAAAGGAGTCAGGTGGCAGATGGCCGATGGCCGACGGCAGGATGGGGGGACAGCATGCGATATTTCGCCGATGACCGACGCACCAGCCCGCTCGAACTTCCTGCGCGACCTCGTCGCCGCCGACGCCGCGTCGAACCGCTTCGGCCGTGCCATCAAGACACGCTTCCCGCCCGAGCCCAACGGGTTCGCCCACATCGGGCACGTGAAGTCGATCTGCCTCAACTTCGGCGTCGCCCGTGACTTCGGCGGCGGCTGCAACCTCCGCTTCGACGACACCAACCCCGAAACGGAGGACATCCGGTACGTCCGCGCGTTCGAGGAGGACGTGCGCTGGCTCGGCTTCGAGTGGGCCGGCGAGTTCTTCGCCAGCGACTACTTCGAGCCGCTCTACGACATCGCCGAACGGCTGGTGCAGGCCGGCAAGGCGTACGTGGACTCGCAGAACGAGGAGCAGATCCGCGCGGGCCGCGGCACGGTGACGGCGCCCGGCACGGCAAGCCCCTTCCGCGACCGCACACCGGACGAGAACCTCGACCTGCTGCGCCGCATGAAGGCCGGCGAGTTCCCCGATGGCGCCCACGTGCTGCGCGCGAAGATCGACATGGCGCACCCGAACATGATCATGCGCGATCCGCTGCTGCTCCGGATCCGGCACGCGTCGCATTACCGCCGCGGCGATGCCTGGTGCATCTACCCGCTCTACGACTTCGCGCATGGCCTCTCGGACGCGCTCGAGGGCATCACGCACTCGTTCTGCACGCTCGAGTTCAAGGACAACAACGACATCTACAAGTGGCTGGTGCGCGAGGCCGGCTTCGTGAATCCGCCGGAACAGACGGAGTTCTCGCGCCTCGAGCTCGACTACACGGTCGTGAGCAAGCGCAAGCTCCTGCGCCTCGTGAACGAGGGCCACGTCTCCGGCTGGGACGACCCGCGCATGCCGACGATCGCCGGCATGCGGCGTCGCGGCGTGCGCCCGGAGGCGCTCCGTGCCTTCGCCGACACGGTGGGCGTCTCGCGCAAGCCGCAGCGCACCGAGATCGCCACGTTCGAGCACGCCATCCGCGACGACCTGAACATGGAGGTGCCGCGGGTGCTCTGCGTGACGAAGCCGCTCAAGGTCGTCATCACGAACTATCCCGAAGGGCAGGTCGAGGAACTCGATGCCTCATACTACCCGCACGACGTGCCGAAGACCGGCTCGCGGAAGGTGCCGTTCTCGCGCGAACTGTGGGTGGAGCGCGACGACTTCATGGAGGACGCGCCGAAGAAGTTCTTCCGCCTCTCCGTGGGCCGCGAGGTGCGCCTGCGCTATGCGTACTTCATCACCTGCCACGAGGTCGTGAAGGACGCCGCCGGCGAAGTCGTGGAACTGCGGTGCACCTACGACCCGGCCACGCGTGGCGGCGACGCGCCCGACGGCCGGAAAGTGCAGGGCACCATCCACTGGGTGTCGGCGGCGCGCGCGCTCGACTGCACGCTCCGCCTGTATGACCGGCTCTTCGCCGTGCCGGACCCGGAGTCCGGCGACGACACGGATTTCGTGACGCGCCTCAACCCGGCATCGCTCGTCACGCTCACGGGCGCGAAGGTCGAGCCGAGTGTGGCGCTCGACCCGCCCGGCACGCGATACCAGTTCGAGCGCACGGGCTACTTCTGGCCCGACCCCGTCGATTCCACACCGGCCTCCCTCGTATTCAATCGAATCGTGACCCTGCGCGACAGCTGGACGAAGGTCGTCGCCAAGGCGGCCGGCACCCCGGGCTGAGCAAGCGTTCCGTGATCCCACCACGATGAGGTCTGCCACATGAAGCACTCGATCCTCGCCGCCGCGCTCACCACAGCGCTCGGCACATCGTTTGGCGCGGCGTCGGCGCAGCAGGCGCCCGCCACCCCGGCCCCCGTGATCGTTCGCGCGGCGCGCATGCTCGACGTCACGACGGGAACGATGCTGCGCAACCCCGTCGTCGTCGTGGTCGGCGACCGGATCACCGCCGTGAATCCCGCGACCGCGCCGGCGGGCGCGTCCGTCCTGGACCTCGGCGACGTGACGCTCCTGCCGGGACTGATCGACCTGCACACGCACCTGGCGAGCGAGATCAGCGCCACGTCGTTCATCGAACCCGTGACCACCACGGACATCGACGCGGCATACAAGGCGACGAAGAACGCGCGCACCACGCTCATGGCCGGGTTCACGACGGTGCGTGATTTCGGCGGCGAGGTCACGGTGGCGCTCGGCCGCGCGATGGAGGCGGGCACGGTGCTGGCGCCACGCATCATCCCGTCGCGCAACCTGATCGGCATCACCGGCGGACACTGCGACGTGACGGGCTTCGCGCCCGGCATCCTCGAACTCGGCCCCCGGGACGGCGTCGTCAACGGGCCGTGGGAGGCCGTCGAAGCCGTGCGCTACCAGATCAAGCACGGCGCGCAGGTGATCAAGATCTGCGCCACGGCCGGCGTGCTCTCGCTCGAAGGCCCGGTCGGCGCGCAGCAACTCTCCTACGAGGAAATGAAGGCGATCGTCGACGAGGCGGCGCGGCACGGCATCAAGGTGGCCGCCCACGCGCACGGCACCGACGGCATCAAGGCGGCGATCCGTGCGGGCGTGGAAACGATCGAACACGGCTCCATGCTCGACGACGAGGCCATCGCCATGATGAAGGAACGCGGCACGTATCTCGTTCCCACGACGTACCTGACGTACCGCATCAACATGGCCGTCCTGCCGCCGCTCGTGCGCCAGAAAGCCGAAACGGTCATCCCGTACGCCCACGAGAGCCTGCGCAAGGCCGTCGCGGCGGGCGTGAAGATCGCATTCGGCACCGACGCGGGCGTGTACCCGCACGGCGAGAACGCGAAGGAGTTCGCGTACTACGTGAAGGCGGGCATGACGCCGCTCGCCGCCCTCCAATCCGCCACCACCGTAGCCGCCGAGGTGCTCGGCAAGACGGACCGCGGCGCCGTGGCGCCGGGCAAGTTCGCCGACCTCATCGCCGTGCCCGGCGATCCGCTCCAGGACATCACCGTCACCGAGCGCGTGAACTGGGTGATGGAGGGCGGGAAGGTCGTGCGCGACGACCGGGCGAAGCTGAAACCGTGAACCGCAGCCGCGGCTACCGGCACGCCGCCGAGTAGGGTCCGCCCGGCGGCGCCGCGAGTCGCACGGCGACGAGAGCCCATTGCGTCACGTCGCGCACGAAATCGGGCGCGGGGTGACCGGCCACGGCGATCGCGTGGTCGGCGCCCGGATAGACGCAGGTGAGTTCCTCGCGCGGCGTGTCGCGCTTGAGCGCGGCCGTGATCAGGTCCTTGCTCTTCTGCACGGGCACCCGCTGGTCGTTCGCGCCCCATGCGAGGTACACGGCGCCGTTCACCGAGCGCCAGTGGGCGTCGGGATCGTAGCGCCAGGTGTCGAGTGAATCCGCCGCCACCCCGTTGGGTCCGACGGCGATCAGGAAGCTGATCGACGCGTCGCGCTCGGCGACCATGGGCAGCATCGTCGCGCTCTGGCCGCGGCCGTACACGCCGAGCCGGTTCGGGTCGATGTCCGGGCGGTTGCGGACCGCGATCGCCGCGTTCGCCGCGTCGGCGGTCAGGTCGGTGAATCCCGCCTTCTTCCAGTCGCCCGATGACGCGCCGGTGCCGCGTTTGTCGTACGTGAACGCCGCGATGCCATCGGCCGCGAAGGCGAGCGCGAGTTCGCGGTTGGCGGAGCGGTCCTCGCCGCCGGATCCGTGCAGCATGATCACGGCGGGATGGCGGACCGCGCCCGGCGGGAGGAAGAGGGTGCCCGTGAGCGAGTCCCTGCCACTCCGGAAGGTGATTGCCTCCTCGCGGATGGCCGGGGCGGCGGCCGGCGTTGCGGCGGGCCTGGCGCCCGCGGAGGCGCATGCCGTGGCGGCCGCGCCGAGGACCATGGCAAGGGAAACCCGAACGAATGCGCCACGCGTCAGCAGAGTCATGATGCCCGAGAGGTGGAGGCTGGCGGGGGGTGCCTGAAGTTTTTCATGCGGCCCCGCGTGCCGCAACCACGGCCGGCGGGCCATGATGCGAACCGGCGGGCCGAGGTCCGCCCTGGCCGGCCACCCCTCGAGGCAACCCCAGGCGTCATCCAAGTGTCTTACAGGAGAACCTTGGTGGAGGAACGTCCAATGGCGGTGATTCGCGGCACGCTGGACGTGCTCGTGTTGAAGGCCCTGTCGTGGGGGCCGATGCACGGATTCGAGATCGCGCAGTGGCTGGAACACCGTTCCCGCGGGGAGTTCCCGATCGAGAACGCGGCGCTCCTGCAGGCGCTGCACCGCCTCGAGGCGCGCGAGTGCCTTGTGGGCGCATGGGGCGTGACGGAAAACAACCGGAAGGCGCGGTACTACACGCTCACCGGTGCCGGACGCGAGGCGCTCCGCGAGGAGACCGATGCGATCCGCCAGTCGGTGAGCGCGTTGACGGACATCCTGTCGGCGCGGTCGCCGAAGCTGCGGGAGGCCGAATGAGCGCCGGCAAGGATCCGCGCGAGATTCGCGATGGCGTCAGGCGGGTCGTGGACCTTGGCGTGCATCGCACCGAGTCCGCCGCGCGGGACGCCGACGCGGAGATGGAGTCGATGATGGCCGAGCACGCGGCGCACCTCGAAGCGCGTGGCATCGATCCTGCCGCGGCTCGTGCACAAGCGCTGCACACGCTCAGCGCGTCCGGGCACGATGCCAGCGGGGATGTGCGGCGCTCGGCCCGTGATCGCGAGCGCCGGCTGCGGCTGCTCGACCTGTTGGGGGAGCTGCGCGCCGACGCGCGGCTCGCGCTGCGCGGCCTGCGGCGGGCGCCCGCGTTCGCCACGGCGGCGGTCCTCACGCTCGCGCTCGCCATCGGCGCGAACACGGCGATCTTCTCAGCGGTGAGCGCCGTGGTGCTGCGACCGCTGCCGTTCGCCGATCAGGACCGGCTCGTGGCGTTCTGGGAGACCAACCCCGATTTCCACTGGACGCGCGCGCAGGCGGCGCCGGCCAACTATCTCGACTGGAAAGACCAGGTGGCGGCGTTCGACGACATCGCCGCCTACTTCGATTTCGACCTCAACGCGACGCTCACGGGCTTCGGCGAGCCGCGGATGCTCGCATCGCGGTCGGTGACGGGCAACCTGTTCCAGGTGCTCGGCGTGCGACCGCTGCTCGGGCGGACGTTCGACACGGCGGCGACGTGGAACGCGTCAAACGCGCCGGGACCGGCGGTGCTGTCCTACGCGCTGTGGCGCGACGTGCTCGGCCGCGACTCGAGCGTCGTGGGGCGGACCATACAGCTCAACGGGCGCGCCGTGACGGTGATCGGGGTCATGCCGGAGTCGTTCGTGATCCCCGGCATGAAGCCGGACCTGTACCGTCCCATCGGCTGGGACCCGAACGATCGCGCGAAGGTGTCCTTCCGGCGTGCGCATTCGCTGCGGCTCGTAGGCCGGCTCAAGCCCGGCGCAACGCTTGCCGAGGCCAACGCCCAGCTCCAGGCCGTGGTGACGCGGCTGCAGTCGCAGCATCCGGAAACGAACACGCATATGGGCGCGGGGCTCGAGCCGCTGCATCAGTTCCTCGTCGGGGATGCGAGTCGGCTGCTGTACGCGATGCTCGGCGGCGTCGCGGTGTTGCTGCTCATCGCCTGCGCGAACGTCGCGAACCTGCTGCTCGTGCGCGTGGCGGGCCGCCAGCGTGAGATGGCGCTGCGCCTGGCGCTTGGCGCCGGCCGGGGGCGGCTCGCCCGGACCGCGTTCACGGAGAGTGTGGTGCTTGCCGTTGCCGGCGGTGTGGCGGGCCTGGCGATCGGCTGGGCCGGCACGCGCGCGCTGATGTCCATGCAGCCTCCGGGGACCCTGCCGGTCGCGGAGTTTGCGGTTGATCGCACGGTGCTGGCATACGTCACGGCCGTCACGCTGGTGGCGTCGCTCGTGTTCGGCGTTGCGCCGGCGCTGTGGGCCACGAGGCGCGCGCCCGCGGATGCGCTCAAGGACGACGGCCGCGGCGCCTCCACGTCGCGGCGGGCGCGGCGGCTCGGCGAAACGCTGCTCGTGGCACAGGTGGCGCTGGCGCTGACGCTCGCGGTCGGCGCGGGGCTGCTCGTGCGGAGCTACGCGCGCCTGATACAGGTGAACCCGGGGCTTCGCACCGATGGGCTGTTGACGGCCACGGTGGCGCTGCCCGGCGCGCGCTACGACTCGGCGTCGAAGGTTACGGCATTCTTCGCGGCACTCGAGCGTGAGTCGGCGGCGCTGCCGGGCGCGACGGGCGCGGCCTCGGTCTCCGTGCTTGCGCTCACCCAGCTGCCGTGGTCGAGCCAGTTCTCGGTGCAGGGGCGGCCGCCGATCGCGTCCACGCTCCAGGTCCGCCACCGCGACGTCACGCCCCGGTACGAGCACGTGGCCGGGGTGCCCCTCAAGGCCGGGCGGCTGTTCACCACGGCCGACGACGACCGCGCGCCGGGCGTCGTGCTCGTCAACGAGGCGTTCGTCCGCGAGTTCTTCCCGTCGGAGAATCCGGTGGGGCTCCGCATCTCGTTCGACCGCGTGCCGGATTCGACCTCCACGTGGCGAACGATCGTCGGTGTCGTGGGCGACGAGCGCCTTGGCGGTATCGCCGCGGACCCGGTGCCGGAGATCATCGCGCCGCTCGCGCAGGAGCCGACCAGCCGGATGACGCTCGTCGTTCGCACGACCGGCGACCCGGCCGCGCTGGCGCCGGCCGTGCGCGGCATCGTGGCGCGGCTCGATCCGGCGCTCGCCATCTCGTCGCTCCGTACGATGGATGCGGTGCGCGACGCCGCGCTCGGGCGCGACCGGTTCGTCACGATGCTCATGCTGGCGTTCGCGCTGGTCGGCGCCGCGCTCGGAGTGGTCGGCGTGTACGGTGTCGTCGCGCAGCTCGTCCGGCGGCGCATGCGCGAAATGGGGATTCGCATGGCGCTCGGCGCCGCGGCCGCGCAGGTCCAGTGGATCGTCGTGCGGCGCGGGCTGGCCCTGGCTGCCGCCGGGATCGTCGTCGGCCTCGGTGCATCGGCCGGCGCGACGCGCCTCATCGCGTCGTTGCTCTACGGCGTGACGCCGACCGACGTGGCGACGTTCGCGGGCGTGTCGCTCCTGCTGTTCGGGGCGGCGCTGGCGGCGTCGTGGATTCCCGCGCGGCAGGCGAGCCGCGCTGCGCCCACGGACGTGCTCCGCGCCGACTGACGCCGTGCGGCGATGTCGGTGACGACGCGGCGCCCGTATGTTCAGGGCGCCGCAGTCGTTTCCGGTCCCCACCCCCAGGAGCGCCCGTGCCGTCGCGCCCGATCGCCACCGTCGCCGTTCTCGTTCTCTGCGCGTGCAGCCGTAATGCGGACTGGCCCGTGTACCAGGGCAGCGACAACCACGACCACTACGTGACGCTTTCGCAGATCTCGCCGCAGAACGTGTCGCAGCTGCAGGTGGCGTGGACGTACGACACGAAGGACGCCTTTCCCGGCTCCGAGATGCAGGCGAACCCGGTGATCATCGAGGGCGTACTGTACGGCATCTCGCCGAAGCAGCGCGCCTTCGCGCTCGACGCGGCCACGGGGAAGGAACTCTGGAGCTTCGACCCGACCAACGGACACTTCACCGGGCCGCGCATCCGGTATCGCGGCGTGGTGGTGCACGACGGCCGTGTGTACTTCAACTACCGGTATCGCCTGTACGCACTCGATGCGCGAACGGGCGGGAAGAGCGCGGGATGGGGAAACGACAGCGGCTGGGTGGACCTGCGCGCGGGCCTCGACCGGCCGGTCGAAGGACTCTCGGTGAGCGCGAGCACACCGGGCGTGGTGTACAAGGACATGCTCATCGTCGGGACGGCGGTGCCCGAGGCGCTGCCGAGCGCGCCCGGCGACATCCGGGCGTACGACGTGAAGACCGGCGCCATCCGCTGGACGTTCCACACGATTCCGCATCCCGGCGAGTTCGGCTACGACACGTGGCCGCCGGACACGTGGAAGGTCGCGGGCGGCGTGAACGCGTGGTCGGGCGTCACCGTGGACCAGACGCGCGGCATGGTGTTTTTCGCCACGGGCTCGGCGTCGTATGACTTCTACGGCGCGAATCGCGTGGGCGACGACCTGTTCGCCAACTCGATCGTCGCGCTCGATGCCAACACCGGCACGCGCATCTGGCACTTCCAGGGCCTCAAGCACGACCTGTGGGACCGCGATTTTCCGGCGGCGCCGGCGCTCGTCACCGTGCAGCGCGACGGCAAGCCGGTGGACGCCATCGCGCAGATCACCAAGACGGGCCACGTCTGGGTGCTCGACCGCGAGACGGGGAAGGAGTTGTTCCCGAGCGAGTGGCGCCATATGCCCAAGGGCAACCTGCCGGGCGAGGTCACCGCAGACTCGCAGCGATTCCCGACGCTGCCGAAGCCGTTCGCGCGCCAGCGGCTCACCGAGGCGGACCTCACCGAGCGCACGCCCGAGGCGCACGCGGCCGCCCTCAAGCTCTTCCGCGAGAATCCCACGCCGGACCCCTTCACGCCGCCCACGGAGAAAGGCACGATCATCTTCCCGGGCGTGGACGGCGGCGGCGAGTATGGCGGCCCGGCGTTCGACCCCGAGACGGGCCTCCTCTACGTGAACTCGAACGAGATGGGCTGGGTGCTGAAGATCGTCCCGCGCGAGGAGCGGTCGCTCTTCGGCGCATACTGCGCCGAGTGCCATGGACCGAAGAACACGCCGGTCGCGCCCACGCTCACGGGCGTCGCCAGGCGGCTCTCGCGCGAACAGATCGTGGCCGCCATCCGCGGCGGCACCGGGCGCATGCCCGCCTTCGCCACGACCCTCGGTGATTCGGCCGTGGCGCAGCTGGCGGACTATGTCATGACCGGCACGCAGACGACGATCACGCCGAAGAACATCCCCACCTTTCTCAAGTACCGGAACGCGTCGTTCGACATCTTCCTCGACAACGAGGGCTATCCGGCCATTACGCCGCCGTGGGGCACGCTCAACGCGATCGACCTCAACTCCGGCGAGACGAAGTGGTCCATCCCGTTCGGCGAGTATCCGAAGCTCGCGGCGCAGGGCCTCACGAACACGGGCTCCGACAACTACGGCGGCGCGATCGTCACGCAAAACGGGCTGCTCATCATCGCGGCCACCACGCACGACCACAAGATCCGCGCGTTCGACAAGGCGACGGGCAAGCTCCTCTGGACGGGCGACCTCCCCGCGGCGGGCAACACGACGCCCGCCACCTACATGGTGAACGGGCGCCAGTACATCGTCATCGCGTGTGGTGGTGGCAAGAACGACGCGCCGAGCGGCGGCACGTACGTGGCGTTCGCGCTGCCGGAACGGTAGGAGCGGATCCGGCTAGACGCCGTCGAAGAACTCGACCGCGCCCGTTTCCAGCGAATACTCGGCGCCGACCACCAGAAGTCCTTCGTCCTGGATCAGCTGTTCGAGGACCGCCGAGCCGTGGCGCAGGTGATTGGCCGACGCGCGGATGTTCGCCCGCACGGCCTTGCGTACGAGCGCGGCGGGGTCGTCCACGAGGTTGGTGCTGAACAGCGGCTGCACGGCGGGGCGCACGCGGTCCACGATCGACTGCAGGTTGCGCGACTGTTCGGTGGACGGGCGGCGGAGCTGCTCGATCGTCGCGAGAATCGCGCCGCACTGCGTATGTCCGAGCACCACCACCAGGCGCGTGCCGAACATGGACGCCGCGAATTCGACGCTGCCCACCTGCGACGGCGCCACGATGTTGCCGGCCACCCGGATCACGAACAGCTCGCCGAGCCCCTGGTCGAAGATGATCTCCGCGGGTACGCGGGCGTCGGAGCAGCCGAGGATGATCGCGATGGGCTTCTGGTCGGCGACCAGGCCCTCGTGCTCGGCGTTGGCCAGTGCGCTTCCCGCGCCCGCGACGTGCGTGTGGAAGCGCGTGTTGCCGTCACGGAGGCGCTGGAGTGCTTCGCGGGCGGGAATGGTCATGGGTGCAAGATACGGGCGCGCGCGCTACTCCGCCCGGAGCGCCTCCATCGGATCGACGCCCCTGGCGCGCAGCGCCGGGACCACACTGGCGACGACGGCGACGACCAGGAGGAGCGCGGCGATGCCGCCGAGGACAAGCGGGTCGTGCGGTGACGTATCGAACAGCAGCGGCGCGATGAACCGTCCGGCCGCGAGCGCGATGGCCGTGCCGATCGCGACGCCGGCGGCCGCAAGCCCGACGCCGTTGCGCAGGATGAGCGCGACGATGCTCGACGCGCGCGCGCCAAGGGCGATGCGCACGCCGATCTCCCGCGTGCGCTGCGCCACGAGGTAGCTCATGACGCTGTACAGCCCCACGGCTGCCACCACCAGCGCGAGCACGCCGAGCAGGGTGAACATGGACGCGCCGAGGCGGAAGGGCCGCGTCAGGGTGTCGATGACATCCGACATGGGGTTCACCTGGACGAACGCAATGGTGGGATCGAGCTGCAGCAGCTCCGATCGCACGGCGGCGACCGCCTCGGCGTCGGCCCCCAGCCGCGGACGGATCAGTAGGCTCGTGCCGCCGAACCCGCGTTCCTGGCCGAACGGCACGTAGTACTGCATGTGCGGCGGTTCGCGCAGCGCGTAGCCGTGCGCGTCGGCCGCCACGCCCACGATGCGGGAGCACGTGGTAAGGCTGTCGCGGCTGTTCGCGTTCCAGTACAGGCACTCCCCGATCGGCGACCGGCCGGGCCAGAGCGTGGTGGCCATGATGTGGCTGACGATCGCCACCGGCTCGGAGCCGTCGCGGTCCGCGGCGCCGAACGGGCGCCCCTCGAGGATGCGGGTGCCGACGGTCGCGAAGTAGCCGTCCGCGACGGCGCTGATGTTCACGTCTCCGCCGGCGAGGCGCGGCAGCGAGTCCCACCCCGCCACGCGCTGAAAGACGCCGAACGCGCTCTGGAATGGCAGGCCCACCGTGAGGCTGGCGTTCTCGACGGTGGAAAGCGTTCGTGCGCGCGCGACCGCGTCGCGTAGCACCTGGGTGCGGCGTTCCCGTTCCGCAACCGCCGCCGGATCGTTGCCGCGGGGTGTCGTCGGGTACCGCAGCGCGAGGGTGACGACGCGGTCGGGCTCGAGGCCAAGGTCCACGGCCTGCGCGCGCAGGAGCGAGCGCACGAACAGGCCGGCGCCCGCGAGCAACACGATCGAGAGTGCCGCCTGGACGATCGTGAGCGTGGCGCGCAGGCGCGCAGAGTGTCCACCGCCTTCGCGCGCACCGGCCTTGAGGGCGGCCGTGAGGTCCGGTCGGCTGGCGCGCAGGCCGGGGGCAAGGCCGGTGAGCACGCCCACCGCGGTCGCGAGGACGAGCGACACCACGAGCACCCGCCCATCCACCGGCGCCGATGGCCACTCGATGCCCGGAATCAGCACGCCGCGCATGAGCAACGCCGTGCCCCACGCGACGGCCAGTCCCGCCACGGCACCCGCGCCGGCGAGCACCATGCTCTCGGTGACCAGGAGCCGCACCAGTCGCGCGCGGCCGGCGCCGAGCGCCATGCGCACGGCCACTTCGCGTCGCCGGCGCACGGCGCGCGCGAGCAACAGGTTGGCCGTGTTGGCGCACGCGATGAGCAGCACGATGAGGGTCACGCCGAGCAGCCAGCGCGAAATCGTCGCCTCATACGGCTCCGCGCCGCGGGTGTTTGCGCGGAGCGGCGCCAGGAAGAGCCGCGCGACGCGGATCTGCTGATCATTCCCCGTGTACGCGGCGTGGTAGAGGCGGGTCGCCTCGGTGGCCGCCTGACCCGGTGACACGCCCGGCCTCAGGCGGACGACGACGCGCAGCCACTGCGAGTTCCACGACCGCTGCCAGTTGCTGCTGGCCGTCTGCGACCGCAGCGACATCGGGATCCATGCGTCCACGGGCGTCAGTTCCGGCCCCGTGAATCCCCGTGGTGCGACACCGACGACCTGGTAGCGCTCCGATCCCAGCGTGATCGTGCGGCCCACCGCCGCCGGGTCGCCCCCGAGCGCGCGGCGCCAGAAGCCGTACCCGAGCACGACGACGTGCTGCGGCGCATCGGGGCTGTCCTCCTGCGCGGTGAAGAACCGTCCCGCCACCGGACGCACGCCCAGGGTGGGGAACAGGTCCCAGGTGGCCGCCCCGTACGGGATGAGCGCGGCATCGACGCCCTCGCCGTACTGCGTGCCGCCCGCGTACACCGTGTACGCGCTGACGCCGTCGAATGCCTTCGCCTGGGTGCGCAGCAGGTCGTACGTCACCCAGCCGAAGACGCGCGTCGTGACGTCGCCGCGCGGCGGGATGTTGGCCGTCCAGTAGAGCCGCATCACGCGATCGGCGTCCACGACGTGCTCCGGACCGCGCAGCAACAGCCGGTCGATCACGCCGTACATCGCGGCGTTCGCGCCGATGCCGAGCGCGAGCGTCACGACGATGAAGGCGGTGAAGAGCTTCTCGCGGCGCAGCCCGCGCACCGCGAAGCGGAGGTCGTCGCGCAGTTCGTCGCGGTAATCGCGGAGTCGCATCGTCTTCTCCCGGTGTTCGGCCGATCGCACGGCGGCGTCGAGCGCGCGTTCGTAGCTTCCGCCCATCCGCCGCAGCGCCTCGGTGCGGGCGTCGGCCGGCGAGAGGCCGGCCGCCATCAGTTGTTCGGTGCGCGCGTCGAGGTACGCGCGCAGCTCCTCCTCGGCGTCGGCGCGCGCGAGGTGCTCGCGGTGCACGCGCAGGCGGAACAGCCGCCGGATGCCGTCGCGCAGGTGTCCGAAGGCCATCGTCGGTCAGCGGGCCGCGGGCGTGCGCAGGTGCCGTCGCGTCATCGCCCCGCCGACCGGGCCGCGAGAATGGCCCCGATCGCGGCCACGTGGCCGGCGAGGTCGGCGCCGGCGGTGCGCAGGTGGGCGCGGCCGGCCGGTGTGATGCGGTAGTAGCGGGCCCGGCGATCGTTGGGCGTCGTGCCCCACTCGGCCGACACCAGCCCGCGTGCTTCCATGCGGTGCAGGGCCTGGATCAGCGCGCTGTCATCGACGGCGAGGTGGCCGTCGGACCGCGCCTCGAGCCAGGAGGTGATCTCGAAGGCGTGCATCGGACCCCACGAGAGGGTCTTCAGCACGAGGATGTCGAGGGTGCCGCGGAGCATGGACATGACGGGGCGGGGAGGGAGCGTACCCTGCGCTTCTCCCCTTAGACACTCAGTCCGCTCCCGGCGTTGCGCAAGCCCCCCGGCGGCGCACCCGCCGCCGGGGTCCGCCGGTCATTTCTTCGGGTCGAGGATCTCCCCGATCTGGTGCTCCGCGGCCTCGAGGTGCGCGCGCGTCTCGCGATCGGACGTCTTCGGGATCGCCTTCTTCACGTCCTCGCGGAGCAGGACGAGCTCGCTGCGGAGCTGCGAGCGTGCGTCCTCGAAGAGGGGCGTGCCGCCGCCGAATCCATTGCCGCCACCAGCACCGGCCGCGGGTGCCGGCGGGTTGATCTTCGTGTTCATGAGGCGGAGGTAGTTGTTCTGCAGCTGGCGCCGGTAGGCGTCGATCTTCGGCGCGGCCGCGCGCAGCTCGCTCCACACGCCGTTCTGCACGTCGGCGGCCATCTCGAGCAGGGTGTACTGGCCGGGGTGCATCGTCGGCTGTTCGAGCAGCCGGTTGAGGCGCGCGTCCTGGTACAGTGTGGTGAGCACGCGGTTCTGCGCGTTGCCCACGCGCGTGAGCATGCCGAGCGCCTCCACGCGGAGCGCGATGTCGGGGCGGATGAGGTATGCGGGCGCGTGGAACACCTGGTCATTGATGAACTTCACGGCCTCCACCTGCCTGGCGCGCGGGAGCGGCGTGTACACCGGGCCCGGCTGGCTGCCCGACTTGTACTGGACCGTAGCGCCCGCCACGACCGTGGTGACGTGGCCCGCCTCGGTGGCCCACTGGCCGACGGTGCGGTCGTACAGGTCCTTGAGGAGCTCATTGTCCTCGCCGGGGCGCGTGCCGGCGGGCACGACGTACTGCATGACGCGCTCGATGTTCTTGAAGCCAAGCGCGGTGGACTTCGTCGGATCCGCGTCGCCGACGGCCTCGCTCTGCGTGCCGAAGCCGAACGCATTGCCGCCCGAGAACCGGTACCACGGGATCGAGTCCTGCTCCCGCAGCCAGCTCTCGAGCTGCGGCCGCTCGTCCCGCCACGTGCGCGCGCCGGGGATCTCCTGGTACCCGTACATGATCGTGTACTTGTCCCACGGCCCGATGCGCGGCAGCATGTCCTCGAGGGCGATGCCGTCCTCGGGCTGCGCCACGTAGTTCATGCGGGAGTAGTCCATCACGCTGGGGCTGTGCCCCATCCGGTGCGTCCACGTCTTGCTGCGCACGCTGTCGGCGGGGTACGTCGAGCTGCCGATCTGGTCGTGCTGGAGGCCGAGCGTGTGACCGACCTCGTGCGCGACGAGGAACTCGAGGAGCCGGCCCATGAGCGAATCCGGGAACGGGATCATCCGCGCGCGCGGATCCACCTGCGCGGCCTGCGTGAAGTACCAGAACTGGCCGAGCTGGATGAGGTTGTGGAAGATGCGCGACGAGCCGTTGAGGATCTCGCCGCTGCGCGGGTCGTGCACGTGCGGGCCGACGGAGTTCTCGACGGTGGACGGCAGCCAGCGCACCATCGTGTGCCGGATGTCCTCGGGCGACCAGTCGGGATCGTTCTTCGGCGGGTCGGCGGCGACGATGCCGTTCTTGAAGCCGGCGGCCTCGAACGCGGGCTGCCAGTCCTCGATGGCCTTCCGGATCCACGGCTTCCACTGGTCCGGCGTGTCGGCGTCCACGTAGTACGTGATCGGCTTCTTCGGGTAGCAGAGGTTGCCCTCGCGCCGGTCGGAGCACTCGAGCCGCCAGCGGGTGACCCACTGGTGCTCGACCGCCACCTGCTGCGGGGAGCCGAAGTCCCACGTACCGGCCGTGAAGAGGCCGATCCGCTCGTCCGCGCGGCGCGGGCGCATGGGCACCTCGGGGAGCTTCACGAGGCTCCAGTGCGCGAGCACGCTTTGTGCCGTGGGCGCGCCGCCGCGCCCCCCGCCGCCGCCACGGCCGTTGGCCGCGCCCGCGGCCTGTGGCGTGCCGGTCTGCGTGGCCTCGATCTCGATGTTCTCGGGGAAGGCGACGGCATTCTCGACATACGACCGCGTGGCGTCGATGTTGCCACGGATCGCCGCGAGCTCAGGGATGTTCGTCGTGAACAAGCGCGTCACGTCCACGACCGCGGCGCTGTCCGGCCCGTACGCCTCGACGTTGAACGTCGCGATCACCGGCCCGTAGTTCGAGTTCTGCACCGAGCGGTACACCGCGAGCGACGTATCGGCCGAGATGTCGAACGAGATCTCGCGCAGCACCACGCGGTTGCCGGTGCGCTCCCAGTGCAGCGTCTTGGTGAGGAACTGGTCCCCGCCGTAGTTGCCGAACGTATTGCCCTGCGGCGGCGCGGCGGCGGCGCGCGCGAAGCGGCCTTCGATGAGCATGTCCTTGTTCAGCTCATGCGACGGGATCTCGAAGAGCAGCCGGTCGCCGATGCGGTGCACCTTGAAGAGGCCGGCGCGCGTCCTGGCCTCCGCGGTGATCACGCGGTTGTACGGCTGCGGCGCCGCGGGCGCGCCCGGCGCGCCTGCGCCGCCGCGCCCCCCACGGCCGCCCCCC
>CAZKYG010000296.1:0-7854 GCA_964556915.1 uncultured Gemmatimonas sp.
GCACCCGCGGATCCCGACGGCTGCGGCGCAGCGGTCGTCGTGGGAGCGGCTGCCGCCGGAGATGCGGGTGGTACCGCGGCGATATCCTTGCGGGGCTGCTGCAACGCCGTGATCGACGCGTCGCCCGCGTCCGGCGATCGGCGCATCACGACCACCGCTCCGACGACTACCACGAGCACCGCCGCGGCGCGCATCATCCACCACGGCATGGCGCCGCGGGTGGACGCGTTCAACGGCGCGGCGGGCGTTTCGCCCGATGCCTTCGGCACGACGTTCGCCGGCACGTCGTCGAGCGCGCCGACGATCCGCCCGCTCGCCGCGATGAGCCCGCGCGCCTCGGCGGCCGCGGCCGCCCAGCCGGGATCGTCCCGCACCAGCGCCTCGACGCGCGCGGCCTCCGTGGCGTCCAGCTCGCCGTCGAGCCACGCGTGGATGAGTCCTTCGTCAGGATGCGACATGTCCGCTCCCCGGCTGCGCGGGATGGCGCAGCGCGTCGTATGTCTCCGCGAGCCGCCGGCGCGCACGCGACAGCGTCGTGCCGACGGAGGTTTTCTCGATCGCCAGCACCGACGCGATCTCTTCGTAGTTGAGCCCTTCGGCCTTGAGCAGCAGCGCCTGGCGGTCGCGTTCGGCGAGCGAGTCGAGGGCCTGCCTGGCGCACGCGGCGTCGCGCGCGCGTTCGGGCGACATCTCCTCGGGCTCGGGCGTCGCTTCGGCCTCGCGCTCGCGTTCCTCCGCGGCGAGGAGCTGCAGGTGCTGCCGCTGCCGCGCGACTTTCCGTGCCTCGTCGCGCACGAGGTTGGACGCCACCGCGAAGAGCCACGAGCGCTCGTTCACGATGGCGTCCTGCCTCAGGGCGCGGACGAACGTTTCCTGTGCCACTTCTTCCGCCCAATCGCGGTCGCCGAGCCGCCTCGTCAGGTAGCGCACGAGGGTTCCGTGATACTCACGAAAGAGGCGGTCGGCGTCCGCGGTCATGGCCTCAGCGCCAGTCCTTCACGAGCGCGGCGAGCGCGCCCGCGTCGAGGGTGGTCGTGCCGCGGTCGGTCGTCACCTCGATCGTGACGGCGCGGCCTTCGAGGCGCACGTTGTCGCCCACGGCGAGCCACGCGTTCAGCTCGGGCAGCTCACGGAGCAGCGCGAAGTACGCGTCCGTGTACGCTTTCACCGTGACCGTGCGGTTCGCGGTCTTCGCCCTGGTGTCGCTCCACACGCCGGCAGCGTCCTTCTTGAAACTGCGCGAGCCGACGACCTTGAGCTCGGCGTCCTTCTCCCTGAGCGCGCCCTGGCGCTCGTCGCCGAGCGACGTCATGTCGCGCTGGTCGGAGCTGAGCTTGGCGGCCTCAAAGCGGCGTACCTCGTTCGCCACCTGGGGCGCGGCGGCGTCAAGCACGCGGCCGTTCGGGGCCGGCGCATTCGTGGGGGCGCTGCGGAACTGTGCGGTCTGCATGCCGGGCTCTACCACAAGATACGACGTCAGTTCCGTGGGAATGCCGTGGCGCTCACCCAGCTCGCGGAGTTCCTGGTCGAGCTCCGGGTTCGGCCCGCTCCGCCGGCGCTCGGCGCTCAGCCAGCCCACGCGCTGCACGGCCCAGAGTCGCGCGATGAACGCGTTGGACGTGGTGCGCGCCGGGAACCGCACGCGCTGCGTCCACTTCACCGGGCCGTCCGGGCCGCGCCCTTCGACGGTGAGGGTGGTGCCGTCGCAATCGCCCGTGTAGCGCGCGAGCACGACGAGGTCCTGGCCGCCGAAGATGTCGATCGGCCCCTGCGGCTGCACGGCGTAGAGCCGGGCGTCGGCGAGCGTGATCGTGACGTCGGTGGCGACGGGGCGGGTGAGGCGCTGCGCGACCACGCCCACGGCGCGTTCGACCGACTCGTCCGGGCGGAGGAATGTGGCCGTGCCGCGGCCCTCGAGCGCGAGCTGTTCGAGGAGGTTGGCGTTCACGTCGGCGCCGAGTCCGAAGGTGAACACGCGGGCGCGCCCCCGGTTGTCGGCGGCTTCGCGGGCGATCTTCTCGGGCCGCGTCTCGCCGACCGTCGGCGCACCGTCGGTGATCATGAGCACCAGCGGCACGCGGCTCGCGGGCGACCGCGCGGCGAGCGCTGCCTCGAGTGCGCCCCAGATGTTGGTGCCGCCGTTCGCGCGGAGCCCGTCGATGAAGGCCTGTGCGTCGCGGATGGGGCCGCCCGTGGCCGTGGACCAGCCGTCGCGGAACTCTCGGACCTCGTTGGAGAACGCGATGATCCGGAACCGGTCGCCCGGGTCGAGCGACGCGAGGAACTGCCGCCCCGCGGCGCGCGCCTGCGCGATCTTCTGGCCGCTCATCGAGCCCGACACGTCCACGACAAAGGTGAGGTCGCGCCCGGCGCCGCGGTTCTCCTGCACGGGTGGCGAGAGCGTGATGAGCGCGTAGCCGTCCTCGCCGCCGGGCGCGTACGCGAGCATGGAGAGCGCAGCGCCCGCGTCGCGCCGCACAGGGACGAGGATCGTCATCGGGTGCGTCGCGTCCGACGCCCGCAGGACACGTTCCTCGCCGTCGTGCCCCGAGGCGGACAGGTGGTGCGTCGGCGAATACGCCGCACCAAAGTGCGCGCCGCCGCCGGCGCGCGGATAGCGCAGCTCGAACCAGTCGTCGTCGGTGCGCGCGCCGGCCATCGCGCGCGCGGGCCAATCGAGGCGCAGGTCGTCGCCCTCGCGCTCGGCGACGGCGCTGAAACGCACGACGACCCGCTTCTCCTCGCCGGGCTGGATCGGGAAGATCCGCGTGCGGAGGAGGTCGTGGCCCATCCATTCGACGAGCGCGGGGTCGCGCAGCTTGCGGACGATCTCCTCGTACACACCGCGCGCACGGTCGGCGCGCATCGTCTCGCCCGTGACCATCTCGCCGTTGATCGAGAGCTCGAGGTTCTCGAACGCCGCGCCCCTGGGCAGCGGCAGCACGTAGTCCACCTCGGCGGGGCGTTCGCCGCGGTTCACGTAGCGATCCTCTATTTCGTAGCGCACGACGCGGCCGTCGAGCGTGGCGCGGACGTGGCTCGACACGCGCTGTGCGCCGGCGAGCGCCGGTGGGCAGGGCGCGCAGTCGGGCCGTTGGGGCCGCGCGTCGATCTGGGCCCCAACGGCGTGACCGCCCGTGGCGGCCGCAATCAGGGCAATGAGGAACCGGTATCCGGGTCGCATCGACGTCTCACGGGCTGGAGTTGCACAGGAGACGCCGGGCGGCGAAAAACTTGCACACGGGAACGTGACGCTTCAGCGTGCATACGTCACCCCCGCGAAGACTCGGGCTCCCGGCGCCCGGAAGCCGACGACGTCGTCGTACCGGGCGTCGAACAGGTTGTCGCCGCGGAGCTGGATGGCGAATCCCCGTCCCGCGGGGATCACGACCGAGAGGTCCACCTTCGTGTACGCCGGCAGCGTCACGGCCGCCGTCGGGTACTGCGCAAAGTCACGGTCCGCCCGCTCGCCGATGCGCGCCGCCACGAGGCGGATCGCGCCCCGGTCGCCGAACGTACGCGCCAGCGACACCGTGACGGTGTGCGGCGGCCGGCGGATGAGCCGATCGCCCTTCACGTACGACGCCCCCGCGGTGCTGTCGAACCCGCTCGCCGTCACTCGCGTGTCGGTCCACGCATACGCGACCGACGCGGTGAGCGCACCGGACACGCGCCCGACGGCCTCGACCTCGATGCCGTTCGCATCGGCGGCGGCCACGTTGTAGTAGTTGGGCGCGCCGGGGGCCGGCGCGGTGCCGGCGTACTGTACGATGTTCCGGAACCGCTGCGCGTAGCCGGTGACGCCGATGCGGACGTCCCCTGCCGAAAGGTCGGCGCCGGCTTCGGCGCTGCGCGACTCCTCGGGCTTGAGCGCCGGATTTCCCACGACGTATCCGGTCGCGAAGTTCTCGTAGAACGACGGCGCCTTGAACGCGTTGCCGACCGAGGCCCGGACCCGCACCCCGATGCCCGGGCGACCGTCGGCGGCCCGTTGGCCGTCAGCGACCACATACGCAAGGCCGGCGCGCGTGGTGGTGAAGATCCCGAATGCGCTGTTGTCGTCGCGGCGGGCGCCGACGGTGTACGACAGGCGGTCCGTCGCGTCGCCGATCGCCTGGGCGTACAGCCCGAGGATGTGCCGCGACGCCTCGAAACCGTCCGTCGCGGGGCCGTACTGACTGAGCGTCAGGGCGCTCGACCGCTCGCGGTCGTGCGCCGTCTCGCCGCCGAGGGTCAGGGTGTGGTGGCCGCCGACGCGAATGTTGAGGCGGGCGTCGGCCGCGCGGCGCGTGCGTACGGCGCGCGCGTAGTACCCGTAGTAGCCAAGCGTGTCGCCCGCATCGTCAGGGCCGTCGTTGGAGCGCGGGAGGTATTCGTTCGACGTGAGCGTGGTCCGCAGTTCGGCACGATCGGTGAGGCGGCGCCCGGCATCCACGCTCGCCACGAACCGGTGGTCGCTCTGTTCCGCGTTGTGGTCGACGACCGCACCGGCGTAGTCGGTCGGATAGTGGAAGGTGGCCGCCGACCATCGCGCGGCCAGGCGGACGTCGCTGCGCGCGTCGGGCGCGACGCGGAGCCCGCCGCTCAGGACGTCGGAGGTGTAGCGATTGTTGAACGGGAGGATCCCGGCCGTCGACTCGTGCGCGCCCCCGATGGCGAAGCTCGCGCGGTCCATGGTCGCGCGGTACGAGACGCTCGCGCGGCCATCCTCGTGCGACCCGCCGCCCACGGCGGCACGCAGGCCGCCGGGGCCGGACCCGTCGTTCGTGAAGAGCTGGATGACGCCCGTCACCGCGTCTGACCCGTAGAGGACGCTCGCAGGCCCGCGCACGACCTCGATACGACTGACGTTCTCCATCGAGAAGTTCGCGAGGTCGATGAAGCCGCCGGCGTCGTTCACGGGCACGCCGTCCACGAGCACGCGCACGTAGTTGCTGTTGCCGCCGCGCAGGAAGATGGAGGTCTGCGCGCCGATCGCGCCGCTGCCGACGACCATGGCGCCGGGGACGAGCGCGAGGGCATCGGCCACGCGCGTGATGCCCTGCGCGCGCACGCTGTCGCCGGTGAGCACGGTGGTCGTGGCCACGGGCGCCGCGGTGGTGACGGCGACGCGCGTGGCGGTGATCACGGCCGGCGACAGGGTGTCGCGTGCCGTTGTTGAGGGCGCCTGCGCCGAAACCGGTGCGGCGACGAGGAGGGAGGCGGCCGTCGCTCCCACGACGACGGCGGCCACGACTGCCGAGGGCCTGAAATGCATGCGGGCTCCTGTCCCCTGAGGGCGGAGCCCGTAACGCGCGGAGGAGGAGTGGCGCTCCCGCCTGCCGAACGCCACCAGCCCTCCCCCGAGGAACTGAACGTGTGGCGCGAGACGCAGGTCGTCTCCTGGCTCCGGGCCGCTCCGTCCGCCTTCCCGACGGCGGGTGCCGTCAGTGGCGTGCCGGGCGGAGCGTAGGCCGCGTGCGATTGCACGCTGCTGGTGCCCGTTACAGTGGCGGGGCCGCGCCGGATTCGCACCGGCTTCCGTGTCCCGCGCTCGCAAGATCGATTGTGCGCGAAGGGTACACGGCGCGGTCCCCCGACGCAACGCTCGCGGGCTCCCGCGCCGGGCCGGCCCGACTCCGCGCGCCGCGCATCGTGGCGGACGCGTGCCGTGCATCACCCATACCCTCTATGGTTGTCGCCGCGTAGGTTCCGGCCGTGGCCACCGCACTCGTTTCCACGGCCGACCACGAGTCCGCCCTGAGCCGTGAAGCCGCGCTCACGCAATGGCTGTGCGCGCGTGCACGCGTGGCCATCGGCTACAGTGGAGGCGTCGACTCGGCCTATCTCGCGGCCGTCGCGATCGAAGCCCTCGGCGCCGCCAACGTGCTGGGCCTGGTGGGCCGCAGCGCGTCGTACCCGGACGCGCAGTGGCAGGCGGCGCGCGACGCGGCGGGTGCGATGGGCCTCGTGCTCCGCGAGATCGACACGTTTGAGCTGGATGATCCGCGCTACGCGGCCAATCCGGCCAATCGCTGCTACTTCTGCAAGACGGAGCTCTGGTCAAAGGTCGTGCCCGTCGCGCACGAGGCAGGGTTCGCCACCGTGGTGGACGGGACCAACGCCGACGACCTGCGCGGACACCGCCCCGGGGCGGCGGCCGCGCGGGAGTGGGGCGTGGCGTCTCCGCTCGCGGAACTCGGGTTCTCCAAGGCGGAAATCCGGCGCCATTCCGCGCGCCGCGCGCTGCCCACGGCGGATCAGCCGGCGTCGCCGTGCCTCAGCTCGCGGCTCCCGACCGGGACGGCCGTCACGCCGCTTCGCCTCGCGCGCGTGGACGCCGCCGAACGAGCCGTGCGCGCCCTGGGCGTGCGGGGCGACCTGCGCGTGCGCTACCACGGCGATACCGCACGCATCGAGCTCTCGCCCGCGGAACTTGCGGGCTGGCGTGCGTCGGGAGCGCGCGCGCCCGAGCGCGCGGTGCTGCGCGACGCGGTGGTGCGCGCCGGCTTCACCCGCGTGGAGCTCGACCTGCGCGGCTTCCGCTCGGGCAAGGCGAACGAGCCGCCCGCGCCGGGCGACCTCGACGTGATCGACGACTGATGTTCGGCTGCATCGGCCGCCTGGTGGTGCTCTGCGCCCTGCTCCTCGTCGGGGCGGTCGCGTATGTGACGCGCGATCGCTGGATGCCGGGGGTGATGGCGCACCTGCCGGGGCAGCGCGTGCGGGCCGCGTCGTGGCAGCCGGTGACGCCGGCCGGGGCGGCGCGGGCCCGCGCGGCGATCGACACGCTGGCCCGGCCCACCGGCCAGGCCTTTGTCAACGTCACGCCCGCGGACCTCGCGGCGTACGCGCTCGAGCCGGTGCTCGCGCGCCTGGTGCCTGCCGGCAAGGACGTGGCCGGTCCCGAGGCGCGCGCCGACGTGGGCCTGCTGCTCGTGCGCGGGAGCGTCCGCATTGCGGACCTTGGCGGTGCGGCGGCCCTCGGGCCGCTGGCGGGCATCCTCGACGGCACGCAGAAGATCGAAGTGCGCGGCAGCCTCGACGTGCCGCAGCCGGGCCGCGCGTATTTCGTGGTGACGCGCGTGTCCGTCGGCGACCTCGTGCTCCCCGGCGCGGCGATCGGTCGCGTCGTGCAGCAAATCGCCCCGCGCAAGGACAAGGCGCAGTCCGAGGCCGCCGTGTTGCTCGCCCTGCCGGCGTCCGTGGCAGACGTGCGGATCCGGCCGGGCCGCGCCACCCTGTACAAGGCGGCGAAGTGAGTCGCCGCATCCTCGTCATCGACGACGAGCAGGGCATTCGCGCCGCCCTGACGCAGCTCCTCGAGTACGAGGGATACGACGTGCGCACCGCGGCCGGCGGGGCGGAGGGCGTGCAGCTCGCGGCCCAGTGGCATCCGCAGCTCGTTTTTCTCGACGTGAAGATGGCCGGCATGGACGGGATGGAGACGCTCAAGCGACTGCGGGAGCGCGAGCCCGCGGCCGTGGTGGTGATGATCAGCGGTCACGCCACCATCCAGAACGCGGTCGAGGCCACGCAGCTCGGCGCCTTCGACATCCTCGAGAAGCCGCTCGACACGGACCGGATCCTCGTCACGCTGCGCAACGCGCTCGGGCGCCTCGACCTGGCCGAGGAGAACGCGCAGTTGCGGGCCCGCATCGAGTCGCGGTTCGAGATCGTCGGTCGGTCGGCGGCCGTGCGGGACCTCATCGCGCAGATCGAGCGCGTGGCCGGCACGCCGGCCCGCGTCCTCATCACCGGCGAGAACGGCACCGGCAAGGAACTGGTGGCGCGTGCGCTGCACCGCCACTCGCCGCGCGAGCGCAAGCCGTTCGTCGAGGTTAACTGCGCCGCAATTCCGCAGGAGCTCATCGA
>CAZKYG010000297.1:0-11989 GCA_964556915.1 uncultured Gemmatimonas sp.
GTCGGCGGCCTATTTCGCGATCGCCTGGCTCGCCCACGCGCTTGCCCGCTACACGGTGGCGAGCGAACAGCTCGCCGCGCAGCGCGAGGTGGACCTCGCCAACCTGGAACAGGTCAATCAACTCGTGATTCGCGACATGCAGGACGGCGTGCTGGTGGTGGACGAGCGCGGCGTGATCCGGCAATGCAACGCGAGGGCCGAGCGGCTGCTGGGCGCGTTGCCCCGCGGACGCGGGGAAACCACGCTGTCCGAGTACGTGCCGGCGCTCGCGGCGCAGTTCGAGGAATGGAACGGCCACGCCGGCGTGGACTCCGGCCCGCGCGCGCCGTTTCGCAGCAACGTGAGCGCGCGTTTCGTGCGCATCGGCGACAGCCGGCGGGTCGGCGCGGTGATTTTTCTCGAAGACCAGACGCGCATCCAGGCCGAGGCGCGCCAGCTGAAGTTGGCCGCCTTGGGGCGCCTGACCGCCAACATCGCCCATGAGGTGAGGAATCCGCTCGGCGCGATCAGCCACGCCGCGCAGCTGCTGCAGGAGGAGCCGGGCATGAACGACACCTCGGCGCGCCTCATCACCATCATCAACGAAAACAGCCGCCGGCTGGACCGCATGGTGAACGACGTCGAGGCCATCACCGACGGGCGTTCGCTCCACCGCCGCGTCGTGATCTCCTCCGACGCGCGCGATGAACTCGGCCGGCTCGCCCAGACGGTGAACGACATGATCGCCCGCCTGGAGACGTCGTTCGTCGCTCTGCGCCGGTTCACGGCCGACGCCAGTCACGAACTCCGGACCCCGCTCGCCGTCATCCGCGCCGACGTCGAGCGCGCAATGGCCACCACGCGCGAGCCGCACGAGCAGGCGGTGGCACTGGAGGAGGCGCTGCAGGAGGTGTCGCGCATGACGGGGCTCGTCGAGTCGCTGCTGACGCTCGCCCGCGCCGACGAGGGACGGTTCGACCTCGTGCGCGAACGCGTGGACCTCGCGGCCCTCGTCCACGACATCGCCGAGACGGCCTCGATCCTCGGCGAGGACGCCGGCGTGAGCGTGCGCCTGCCGGTCGTCGAGCCCGCGACCGTGCTCGGCGACCAGGAGCGCCTGCGCCAGCTCCTCCTGAACCTCGCGACCAACGCCGTGAAGTACACGCCGCGCGGCGGGTCGGTGGACATCTCGCTCGAGGCGCGGCACGACGAAGCCATCGTGTCGGTGCGCGACGACGGCATCGGGATCGCCGCCGCGGACCTGCCCTTCATCTTCGACCGCTTCTGGCGCGCCGACCGCGTGCGCTCGCGCGGCGCCGGCGGCGGCTCCGGCCTCGGGCTCGCGATATCGCAGTGGATCGCGCAGGCGCATGACGGGCGCATCGACGTCTCCTCGCGTCTCGGACGAGGCTCGTCCTTCACCGTGGTGCTGCCGCTCGCGCCGTCGGAATCATCTAACTCCGGCTTAAGCAATTCTTAATCTTTTCGCTATTACGACCTCAGGGGACGCACGGTAGTATTGGGTGTCCGCGGGACACATCGCGCTCTGCAGCAACTACACGTACGAGGTGCCCTTGTTCAACACCCTGCTGGAATCGAAGCCCCAGAAGCAGCGATCGTTTGGCGGAAGCGTGATGAGCGTTGTCATCCACACCGTGCTCATCTACGTCGCCGTCCAGGCAACGCTCAAGGCCACGCAGGAGAAGGAAAAGGTCGAGGAGAAGGTGAACTTCGTGGAGGTGAAGAAGGACGAGCCGCCTCCGCCGAAGCCGCCGCCGGCCGAGGCCCCGCCGCCGCCCCAGAGCTTCCAGGTGCTGACGGCGCCGGTGAACATCCCCAACGTGCTGCCCGACATCGACCTCACGGCGAAGCTGACGAACGAGGCCGACTTTTCGGGCAAGGGCGTGCAGGCCGCGAAGGCCGCGACGGGTCCCGTCGCGAAGCCCGAAGGCGACCAGCCATACTTCGAGTTCATGGTGGAGAAGCCCGTGACCGAGGCGTCCAACACCGAGCGTCCGCGCTACCCGGACATCCTGAAGTCGGCGGGCGTCGAGGGTGAAGTGCTCGCCCAGTTCGTCGTCGACACGCTCGGCCGCATCGAACCGGGGTCGTTCAAGGTGCTCAAGACGACCCATCCGCTGTTCGAGGCAGCCGTCCGGTCAGTGCTGCCCCGCATGCGGTTCATTCCGGCGGAAGTGGGCAACAAGCGCGTCCGCCAGCTCGTGCAGCAGCCGTTCGTGTTCGCCATCGCGAAGTAATCCAGTCACGCCATCACGTTTACCGGAGACGCTGAGTTATGAATCTCTCGCTCGTTGAGCTGTATGGATCGATGGGCAACTTCGCCAAGGGGATCGTCGTCACCCTGGCCATCATGTCGATCTGGTCGCTCACCGTCATGATCCAGAAGTGGTGGTTCCTCCGCTCGGCCCAGGCGCAGACGCGCAAGTTCGCCCCGGAGTTCTCGCAGTTCCTCGAGGAAGACAACCTCACCGAGGCGATCAACCTCGCCGAGAGCTACAAGAAGTCCCATGTCGCCCGCGTGCTGGGCAATGCGCTCTCCGAGATCAAGCCTCTCATCGCCGACGGTTCGGTGACGGTCGCCGACATCAACTCGGCCGAGCGCGCCATCGAGCGCGAGATGCTGATGACGATCGTCCTCATCAAGCGCGGCCTGGGCATCCTCGCCACGACGGGCGCCACGGCGCCGTTCGTCGGCCTGCTCGGCACCACGATGGGCATCGTGAACGCGTTCACGGGCATGGCGCAGTCTGGCGGCGGCGGCCTGGGCGCGATCTCGGCCGGTATCGCCGAGGCGCTCATCACGACGGCCTTCGGCCTCATGGTCGCCATCCCGGCGGTGTGGATGTACAACTTCTTCCAGACCAAGGTCGACAACATCACGGCCGAGATGACGTACTCGTCCAAGGAAATGATCGACTACCTCATCAAGGGCGTCTCGGGCGAGTTCGGCCGCAGCCGGTTCACCCGTGAGTTCAACACGGCCGCGCAGAACGCGGCCAAGATCTGAGCGGCCCCGGATACCCACCACCAGGGAGGTAGCCGATGGCTGTCCAACTTTCTTCTGAAGGTGGCGTTCGAGCCGAACCGAACGTGACGCCGATGATCGACGTCATGCTCGTGCTGCTGATCATCTTCATGATCGTGATTCCGCAGCTGCTGGCCGGCTTCAACGCCATCCCGCCCGAGGGGCGCAACCTCAAGCCGCACCCGAACGAGGACGAAGACGTGATCCTCGGCATCGATGCGGAGGGGAAGTTCTACCTCGACAAGAAGCCGTTCTCCGACCAGGAACTGCCGTCGAAGATCCGGGAGATCTATGACGCCCGGACGACCGACAAGATCATGTTCATCAAGGCCGACCGGAACCTGAAGTACTCCCGGATCATGGAAGCGATGGACATCGCCGCGCACCAGGGCGTTCGCGTCGCGGCACTGGTCACCGATCAGACGAAGGGCACGCAGTCCCTGATCGAGTCCGATAACGCTGGCCAGGACCTCGGCATTGGCCCCGGCAGCAAGGGAGGGAAACCCTAATGGGTATGAGCGCCGGCGGTGGGAAGGGCGGATTCACGTCCGAGCCCAACCTCACCCCAATGATTGACGTGCTCCTCGTGCTGCTCATCATCTTCATGGTGATCATCCCGATGGGCCGGAAGGCGTTCGACGTGCAGCTGCCGGACCCCACCGCGCCGCCGCCGCCGAAGAACCAGAAGACCGACCAGATCGTGCTTGAGGTCAACCCGGGGGAGCAGTTCCTCATCAACAAGGCTCCGATCTCCAAGAGCGAGTTGTTCCAGAAGCTCAAGGACATCTATGACCCGCGGCCGACCAAGGTGCTCTTCATCAAGGGTGATCCTGAGGTGGTGTATCAGGACGTCATCTTCGCGATGGACCAGGCGCGTGGCGCTGGCGTCAAGGTGATTGGCGCTACGCCGCCGCCGGCTACGGGCGGCAAGTAACCGCGCCGCGCGCGACGTTCGGATGAGACGGCCGGCGAACCTTTTCGGGGTCGCCGGTCGTATCATTTTTAACCCAATGACCACCGCACCCCCGGGGCCGAACCGGCCGCGACGTCCGTACCGGCCGCCCATCGGCATTCCGCTGCCGAGGCAGAACAAGGCCGGCAGCGCGATCGCGTCCGTGCTGCTGCACGCGCTCATCATCTTCCTGCTCGTCGGGCCGATCATCGCCCACGACATCCTCGTGCGCCAGAACGAGGGCGCGGGCGGCAAGGGGCCGTCGGGCGGCGGGGGCGGCGGACGCCGCGGCGGCGCGCCGGAGCGGGCGACGTACGTGGAGATGGCGCCCCCGCCGCCTCCACCGGCGCAGAAGACGACCACGCCGACGCCCCAGGTGATTCCGCCCCCGGTGGTGAAGCCGCCGGAGCCCAGGCCGCAGCTGACGCCCGCCGACCCGATCCCGCTCACCACCAGCACGCCGCTGCTGGCCGTCGCCGGCACAGGCGGCACGGGCAACGACGGGTCGAACGGATCGGGGCCGGGGCGCGGCGGCGGAGTCGGCTCCGGGGAGGGCACCGGACGCGGGTCCGGGAACGGCCCGGGGACGGGTGGTGGTGCCGGGCGGGTGTATCCCCCGTATGTCACCAACCTCGCGCTCCTGCCCATTCCAGTCCCGTCTCGCGTGCGGCCCTACACGATGACCGCCGTGTTCGAGGTGGACGAAACGGGGCACGCACGGCTCCTGCATTTCAACGAGACCCGCGACGCGGACTACAACAAGAAGATTCGCGCGATGCTCCAGGAAGTACGCTTCCGCCCAGCCGTGCGCGCAGACGGTACGCCGGTCAAGGACACGACCTCGATTATCGCCAGCGCGCCGCGCTGACCACGGCTGACCCTACCCTGCGGCCTGCGGGCGGGGTATTTTCCCCAGATTATGCGCAAACCGTGATGCCATAACGACATGGCATCCGGCTGCAGTGCATGCTTTCGTGCCTGTCGAACCCCGGCAGGCGCCTGACTCCGATACCACCCCACATGTCCCTTTCGACTTTGCTTTCGATTGTGCTGGGCGCCAGCGCGGGCGCGCTCGTCTTTGCCGTTGCCCTCTCCCGCTGGGTGCTGGCCCGGAACACCGGGACGCCCGAAATGCGCGTGATCTCCGACGCGATCCAGGAAGGCGCTGAGGCCTACCTGCGCCGCCAGAACCGGACCATTGCCATGCTCGCCGTGGTCGTGGCCCTGCTCCTGGCCGTCGGCTACGGCATCCTGCGCCAGCCCATGTCCACGGACCCGGTGAGCAGCCGTGGCCTCCTCGCAATGTTCGTCACGCTGTCGTTCCTGCTCGGCGCCCTCTCGTCCGGCATCGCCGGCTACATGGGGATGTGGGTGTCGATTCGCACCAACATCCGCGTGGCGGCGGCGGCCACGTCGTCGCTCAATGCGGCGCTGCAGACGGCGTTGCGCGGCGGCGCGGTGAGCGGCCTCTTCACGGTGGGGATGTCGATCCTGGGCGTGGGCGGACTCTTCGCGGCGCTCACCTTCCTCGCGCCAGCCGGCATGACCGCCGACCTGTGGGCGCAGAAGATCCCGTTCCTGATCGTCGGCTACGGTTTTGGCGCGTCGTTCGTGGCACTCTTCGCGCAGCTCGGCGGCGGCATTTACACCAAGGCCGCCGACGTCGGCGCCGATCTCGTCGGCAAGGTGGAGGCCGGCATCCCGGAGGATGACCCGCGCAACCCGGCGGTGATCGCGGATCTCGTGGGTGACAACGTGGGTGACTGCGCCGGCCGCGGCGCTGACCTGTTCGAGTCGACGGCAGCGGAAAACATCGGCGCCATGATCCTCGGCGTGCTGCTCTTCCAGTCGTTCGGCGTCGCGGGGATCCTGTTCCCCCTCGTGATCGGCGCGGCGGGCATCGTCGCCTCGATCATCGGCATCATGTCGGTCAAGGCGCGCGAGGACGAGGACCCGATGAACGCGCTGAACCGCGGGTTCTACCTCACGACGGCGCTGGTGTCGGTGGCGATCTTCTTCGTCTGCAAGACGCTCCTCGTGTCGGCGCAGGCGCCGGACGCGTGGTGGCACTTCTTCATCTGCGCGATGATCGGCGTGGCCACGTCGGTGGCGTTCGTGTTCATCACGCAGTACTACACCGAGTACCGGTACCGCCCCGTGAAGGCGATCGCCGACGCCTCGCTCACCGGCCCGGCGACGAACATCATCATGGGCCTTTCGGTGGGCATGGAGTCGACGGTGATGCCGGTGATCACGATCGGCATCGCCCTCGTGTCCAGCTTCTTCGTGGGTCGCGCGAGCGGCATCCTGATCAACGGCGAGGCCGCGGGCGGCCTGTTCGGCACCGCGGTGGCCACGATGGGCATGCTCGGGTCGGCGGGCTACATCCTGGCCATGGACGTGTTCGGGCCGATCACGGACAACGCCGGCGGCATCGTCGAGATGTCCAAGCAGCCGGAGTCGATCCGCGACAAGACGGACCGCCTCGACGCCGTGGGCAACACGACGAAGGCGCTCACCAAGGGCTACGCCATCGGGTCCGCGGCGCTCGCCGCGTTCCTGCTCTTCTCGGCGTACCTCGACGAGGTGCGCAACTACACCAGCGCCGCGCTGCACGTGGACCTGTCCAAGCCGCCGGTCTTCGTCGCCGCGCTGCTCGGCGCCATGCTCGTGTTCTGGTTCAGCTCGCTTGCGTTGCGTGCGGTGAGCCGCGCCGCGCAGAGCGTCATCACGGAGGTGCGCCGGCAGTTCAAGGAGAAGCCGGGCATCATGCAGGGCACGGACAAGCCGGACTACGGCTCGTGCGTGGACATCGTGACGAAGGGGGCGCTGCGGGCGATGGTGCTGCCCGGCGCCCTCGTGGTGCTGTTCCCGATCGTTGTGGGCGTCGCGTTTCGCGCCCTGGGCGCGGACGGCGAGCGCCTCGGCGCCGAGGCGGTGGCCGGGTTCCTCATGATCGCGACGGTGGCCGGCATCATGATGGCCGGCTTCCTGAACAACGGCGGCGGCGCCTGGGACAACGCCAAGAAGTACATCGAGACCGGCGTGCACGGCGGCAAGAAGTCCGACGCCCACAAGGCGGCCGTCGTGGGCGACACGGTCGGCGATCCGTTCAAGGACACCGCCGGTCCGTCGCTCCACGTGCTGATCAAGCTGCTGAGCACCATCACGCTGGTGCTGGCGCCGTTGTTTATCTAGGAAGATGATAGACGATAGACGATAGACGATAGACGATAGACGATAGACGATAGAATCGGCGTCGCACGCCCGGCGGCAGCCTGCCGTCGGGTGCCCAGTCCCCATCGCGAGGACGACAGTGGCATCATTGTTCGCCCGCAAGCCGATCGCCGACCTGGTGCCCGACGACGGAACGGGCACAGGCCTCCGGCGCACGCTCGGCACCATCGACCTCGTGGCGCTGTCGATCGGCGCCGTCATCGGGGCCGGCATCTTCTCCTCCATTGGCACGGCCGCGGCAGGCCAGATGGGCGCGGACGGCGTGACCGTCGTGCGCTACGGAGCGGGGCCGGCCCTCGTCTTCTCCTTCATCCTGCTCGGCGCCGTGTGTGCGCTCGCGGCCCTGTGCTACGCCGAACTCGCGGCGATGATTCCGCAGGCCGGCAGCGCGTATGCGTACTCGTACGCGACGCTCGGCGAGCTCGTCGCATGGATCATCGGCTGGGACCTGATCCTCGAGTACGCGGTGGGCAACGTGGCCGTGGCGATCAGCTGGAGCGGCTACTTCGTGTCGCTGCTCTCGGGGTGGGGCATCACCATTCCCGACTGGCTGGCGCACGGCTACCGCGAGGTGGCGCTCGCGGCGCCGGACTCGCCGCTCAAGCACCTCCTGGCGGATGCGCCACACATCGCGGGAATCCCCGTCCTGCTCAACGTTCCCGCATTCGCCATCGTGGCCCTCATCACGTGGCTCCTGCTGCTCGGCGTGAAGGAGAGTACGGAGGTGAACAAGGTGATGGTCGGCGTGAAGCTCGTCGTGCTCGCCGTCTTCGTCTTCATCGGCGTGCAGCACATCGATCCGGCCAACTACCACCCGTACGCGCCGAACGGGTTCAAGGGCATCCATCAGGGCGCGGCGATCGTGTTCTTCGCGTATATCGGCTTCGACGCGATCTCCACGGCCGCCGAGGAGACGAAGGATCCGCAACGGACGATGCCGCGCGGCATCATGCTTGGCCTCCTCGTCTGCACGCTGATCTACGTGGCCGTCGGCGCGGTCGCGACCGGGATCGTCAACTACAAGCAGCTGCTCGCCAACGACCCGCTGGCGGCGGCGTTCAACCAGGCCGGGCTCACCCAGTTCACCTGGTTCATCTCGCTCGGCGCGGTGGTGGCGACCAGCGCCGTGTTGCTCGTGTTCCAGTACGGTCAGGCGCGCATTTTCATGGCGATGGCGCGCGACGGCCTGCTGCCGCCGTGGGCGGCCAGGATCCACCCGAAGTACCGCACGCCGCACCTCACGACCATCGCGATCGGCGCCTTCGTCGCGCTCTGGTCGCTCGTGGGCGATGCCGGCGAAACGTACGACCTGACGAACATCGGCACGCTCTTCGCATTCATGCTCGTCGCGATCGGCGTGCTCGTGCTCCGGCGCATCGAGCCCGACCGGCCGCGGCCGTTCCGCGTGCGTTTCATCTGGCCCGTGGCCATCCTCGCCGCGGCCGCCTGCGTCTTCGTGATGCTGGGGTTGCCGCCCGAAGCCTGGGTGCGCTTCGGCGTATGGCTCGTCGTCGGCCTGCTGTTGTACTTCAGTTACGGTTACCGTCGCTCCCGCCTGCGTGCCCCCTCTGCCGCGGGCCCGCCCGCGGGCTCACCCGTTTCCTGACCGCGACCATGACCGCATCCGCACCGCCCGTCCGCCGCAAGCGGATCTCCGAGACGCAATGGATCGTTGTTGCGATGGTCGTCGGGATCGCCGCCGGGTACTTCTTCCCGGCCGCGGACCATCCGAACGTCATCGCGTTCGCCAAGTCGATCGCGACGATCTTTCTCCGGATGATCAAGTCGCTGATCGTGCCCCTGCTGTTCAGCACGCTGGTCGTCGGCATCGCCGGGCATGGGGACGACATGAAGCGCGTGGGCCGGCTGGCCCTCCGGTCCATCATCTACTTCGAGGTGGTCACGACGCTGGCGCTCGTGATCGGCCTCGCGGCCGTGAACATCGTCAAGCCGGGCGCCGGCGTGTCGCTCACCGGACAGAACGCGTCCACGTTCACGCAGATGGCGCAGACCAAGATCACGTTCGGCGGCGTGATCGAGCACGCGGTGCCGCAGAGCTTCTTCGAGGCCGCCGCCACGAACGAAGTGCTCCAGGTGGTGTTCTTCGCGATCATTTTCGCCGTAGCCCTGTCGCGCGTGAACGGCAGGTCCAAGACGATCATGCTCGAGGTGTGCGAGGCGCTCTCCGAGGTGATGTTCAAGTTTGTCGGGATCGTGATGGCGTTCGCGCCGTTCGGCATCGGGGCGGCCATCGCGGTGACCGTGGGCAGCAGTGGCCTGGCCGTGCTGAAGAGCCTGGGCCTGCTCGTGCTGACGCTGTACGGGGCCCTGATCGCGTTCGTGCTGTTCGTGCTGTTCCCGATCACGCTGGTCGCGCGAATTCCTGTGGGCGTCTTCTGGCGGTACGTGAAGGAGCCGTGGCTCATCGCCTTCTCGACCGCCTCGAGCGAGGCCGCGTTCCCGCTGGCCATGCAGAACCTCGAGAAGTTCGGGCTGCCCAAGCGGATCATCGCGTTCGTGCTGCCGACCGGGTACTCGTTCAACCTCGACGGTTCGACGCTGTACCTCGCCATCGCCTCGGTGTTCGCGGCGCAGGCCGGCGGCATCGACATGTCCATCGGCCAGCAGCTGCTCATGATGCTGACGCTCATGCTGACGTCGAAGGGCGTGGCGGCCGTGCCGCGCGCCTCGCTCGTGATCCTCTCCGGGGCGCTGGCGATGTTCGGGCTGCCGCTCGAGGCGGTCGCCGTGATCCTCGGCGTCGACGCCATCATGGACATGGCGCGCACGTCGATCAACCTGCTCGGCAACTCGCTCGCCACCGCCGTGATGGCGCGCTGGGAGGGTGAGTTCCCGGCCAACCCGGGCGTCGAGCCCGTGCGATGACCATGCGATACGTCCTGCTCCTCACGCTCTCGGCGGCCACGCTGGCCGCGCAGGAAACGCCCACTGAGCGCGACGCCGCGCGCGACGTGCTGCGCAGGATGTCCGCGCTCGAGCAATCGCTCGACGTGCCCGCCCTGGTGACCAGGCTGACGGGCCCGAACGCCGCGCGGGACCAGGTCGCGGCCCGCGCCAAGGCACTCATGGACGGCGAGCTGCTGGCCATGGGCGACGACATCACGCGCCATCCTGAGGTGGGGTTCGTCGAGGAGCGGTCGGTCAGGATTCTCGCCGACTGGCTGACCCGGCACAACTTCGACGTCACGATGGGCGTGGCGGGCCTCAAGACAGCGTTCGTCGCCCGGTGGAAGGACGGCCACGGGGCCCCCAACCTCGGCGTGATCGTCGAGTACGACGCGTTGCGCGGCACCAAGGGCGCGTTCCATGGCGATCAGCACAGCACGCAGGGGCCCATCGGACTCGCGGCCGCGGTGGCGATGGCCGAGTACCTCAAGGCGAACAACCTGCCGGGGTCGGTCACGGTATACGGCACGCCCGGCGAGGAAATGATGCCGCCGAATGCCAAGACCGTGATGCACGAAGCCCACGTCTTCGACGGCGCGGACATCCTCGTCCGCAGCCACTCGTCCAGCGCCACCACGCGGCCGGCCGCCGGCTTCGGCACGTGCTGCATGAACATCAATGGGACGAAGTACACGTTCTACGGCGCCCCCGCGCACCAGCTGACCTCGTGGAACGGCAGGAACGCCCTGACCGCGGTGATCCACCTGTTCAACAACATCGACGCCATCCGCAGCAATATCCGGCCCGAGGCGCGCGTGCAGGGCGTGATCGTCGAGGGCGGCGCCGCGCCGAATGTCGTGCCGGACAAGACCGTGGCGGACTTCTACATCCGGTACCCGGACGCGGTGTACCTCGCGCAACTCACGGAAATGGTGGACAATGCGGCGAAGGCCGCCGCGCTCGCGACCGGGACGACGGTCCAGATTGACCACTACGGCGCCGACCGCGACGGCATCGCCGTGAGTACGCTCGCCGAAGTGGGCTTCGCCTACATGAAGAGATACGGTGCGACGGGCATCGCGCCGGAGCCGGGCAAGCCGCAGGGCTACGAGGAGACCGGCAGCGTGTCGAGCGACATTCCAGGGCTCGGCTTCTCGGCCAAGTCCTCCAACGCGCCCAACCACACGTACGAGATGGAGGCAGACGCCCTCACGGCGGTCGGCCACGACGGATTCGTCACCGACGCACAATCCATGACGGCGGTGCTCTTCGACTTCGCCACGCGGCCGGACTACCGCGCGGCCGTGAAGAAGGAGTTCGAGGGCATCAAGGCGCTCTTCGGCGAATATCAGGCCGCCCTCAAGGCCACCTACGTCCAGCCCAAGGTGGTGGTGCCCTAGAGAATGCGCTTGCCGAAGGCGCTGAGCACGAGGTGCGCGGCCACTTCGGCGGTCTTGTTCTGCACGTCGAGCACCGGGTTGACCTCCACCATGTCCACGCCCGCCAGACGGCCCGTGTCGGCCAGGAGTTCCATGGCGAGGTGCGCCTCGCGGTAGGTCATCCCGCCGGGAACCGCCGTCCCGACGCCGGGCGCCTCGGACGGGTCCACGACATCGATGTCGAACGATGCCCAGATCGCGGGGGTCGCGCGCGACACCGCCGCGATGGCCTCCGCCATCACCGCGCGTATGCCGCGCTCGTCGATCGCCCGCATGGTGTAGGCGGCCACGCCCCAATCCGCGATGTGGCGTCGCTCCGGCAGGTCCACGTCGCGGAGTCCCACGAGCGCTACATCCGACGGGTGCAGGGCCGGCCGCGCGCCCCCGACGGAGGCGAACCCCGTGTCGCCGTGCCCGAGCAGGTGCGCG
>CAZKYG010000298.1:0-4189 GCA_964556915.1 uncultured Gemmatimonas sp.
CCCGACGCATCGCGCGGCGGCTCGCGCCGCGACGCGTCCTGGCGGCGTGGTTCCCCGCGAGGCGGTTCCCGCGGCGGCGGTTCCCGGCGGGGCGGCTCCCGGCGGGGCGCTTCGCGGCGGGGCGCCGATTGCGCGGTCTCGACGACTTCAAACTCCATGCTGTGGAGCGTGCCGCCGTCCTCGTTGGCATCGCCGTCGGCGCCCGTGTCGGCCTCGTCTGCGGTCTCGTCCGTGTCGGACGCGGCGCCTGGAGTCACGGTGTCGCCGCCGGGGGCGCCGCGCAGCGCCCATGGTGGCAACTCGCCCTGAAGTTCCTGGCGCAGGCGAGCGAGCGGCACGACGCGTGCCTCGCCCCCGAGCGCGCGCAGCGTGACCGTCTCGCGGAAGATGTCGAGCGAGAGGACTTTCTCCTCGCCGGCGGAGGTGCGGATGACCCGGCCTTCCTTGGGGAATCGCTTGCGTTGCGCCACGTAGAATTCGTGCTCATAGCGCAGGCAGCACATCAGGCGGCCGCACGCGCCGGAGATCTGCGCGGGGTTGAGCGTGGAGAGGTGCTGGTCCTTGGCCACGCTGGACTTCACGGGGACGAGCTCGGGCAGCCAGCTGGCACTGCACAGCTGCCGGCCGCAACGGCCCACGCCGTCCACGCGGCGCGCCTCGTCGCGCACGCCGATGTGCCACATGTGCACGCGCGTGCCGAAGAGGCCCTCAAGCTGGCGCACGAGTTGGCGGAAATCGACGCGCTGGTCGGACGTGAAGTAGACCGTGAGGCGCTTGCGGTCCCACTGCCACTCCGTGTCGGACACCTTGAGGTCGAGGCCCAGCGCGCGGACCTTTTCGATCGCCCGCGCGCGCACGTTGGCCTCGTCGGCGCGGAGCTGCGCGGCGCGCGCAATCTCGTCGCCGTTGGCGGCGCGGACGGCCTTGCGGAGCGGCTCCCGGCTGGCCTGGCCGTGCGACGTGCCCGCCTTCCGCTTGAGCGCGAGCTCGCCGGTGGCGTGGACGCGGCCGAGGTCCTCGCCACGCTCCACCTCGACGATGACCGGGGTGCGGAGCGCCGGCGCCTCCGGGAAGGGCCAGTCGAAGAACTCCCGGCGGTTGCCCTTGAACGAGACTTCGATGACCACGCCTACTCCTCGACGGCGCCGATGCGGAGGTATTTCTGGCGCCGCCGGCGCACGAGCTTGTCGGGCTTCAGGCGGCGCAGTTCGTCCACGCCACGCAGCAGCGCGTCGTGCAGCGCCCTGGCGGTCGCCTCGTGGTCGGCGTGGGCGCCTCCGATGGGTTCCGGGACGACCTCGTCCACCACATGCAGGTCCATGAGGTCCTGCGCCGTGATCTTCAGGGCGCCGGCGGCTTTCTCACGCATCTCGGGGCTCTTCCCGTCCTTCCAGAGGATGGCGGCACAGCCCTCGACCGTGATCACCGAGTACACGGAGTTCTGCAGCATGAGGACACGGTCGGCGACGCCGAGCGCGAGCGCGCCGCCAGAGCCGCCCTCGCCGATGATCGTGGCGACGATGGGGACGGTGAGCTGGCTCATCTCGAGCAGGTTGCGCGCGATGGCCTCGCTCTGGCCGCGCTCCTCGGCGCCGATGCCGGCCCACGCGCCCGGCGTGTCGACCAGCGTGATGACGGGAACGTGAAATTTCTCGGCGAGCTTCATGAGGCGGAGCGCCTTGCGGTAGCCCTCGGGGTGCGGCATCCCGAAGTTCCGGTGGAGGTTCTCCTTGGTGTCGTGCCCGCGCTGGTGGCCGATGACCATGACCGTCTCGCCGTCGAGGCGGGCCCAACCGCCCACGATGGCGGGGTCGTCGCGGAAGGCGCGGTCGCCGTGCAGCTCGATCCAGTCGGTGAAGACGAGGCGCACGTAGTCGAGCGTGAATGGGCGCCGGGGGTGCCGCGCCACCTGCACGCGTTGCAGCGGCGTGAGGTTGTCGTACACCGTGCGGCGGAGCGTGCGGAGCTTTTCCTCGAGCGGCGCGAGCTCGCGCGAAACGTCGAGCGACTGCTCGCCGGCGGAACGCTTCAGCTCGTCGATCTGTTTTTCCAGTTCGACGATGGGCCTCTCGAACTCCAGGGCGGACGTGCCCATCAGGCGCTCCGGACGAGCTGGACGCGCTCGGTGCCGAGCAGGGCGCGCAGCTCGAGCAGCGCGTTGCTCGCGGGCGAAACCGTGAGCGACGCCGAACGCAGGCGGGCGCGGGCGCCATCGGCGCCGCGCCAGCGCACCTCGATCGGCGCGGATCCGGGGTGTGACTCCACCACGGCGCGCACGTCGGCGAGCACGCTCGACGTGAGCGCCGCGTCGGGCGCGAGGTCGATGGCGACGGCGATCTGCCCCGCCGTCCGCAACTCGGCGAGCCGCGTGACGGACTCGACGATGAAGGTCGGGTTGTCGGCGTTCTGGTCGCGGCGGCCGTAGGCGCCGCGAATGAGCATGGGCACGTCGGGCACGATGCGGTCGCCGATGGCCGCCCAGGTCTCGGGGAAGACCAGCGCCTCGCCCGTCCCGGAAAAATCCTCGACGGTGAGGCGCGCGAATTCGTTGCCGCTCTTTCGGGAGATCTGGCGCTTGACGGCGGTCACCACGGCCGCGAGCGCCATGGGCTGGTCGTGCCACGTGCCGAGCGCCGCGACGGTGTGGGTGGCGAGCAGCTCGGCCTCGGCCCGGAACGGTTCCAGAGGATGGCCGGAGATGTAGAAACCGAGGATCTCCTTCTCCTTCGTGAGCCGTTCATGCTCGGAGTACTCGGGAACGTTCGGGAGGGCCGGGCGAACGGCCGTGGCCGCCGTCGCCCCGCCGGGCGCCGCGTCGCCAAAGAGCGACCCCTGTCCGGTGGCGGCCTCGTTCTGGATGAGCGACGCCGCCTGGATGGCCCCGTCGAGCGCCGCGGCGAGCTGGGCGCGGTGGCCGCCGAGGGAGTCGAACGCCCCCGCGTGCAGCAGGGCCTCGAAGACGCGCTTGTTGCATACGCGCAGGTCCACGCGCTCGGCGAAGTCGTAGATGGAGGAGAAGGCCGGTGGCAGTTGGCCGGTGGCCGGTGGCAGATGGCGGGTGGCCGGTGGCTGCTGTCGCGCCGCGATGATCGAGTCGATCGCCGACTGCCCCACGTTGCGGATGGCCCCGAGGCCGAACCGGATCTTCGTGTCGCTGATGACGGTGAACCGGTAGCCACTCTCGTTCACGTCCGGCGGCAGGATCTCGAGGCCGAGGTCGCGGGCCTCGGAGATGTACTTCACCACGGAATCGGTGTCGCCGATGCACGCCGAGAGCAGGGCGGCCATGAACTCGGCCGGGTAGTGCACCTTGAGGTACGCGGTGTGGTACGACAGGACCGAGTACGCGACGGAGTGCGACTTGTTGAAGCCGTAGCGGCCGAACGTCTCGATCTGCGCGGCGAGCTCGGAGATGACGTGCTTGTCGTACCCGCGCGCGACGGCCTTCTCGACGAACTTGTCGATTTCCTTCCGGATGAGCTCCGCATCCTTCTTGCCCACGGCCTTGCGCAACACGTCGGCTTCGGCGAGCGAGATGCCCGCGAGCCGCTGGGCGATGCGCATCACCTGTTCCTGGTAGGTGATGACGCCGTACGTGGGCGCGAGAATCTCCTCGAGCTCGGGGAGCGCGTAGGTGACGGGTTCCTCGCCGCGCTTCCGCTTGCAGTACACGCGGTGCATCCCCGCGTCGAGTGGCCCGGGGCGCATGAGGGCGTTCGACGCCACGAGGTCGTCGAACCGGTCGCAGCGCATGCCGCGCAGCAGGTCCGTGGCCAGCGCCGACTCGAACTGGAACACGCCGATCGTCCGCCCCGCGCGGAGCATCTGGTACACGCGCGGATCGTCGTCGGGCACCCGCGACAGGTCGGGCCGCGCGCCGGTGGTCGCCTCGATCGCGTCGAGCGCGTCCTTGATGACGGTGAGCGTCGTGAGGCCGAGGAAGTCCATCTTGAGCATCCCCGCCTTTTCCAGCGCGCCCATGTCGTACTGCGTCACCACCACGCTCTCCTCGTCGCCCGCGCCCGCCCCCTTCGAGGCCTGCGTGCACACCGGCACGTAGTCGTCCAGCGGCCCCGGCGCGATCACCACCCCGGCCGCGTGTACCCCGGTGTGGCGCGACAGCCCTTCCAGCGCCATCGCGTAGTCGAGCAGCTGCCGGTAGCGCTCGTCGTTCCGGTAGAGCTTCTTG
>CAZKYG010000299.1:0-12790 GCA_964556915.1 uncultured Gemmatimonas sp.
GACGAGCTGGATGGCTGGAATCTGGATGGTCGTGCCGCCGCCCGGCGCACCGCGCGCGGGGGCGCCGTTTGCCGCGCCCGGCGCCGCGCCGGCGGCGCGCGTCTCGGTCTGGAAGACCATCACCGGGGCGCCGCCGCCACCACCGCCGCCGCCGCCGAGGGCGGCGGGGCCGCCGCCCTGCTGGATGCGCTTCTGTGCTTCCTCCCGCAGTTTTTCCATCGCGGCGCGCGTGGAGTCGAGGAATGCCGTCTTCGTCGAGTCGTCGAGATGGCGCCAGGCGAACGGGATCTTCTGCGATGCCGCCACCTTGTCGTCCGCGCCGATCCAGTCCACGCGGTATTCCTGGCCGCGGATGACCGCGACGCGGCCGTCAGACGTCACGGCCCAGTCGTCCACGTACTGCATCGGGTTCATGACCGGCGTGATCGACATGCGCCCGTCGGCCGACTGCGACATGTTCATCTTCTGCTTCGTGATCCTGAGCTTCGCGATGGTGTCCACGGCGCGGGTCGCGAGATCGATGCGCACGAGCGCGATGGAGTCGGGCAGTTCAGGCATCGCGAAGCCGGTCGGGGCCGCGCCGGACCCGCCCGCGCGTCCGCTCGCGTTCTGCGTGAACCGGAGCTGCGGGGAGGCGCGATAGACGAGTCGTCCCTGCGCGTCGAAGGCGGGCGTGCCATTGGGTCCGCCGACGAGCGAGTTGGCGTCGTTGGGCCGCGGCACGGACATCACGCGGGCGACCTGTCCCCGGCCGTCGATGACGAGCATGGAGAGCGACGTCGGATCCACGAAGAGCGTGGAGTCACCCTTGTACGGGATGAGGCCGCCGGCGCGCGAGCTGTAGGCGTTGGCCGTGGCGCTGGTGGTGTCGGCAACGACGGCGTATGACGTGAGGCCGGCGTCGAACAACACAACCTTGCGGCCGCCGTTGTCGTTCACGAGCACGCGCCCGTCGGGGAGCGCCCGCACCTGCGAGACGGCCGTGAGCAGCTCGCTCGCGGCGGCGGTGACCTTGCCGAGCGGGCGGATGGGCGGGAGGGAACCCGTGGGCGCCGGTTCCTGGGCGAGCGCGACAGGCGCGACGATCGCGACCAGGGCCGCGGTGCGCAGGAGGCAGGGACGAAGCTGCATGGGCTGGTTGGGTGAAGTGTGGTGGATCAGGAATCAGCGAACGATGATTTGCACGCCGCCGCCACCGCCGATGCTGATCGGGACGGCGCCGCCGGGGCCGCCGCCGAACGGCGAACCCGCGCCGCCGGCGGTGCCGGAGCGGATGGACGCGAGGTAGCGGGTGTCGAGGTAGCTGGTGACGATGGCCGGCAGCTTGCGCCGTTGCGGTTCCTCGAGGAGCCCCTTCACCTGCGGTGCGATCCGCTTGAGGAGGTCCACGGACGCCTCGCGCCCGCGCTTGTACCGCGCGTACGCGGTTCCCTCGTCATAGTCGTTCGGCAGTGCCGCGAGGTCGCGTGCGATGGGCGTCCAGATGGAATCGATGCGGATCAGGAACCAGCGGTTCAGGGTGGCCAGGCTGTCGGCCTGCCGGCTGGTGAGCTGCAGGGAGTCCGACTGGCGGAGGATCGTCGCGAGCGGATTGAGGAGGCCGCCGGCCGAGTAGATGGCCTTGATGAGCGACTCGGGGAGTTTCGTCCCCTCGGTACGGCGGCCGAGGTTCAGCTGCTGCACGAGCGACTGTTCCTCGCGCGTGGGGCCGATGTCGAAGCGCAGCATGGCCGTGGCGACGACCGGCAGGCGGAAGGGCGTGAACGCGGGATTGGACGAGCCGAAGCGCTGGTTGACGTCGTACCTGAACCGGTTCGTGGCCGGGTCGAAGCCCTTCACATAGAGCAGGTTCTGGTCGGGCATGGCGGGCTGGCCCCAGCCCTGGAGGTGGTTGTCGCCGTGGAGCAGGAGGTCGGCGGCGCCGAGCGGATTCTGGATGGAGAACGAGAGGTTGGCGCGCTGCGGCATGCCGACCTTCACGGGGTTGAACGAGATCGACAGGTTGGCCTGCGCCGTCCACGGTCCTTCGCAGCTGTTGCGGGCCGCGAGCGCGTCTATCTGCTTCTGCAGGCAGTTCCGCACATACGCGGGAGAGTTGCTGACGAGCGTCTGCATCGCGGCGGCGAGCTGCGGATCGCTCGCCGAGGCACCGAAGATGAACGCGCGGTCGTTGGCGTATCCGTCGCCGTTGAGGTCGGCGGCGACGAGCGGGGTGAACGGCGTGCCGGAGCGGAAGCTGCCGAACCAGCTGAACCGCACGAAGTCGAACGCGTTGTAGCTCAGTGAGTACTGGATCTGGTGGCGCGAGTCGAAGTTGGAGCGCGCCCACTCGACATCGAGCGGGTTGCCGACGGTGTTGGTGCCGAAGCCGCGCACGCGCTCGCGCACGTTCGTGTAGACGTACGAGAGGCTCCACTGCACGGAGCTGCTGAAGTTCAGCGGGAAGATCGACGCGCGGAACTGCCGGCTTTCGGAGCGGAGGTCGGAGCGGTTCTCGGTGACGCGGTTGAACAGCGGCGAGACGCGCGCATCGCCGGCGGCGATGAAGCCTGTTGCCGGGTCGATGCTCGTCGGCTGCACGTACACCGGCCGGTTGCCCTCGCTGGCCAGCGTGAAGCGCTGCACCGGGGAGAAGTTGAGGTCCACGGTGCCGGGCTGGTTCATGTTGAGCGAATACGTCACCTCGAACTGGCCGTTGAACCGGTTGCCGAGGATCGCGCCGTTCCACTGGAGGTTGGAGCGCATGCTGCGCGGCGCCGCGTAGTCGCCGGCGAACAGCGAGACGTTGGGAGCCGTGCTCGAGAAGACGGATCCGGTCGACCCGTCGGCGCATTGCGCGGGGCCGGCGCCGCCGGTGGCCGCGTACGTCGCCCAGTCGGCGGTCGGCACGGCGTCGCCGGTGCAGGTGACCTGTTGCAGGCCGGTGGGCAGTCCCGTGTTGTCGAGGGCGGCGCCGGTCGCCTGGGTGGCGGGGGTGCCCTGGAACAGGCCGATGCCGCCGCGCACGGTGGCCCGCGGGCCGCGGAACGCGCCCTCGAAGCCGGCGACCTGCGCTGCGGTGCCGTAGCTCCAGGAGAACCCGACGCGCGGGCTCAGGTAGAGGCGGTTCGGCACCTGGTCGTTGCGCTCGCCGAAGAGGCGCTCGACGTCCGCGTTGTACGCCGGCTTCTGGCCGAAGGCGTTGCCGTCCACGCGCAGGCCGTACTGCAGCTGGAACGCGTTGCTCGCGCGATACGAGTCGCCGAGGGAAATGGCGCCGACGACCTGGTCTCCGTCGCGCCCGCGCGGGAGCAGCGTGCGCGAGTACGACGCCGGCCGGCCGGCCTCGAGGTCGGCGAGCGAGTTGTAGGTGAAGGTGCCGAGCTGGTTGAGGCTCTGGTCGAGCTGGTAGCTGTCGCGCCGGAGCTCGGTGGACAGCTTGAGGCGATGTTTGCTGTCCTCGCTGAACCACGACATCAGGTTGGTGAACGCGAGGGACTGGTTCGCGGACGAGGTGCTCAGTGCGGCGTTGCCGCCGAACGCGACGTTCTTTACGCCGTTCGTGCCGTCGCCGAACGTCGAGTTCACGCGTACCGTGCCGCCCGGCATCAGGAGGTACGGGTCGGACGACGTCTCACCCGCGCTGTAGCCGACGGTGGTTTCGCTCAGGATGCCGATGCCGAAGTAGGTCGAATGGCGGACCTGTGCGCCGCCGTTCCAGTTGGTGTGGTCGCCGCTGTGGGCCGGCAGCTCGGACGTGAGGCTGGTGACGGGCGACGTCTTGTTCCACGAACCGTTGACGGTGAGGCCGTATGCCGAGCCGGAGCGGGACGACGGCGGGGCGAGGTCGAAGCTGCCGAGCAGGGAGCCCTGGTACGCGGTGCGATTGTCGGCGAGCCGGCCGACCACGCTGGGCACGCCGAGCGTGTGCATGACACCGAGGAGCCGGGTGACCGAGTCGGCGGCGATGCCACTGGTTTGCAGGCCGAGTGGCCCGGTGTTGAGCAGCGTCTGGAGGTCGTTGGCGCGGCGGCCGAACTGGTACGCGAGGTTGTAGAACGATTCGTTGTACTTGATCGGGCCGGACACGCGGCCGCCGGCCGACAGGTTCGAGTATTGCTGCCCCAGCGCCCGCGCCGCCTGGTCCGTCCACTGCATCTGCGGCGCGTCGATGTTCAGGCTGTTGGTGCGCGTGATGAAGTTGGTGCCGCTCTGCGTGCGCAGGTTGAAGTTGCCGCCGCTGAAGCCGCCGCGGCTCACGTCGTACGGCGACGTGGAGAGCGAGGAGCCGATGGCGGCGTCGCGCGGGATGTCGGCGCCACCGAACGGCTGCCCGTTGAGGGTGGTCGAGTTCTGGCTCGGGTCGAGGCCGAGCACGCTGAATCCGGACGGGTCGCCGTCGGCGCCCGGGACGAGCAGCACGCCGGGCAGGGACGCGGCCATCGCCGCCAGGTCGCCCTGCTGCGCGGCTGAGAGCGCCGACTGGTTGACCTGGCGCTCGGTCCCGCCGATGTCCGGCGAGACGTCGTTGCGGTTGGGCCGCGCGCGGTCGCCCTGCACGCGCACCTCGCCGAGCGACTGGGCCGTGCGCGACATCTTCGCGTCGGCGAGGAGAATCTCCTCGTCGGCGACGCGCTTGACCTCGAACCGGCGCTGCGCGTAGCCGATCGAGTTGAACGTCACCATGTAGTCGCCGTCGCCGCCGGGGAACGTGACCGTGTAGCGCCCGTTGGCGTCCGTGCGCGCCTGCCGGCTCACGGCGCCCGAGAGGGTCGTCACCGTCACCTGCACGCCCTCGAGCGGCTGGTTCTCGGGGTTCGTCACGCGGCCGCGGACGATGTCAACGGTCTGTGCCGAGGCCTGGGCGGCGGGCAGCGCGAACGCGGCGAGGGCGAGGAGAGGAACGATGCGAAGGAGGCGCACGGAGGCCTTGGGGGTGTGCGGGAACGAGCCGTATGGGCGGGCGCGCCGGCATCCGGCCGCCGCGATACTGCTTAGAACGTGGGCGATGCGCCAAAGGTTGCCGTTGCCGGCGTGACGTTCGCGCGGCGGCGCCGCATATTCTCCCGGTTCGCAGGATCGGCTCCCACCCCAAGCCACGAGCAATCATTGATGCGCAACGCCCTTCGACTCACCGCCCTCGGCGCCCTGACCGCCCTCACGGTCGCGGCGGCGCCGCACGCGGCCTTCGCGCAGGCGCGCGAGGTCGTCAGTACGGGCGGGCGCGGCAGCCCCAACTTCTCGGCCGGGATCAAGGCCAACGGGATCGTCTACGCCAGCGGCCAGCTCCCGGGCCGCGCCGTCATGGATTCGAGCATCGAGGCGCAGACGACCAGCGCGCTCGAGAACGTGAAGCGTGTCTTCGAAGCGGCGGGCACGAGCATGGACAACGCCGTGAAGTGCACGGTCTTCCTGATCGACGCCAAGGACTTCCAGGGCATGAACTCGGCGTACGTGAAGTTCTGGTCGCCCGAGAAGCCGCCGCCGGCGCGGTCGGCGGTGATCGTCGCGGCGCTCGTTTCTCCGGGCGCGAAGCTCGAGGTCGAGTGCATGGCGGCCATGCCGAAATAGGCGCCGTTCCGGGGAGCGGGGCCGCGGACAACGTCCGCGGCCCCGCTTCACGTTCAGGGCTGGCCCGTCACGGCCCGCACGAGGTCCGCCGCGCGATACACGCGGCCCGCCCGGAGGACCGTCTCCACCTTGTCGAGGTCCGACACGTTGACGTCGGGGTGACCGTCCACGACGATGATGTCGGCCACCTTGCCCGCCGTGAGGCTGCCGTAGTCCCGGTCCTCGCGCATCACCTCCGCCGACCGGATCGTGGCGATCTGGAGCACTTCCGGGGCGGGGATGCCCGCCTGCTGGTACAGCTCGAGTTCGCGGTGGTACGTTGCCGACGTGCCCTGGTCCGTGCCGGCGACCAGCGGCACACCGGCGTCGTGCAGGCGCGTGAGCAGTCGCAGGTACGCCGCGTCATTGCGCGCCTGGTCCGTCGCGGCCGCGCCGACGCCCGCCGACCCGCCCCCGATCCACACACTGAAGGTGCCATCGAGCACCGTGTGGTGGTCGCGCAGGAACGCGATCAGGTCCGACATCTCCCTGCTGTCCACGTCGAAGTTCGGCGCGACGATCGCGGCGACCTGCGAGTACGCGCGCATCCTGGGCACGTACAGCGAGTCCTGGAAGAACGTCGAGAACAGGAACGCCGCGTGCTGCACCTCGTCGAAGCCGAGCAGCACGGCCGCCGGCACGGAAAGCCCGCGGGGGATGTGCCCGGACACGCGCATGCCGCGCTTGTGCGCCTCCTCGACGATGACGGGCACGATGTCGGGGTGCACGAGGTTGTAGATCTTGATCTGCTTGTAGCCGAGGGAGTCGTACGTCGCGACCCAGCGGATGGCATCCGCCTCGTTCGAGATCACGGCGCCGCCGGGGCCGGCCCACCGCTCCGGCCCGACCATGAACCCGCCGAGCACGTATCGCGGCGCGGCCAGGAGTCCCTTGTTCGACCGGTCGCGGAGCGACGTGACCACGTCCGGATCGGCGGCAAGGTCGCGCGCCGTGGTGATGCCGCGCGCCAGCTGGAGCAGCGCACCCGTGGACTGGGTCTCGAGCTGCGTGTGAAAGTGCATCTCCCACATGCCGGGCATCACGGTCTTGCCCGTCGCATCGATCACGGTCGCGCCGGCCGGCTCCGCGACCGTTCCCGCCGGTCCGACGGCGGCGATGCGGTCGCCGCGCACGACGACCGTCGTGCGCGGCATCATGACGCCGCGGTCGGCGTCGAAGACGTCGCCGTTTCGGATGACGATATCGGCGGCCGTGCGCTGCCGGACCTTCGGTTCCATCTCCTCGGCCTGCGCATTGCGGTAGCGGATCTCGACCGCGCGCAGGGCGGGCAGCGCCTGCTCCCCGCCGCGTCGCACGGGGATGAACCACGCGACGTCGCCGGAGAAGAGTTCGCCCGTGTCGTCGATCCACACGCCGTTTGGCGTCGTGGCCGTGCCTGCCCAGATCATGACGAGGCGGAGCGGGACGTTGCGGCCGCCGAGCTTCGCGGTGGCCCGCCCCACGACGGTCGCGCGCAGGGCGACGCCGCCGGGCTGCAGGCGACCCGTCGCGCCCGGCCGGGCGAGGAGCATCTTCGCGAGCGCGGCGATCTCCCACGGCGACTGCGCGCGAATCCCGACCCAGTCCCCCGGCTCCACCTTGATCGTGCGCGTCTGCGGCTGGCCTGCCGCGAGCGAGGTGAAGCGCGCGGAGTCGCCGGTGATCTCGAACGACTCCGTCGGCGCGCCGGCCGTCCCGTCCGCGAGCACGGGGCGCGACTCGCCGGACACCGTGCGACCGTCGGCGCCGAGGCGGTAGCGCGCCTCGAGCCGCGTGCCGCGGTTGCGATCGACGAAGACGAACCGGCGCACGAGCGAATCGCGGCTGCGGGCCACCACGAGGTCGCCGGCGTCACGGCCGTGGTTGAGCACGACGTACCGGAGGGTGTCGGGCCGCATCGCGCGCGCACCCGCATGGCCCTGGGCCGCGGCGGCCGGTGCGGCGGCGATGACGGCGGCGAGGGCCGTGGCGAGGGTGGTGGCGGTGCGCGTGACGGTGCTGGTCATCGTACGATCTCCCAGGTTTTCGGGTCTTCGTCGCCGAGCTTCCATACGGAATAGCCGCGCAGGCCGTATTTCGCCACGAGCGCGAGCTTTGCGCCAAAGGCGCGTGCATCCTCGATCCACGCCATTTCGAACACGCCGCGTTCATCCCACTGGGCGAAGAGCGCCTTCTGCGCGTCGTCCCACGCCGGCGTGACGCCGGCGCGCGACAGGATCTCCATGCCGTGCCGGTACGAGACGTCGCTGCCGCGGGTCCGCGGCCCGGCGACGGCGTCGTACGCCGGGTACCACCAGTCGGAATACGCCGCGAGGCCGAGCGAGATCTTTGACGGCGGCACGCCGAGCGAGAGCACATAGCGCAGGCACGCCTCGACCCAGGGGAAGCCCGCGACGGGTCCCGGCGTGGAGTTCCCCGTGTGCTGTGCGTACGTCATGTACGACAGGAAGTCGAGCGACTCGGCGAGCGCCTTGTAGTCGTAGGCGCCCCGCCAGTTGTCCCAGATCCACTCGTGGTAACTGGTCGGCCCGCGGTCCTCGCCCAGGCGCGGCACGACGGCCGCCGAGAGCGTGCAGCCCGCGCGGTGGACCACCGTCGCCGCGTCGCGGGCGAAGCTGGTGAAGGCATCGCGGTCGGCGACGTGGACGTCCTCGATGTCGAACTGGATGCCGTCGAGGTGATGCGCCGTGCACATGCGGCCGAGGTTGGCGATGGCGCGCGAGCGTACCGCGGGGTTGGTGAGCACGCGGTGGATGGACGGCTGGTCGAAGCCCGGGTTCATCACGAGCGGCACGAGCCGGACTCCGTGCTCGTGCGCCGCCTGCACGAGTCGCGGGTCGAGCGTTCCCGCGATCACGCCGTTGCGGTCGAGCGTGAACGTCTGCGGTGACACGATCGTGACGCTGGCGGCGTGCGCGACGAACGATCGCGTGCTCGCTTCGCCGCGGGCGTACCAGAGTGCCTCGGGGCGTGCGGGGGGTTGCGCGTCGGCCGGCGGCGCGGCGCACACCGCGAGGCACAGGACGACGCCGAGCGCTGCGGAGGGGAACGCGGCTGCCGGACGAGCCCCGACCGCGATCGACGCGTTGCCGTGTGCCGTGGCCAGCCGGACCTCCCGGGTCAGGATCCCTTGACGAACGTCGCGAGCCCGCCGCCGATGCCGATCGCGATCACGGCGCGGCGCACCCACGTCTGGCCCACGCGCTGCGCCATCCGCGAGCCGATCGCGCCGCCTGCCATCGCGCCGACGGCCATGGTGAGGGCGAAGAACCATTCGATCTTGCCGCTGATCACGAACACGGCCACGGCGATCGCGTTGATGCTCAGGCCGCACCAGTTCTTGAGGCCGTTCATCGTGTGGATGTTGCGCAGGCCCATCATTTCGAAGGCTGCGAGCATGAGGATGCCGGCGCCGGCGCCGAAGTACCCGCCATAGACGGACACGAGCAGCTGCCACACGAGGAACCGTACGGGCGGCGCGGCCCGCTCGACGTCATCATGACCGGCCGTGTGTACGCCGATCCATGCCAGGACCGGCTTCTGGACGATGAACAGCGCCGTGGCGCCCCAGATGAGCCACGGGACGAGGGCGGCGAACTCGGCCTCGGACCGGAAGATGAGGAGCAGGGCGCCGACGAGGCCGCCGAGCAGGCTTGGCACCGCCCAGTGCAGCCACCAGCTCCTGATGCCCTGAATCTGGCCACGGTAGCCCCAGAAGCTGGCCAGGCTGCCTGGCCACAGCGCCACGGTGCTCGTGGCGTTGGCGACCACCGGAGAAACCCCGAGACCGATGAGTGCCGGGAAGGTGAGCAAGGTGCCCCCTCCGGCGATGGAATTGACCACGCCGCCGCCGGCGGCGGCCAGCGCGGCCACGAGAAGTTTTGCGGTCGGCAGGGTAAGTTTTAACGAGAGGACAGAAGACAGCGGACAGGAGACGGTACAAGATAGCGCGATGATGGGTATCGCCGGGCCGGACACACCCATCCGATCCGGGTCCCAACCACCTTCAGGAGCTGCGGTAGCGAACCATGCCTGGTCAGACGGAAGTGAAACCCACTGGCGACCACCTCGAGATCACGGACTCCCGCACCGGCAAGTCCTACACGGTCCCGATCACCGACGACACCATCCGCACGGCCGACCTCCGCCAGATCAAGGTGAAGGACGACGACTTCGGGATGATGGGGTACGATCCCGCGTTCATGAACACGGCGTCGTGCCGCTCGTCGATCACGTTCATCGACGGGGACAAGGGGATCCTGCGGTATCGCGGCTACCCCATCGAGCAGCTCGCGGAGAAGGCGAGCTTCCTCGAGGTGGCGTGGCTGCTGCGGCACGGCGAGCTGCCGACGCAGCCGGAGTACGATCAGTTCACGCAGGACATCACGTACCACACCTACGTGCACGAGAACATCAAGGAGTTCATGCACGGGTTCCGGTACGACGCGCACCCGATGTCGATGCTGACCGCGGGCGTGGCGGCGCTCTCGTCGTTCTACCCGACGGCGAAGAACATCCACGATCCGCGCGAGCGCGACATTGCGTTCATCCGGCTGCTGGCCAAGATGCCGACGATCGCGGCCTTCGCGTACCGCCACGTGAAGGGCCTGCCGTACGTGTATCCCGACAACTCGCTGCCCTACGCCGAGAACTTCCTCTCGATGATCGCGCGCATGTCGGAGCCCCGGTACGAGGCGCACCCGGTGTACGCGCGGGCGATCGACGTGCTGTTCATCCTGCACGCGGACCACGAGCAGAACTGCTCGACGAGCGCGGTGCGCGCGGTCGGGTCGTCGCACGTGGACCCGTATTCGGCGGTCGCCGCGGGCGTGGCGGCGCTGTACGGTCCGTTGCACGGCGGCGCGAACGAGGCCGTGCTCCGGATGCTCGAGGAAATCGGCGACCCGAAGAACATTCCGGCGTTCATCGAGGCGGTGAAGAGCGGCAAGGGGGAGTCGCGGCTGATGGGCTTCGGCCACCGCGTGTACAAGAGCTACGACCCGCGCGCCAAGATCGTGAAGGGGTTGTGCGAGGACGTGCTCAAGGTGTCGGGCAACTCGAAGGACATGGACATCGCGATGGAGCTCGAGCGCATCGCGCTCAGTGACGAGTACTTCATCAAGCGCAAGCTCTACCCGAACGTGGACTTCTACACCGGGCTGATCTATCGGGCGATGAAGTTCCCGACGGACTACTTCACCGTGTTGTTCGCGATTGCCCGCACGGCCGGCTGGGTGGCGCAGTGGGAGGAGATGCTGCTCGACAAGGAGCAGAAGATCGCGCGCCCGCGGCAGATCTACACGGGATACGGCGAGCGCCCGTACCGGACGGCGCTGGACTACGCGCACAAGATCACGAAGTAGGACGACGGCCGCCGGCAGGCGCAGGGCACGGGGCCGGGGATGCAGGCGCATCCCCGGCCCCGCTGCCGTCTACCGGCCGCCGCTCATTCGCGCGACCGGCAGAGCGCGCGCACCGGGCACGCACCGCAGCGCTTGACGCGGGCCGTGCAGATCAGCGCGCCAAGTTCCATCAGCGCCTGGTTGTGGGTCCATGTGGCGTCGCCCGTGCGGGGGAGCAGCGCCTCGGCCAGCGCCCAGATGCGCGCGAGGTCGCGCGGACGTTTCCCGTCGAGGCGCGGCGCGAACACGCGCGACAGGACGCGGGCGACATTCGTGTCAACCAGGGCGGCGCGCCTGCGGAAGGCGAAACTCGCCACCGCCCCGGCCGTGTACGGCCCGATGCCGGGCAGCCGTCGCAGCGCCGTCGCGTCGTCGGGCAGCACCGTCACGGTGCGCGCGAGCGCGTGCAGGTTGCGCGCACGCGCGTAGTACCCGAGCCCTTCCCACGCCTCGCGTACGCGCTGCGGTGGCGCCGCGGCGAGGCGCTCCAGCGTGGGAAAGCGGTCGAGGAACGGCTCGTAGAACTCCAGCACGCGCGCGACCTGCGTCTGCTGGAGCATCGCTTCCGACACGAGGATGGCATATGGGTCGCTCGTGCGGCGCCACGGCAGGTCGCGGCCTGCGCGGCGGAACCATCGGGCGAGTCGCCGCCGGAAATCGGCCGCTCGCTTCGGTGGCACCGCGGTTCGATGCGACATCGGTGCGGAACGCTGGCCGGCGCGCGCGATCGCGCGCCCGCCCAACCGCGCTATTTGCGCGTCCAGATGAAGACGTTGGCGCTGCAAGGTTGCGACGCGCCGCCGATGGAGGGCCGCGGGGCACGGTCCTGCGTGCGGATGCCGCGGGCGCCCGAGATGCTCGTCGGGCCGCGCGGATTGATCGACTGCATCCCGTCGTTCGGCATGCGCGCGTACACCTCCATGAACTCGATGTCGCCGGGGTCGAGGTCCCAGAGCGGCACGACCCCGCGCCCGTCCACCGGCACGAGGCAGTCGTCGTCCATGCGTCCGTTGGCCCCGATCCGGGCCAGCGCGGCGACGTCCGACGCGTTCATCGCGGCGATGTCCTCGCTCGTGAACAGCTTCGACCAGACCGGGCTCCGCCGCATGAGGCGCGTCTGCAGCTGCTGCATCCGTGCGGCGTCGCGGGCGTGGGAGGCGTCGTATCCGTCGCGCAGCTGCACGGCGAGACGGCGTCCGCCGCGGTCGGGGATGGTCACGCCGACGAGCTGGCTGACGTGGCCCTGGTCCGCCACGCGCACCAGGTAGTGGCCGGGCCCGACGTTCACGAAGAAGGCCCCGGACGAATCCGTCGTCGCGACAGCGGCACCGCTGCCAACGAGCTGCACCTGCGCGCCGGCGAGCGGGCGCAGCGCCGAGTCACTGACGATGCCGCCCAGCCCGGAGGCGGTCCCTTCGGTGATGGCCGCCGGCAGCGACGTCACGCGGGGCACCAGCGGAAAGATCGCCGACGCGCCATCCGGTCCCATCCGCACGCGCTTCGCCTCGGGGAAGAACCCCGGCTTGCGTGTGGCGACCGTCACGGTGTCGGCCCGGATGCCGTCGAACCGGAAGGTGCCGTCGTCGCCGGTCTGGACCTGACGGCGCCGCGAATCGATGTACACGGTGACGCCGGGCACGGCGCGTCCCATGGAGTCGACGACGACGCCCACCACGACCCCCTTGCCGGGACGCGGGTCCGGGGCGCGTCCCTGCTGCTGCGCGCGCAAGCCCGGGGCGATCGGCGTGGCGAGCAGGGCGGCCGCGGTCGCGGCGCGCAGGAACGAACGAACGACGATG
>CAZKYG010000300.1:0-2586 GCA_964556915.1 uncultured Gemmatimonas sp.
CGCAGCCGCGCCAGGAACCTGCCCCGCAGCGGCAGGAACCCGCGCCGCCGCCCGCGCCGCCAATGCAGTTCGGCCCGGTGCACTTCGAGTTCAACAAGGCGGCCCTCTCGCAGTCGGACCGCGACACGCTCGACGCGGCAATCCGGTTCCTCAGCCAGAATCCCAACGCGCGCGTGGACGTGGTCGGCCACACGGACAGTCTGGGAACGGAGGCGTACAACATTCGCCTCGGCTCGCGGCGCGCGATCGCGGTGCGTGACTACCTCATCAAGCATGGCGTCGCGGCGAACCGCATCACGACGTCCACGCGCGGCGAGTCGGAACCGATCGCCGACAACGGCACGGCCGCGGGCCGCGCGATGAACCGGCGTGCGGTGATCGTCGAGGTGAAACCCTGACCTCCGGGTGAGGGGCATGGGTGAGGGGTGAGGGGCGAGTGAGGGGAGAGGGGTGAGGGGGCACTGCGCCTGCCGCGTTGCCCCTCACCCTTTGCTCCACCCTTTCCTCTGGCCCACCCCGTACCCGTCACTCACGCCCTCACCATGCCCTCCATCCTGCTCGCCGACGCCGACGCGTTTTTCGTGGCCGTCGCGCGGCGCGTGGATCCCGAGGGCGCCGGCAGGGCGAAGCTCCTGATCGTGGGCGGGCGCCCCGGATCGCGGGGCGTCGTCTGTTCCGCCTCCTACGAAACGCGCGCGTACGGCGTCCGCAGCGCCATGCCCATCTCGCGCGCGCTGCGGCTGTGCCCCGACGCGATGTGCGTGCCGGTGCCGCGCGGTGCCTGCGCCGACGCGAGTCGCGCGATCCGGCGCGTGCTCGAACGCTTCACACCCGTGGTCGAGGGCGCGAGCATCGATGAGTGGTATCTCGACCTCACGGGGACCGAGGCGATGTACCACCATGAGCCGCTGGAGGCGACGGCCCGGACCATCCGCGCCGCCGTCCTCACCGAGACGGGCTATGCGATCTCCATCGGCGGGGGATCGAACCGGATGATCGCCAAGCTCGCCGCCGAGCGCGCCAAGCCATCGAGGGCCCCGGAGGCGGGTGGCGTGTTCGTGGTGCCGGCCGGCCGCGAGCTGGACTTCATGAAGACCGTCGCCCTGGCCGAGATTCCCGGCATCGGCCCCAAGGCGCAGGACAAGCTGGCTCGGGTCGGCCTGGTGCGCGTCAGCGACGTACTCGCGCACGACGTGGGGACCCTGGCGCGCTGGCTGGACCCGTCCACGGCCGCGTGGCTCCACGCACGCGCCCGCGGCGAGGCCGGGCATGCCGTGGAACCGCACGCGCCCGCGCGGCAGATGAGCCGCGAGGAAACGTTCGACCACGACATCACGCGGCAGGACCGGCTCGAAGACGAGCTGCGCCACCTCGCGCGCAAGGTGGCCGCCGACCTCCGCGCCGACGGACTCGCGGCGCGCACGGTGACGGTGAAGCTCAAGTCGCACGACTTCGTGTCGCGCACGATGAGCCGCACCCTGGACGCGCCGGTCGAGTCGGACCGCGCGGTCGTCGAGACGGCGCTCGACCTCCTCACCCGGCTCCGCCGGAAGCACGCGGCGCCCGCGCGCCTCGTGGGCGTGGCGCTCTCCAACTTCGGCGCCGCCCGGGACGCGGAGCAGATGGACCTCTCGCTCGCGACCGTGGGGCCGGCGCCCGTGGAGGTGCCGCGCGACCGCGACCTCTCCCGCGCCCTCGACCGCGTGCGCGAGCGGTTCGGCGACGACGCCATCCGCGCGGGCAAGGCCCGCCGTGCGCCGGTCGGCGAGAAGGGCGCGCGCAGGCCGCGATAGATTTGGCGGCATGACCGCCACGCGCCGCGTCGCCCTCCTCGCCATCGCCGCCGCCGCCGCACTCGGCGCGGCGTGTTCCTCCGGGGATTCGGCCACGGGCCCTGGTGACGGCCCCGACACGACCGGGACCACGCCGCCCCGGGCAATACCGGTGGCGTTCGGCACCGCCGGCACCGTGAAAGCCGAGCTGGCCACCACGCAGGCGCAGCGCGACCTCGGCCTGATGAATCGCGCGTCCATCGCCCCCGACAGCGGCATGCTCTTCGCGTGGGCGCAGGACCAGCAGTTCCAGCTCGTCGCGTTCTACATGCGCAACACGCACTTCGACCTGTCGGTCGCGTTCCTCGACGCGAGCAGGCGCGTGATCAACATCGCGGACATGACGCACGACACCGAGACCCTGCACTTCGCCACGGCGCCGTTCCGGTACGCGATCGAGGCGCCGCTCGGCTGGTTCCAGGCGCACGGCGTCGCCGCGGGCGCAACGGCCACGTTCACCATTCCCGCCGGAGTGACCATTGACCCGTGATCCCATGGCCCGGGCGGCGCGACTCGTCCGCCGGGTAGCCCCGATCGCCGCATGCGCCGCGATCGCCGCGATCGCCGCGCCCCGCGGCGCCGCGCAGGGGGCGCCTCCCGCGCCGGCCATTCCCCGGCCCGACGCGCCGGCCGCGGCCGTGCGGGGCTGGCGCGAGCAGCACGAGGTGGAGATCGTGCGCGAGCTCACGGGGCTCCTCGCGCTCCCGAACAACGCCGCGAACGCGGCGGACATTCGGCGGAACGCGAACGCCGT
>CAZKYG010000301.1:0-4419 GCA_964556915.1 uncultured Gemmatimonas sp.
CGCGGCGGCCCCGGGGCGATGCGCGCGATGACAGGTTCCTCGCGCACGCGCGCGGACGTACGCCGCGCACGTTCGGCCGCGTACACCGTGCCGACGGCCTCGGCGGGGCGCTGCGGCACCCACGTCGTGCGCTCGTCGAGCAGCGGATGCGCCGAGTTGCTCGGCGCGACCACCACCTCGCCCTGGTCCTCCACGAGGCGCGCCACCGCATCCTCGGCCGCGCGCGTCGTCGCGAGCCCGCGGTCGAAGAGGTCGCCCTGTGGCGCCTCACGCGCGGCCACCTGCGATGCCTGCACCGTGATCCCCGTGACCGCGGCGTGCAGCTGCATCTCCTCCACGCGCGTGCGCACGAGCCGGAACCACGTGCGGCGATTGGCCGTGGGACGCGCCGCGCGGAGCATCTCCACGTGCACCGACGCATTCGTGAGCGCGAATGCGATCGTGAGCTCGCGCGCGCCCTCGCCCATGCCCGCGAGCGACGCGCAGACCCGCTCGAGGAGGTTGTTGAGCACGAAGAGGAGACGTGCCGGATCCTTGAGCGCGTACTCCACCCAGTCGAGCGACGCGTGCGGCGCCTCGGGCGGCGTTGGCGCGAAGATGAGCCGCGGGTCGTCGGCGCGGGCGAGCTTCCAGAGCGGCACCGCGGTGGGGCCGAGCCGGACCTCGATCGCTTCACGGTCGAGCGCCGCCAGCTCGGCGCAGGTCGAGACGCCGATGCCGAAGAGCAGCGGACGGAGCCGCGGATCGGGGGCGAGCACCTCGAGCGGGAAGAGACCGACATAGGCGCGATCGGTGCCCGACGGCACGATCGTGAGCCGGTCGTGCCCGTGCACCGCCGCAAGCCGTGCCGCCACCGGCGTGTCCGCCACGCCCGCGCGGAGGTGCGTCACGCCGCGCCGTTCGAGCAGCGCGATGAGCTCCTGCGCGAGTTCCGCCTTGCCGTGCGACGAGAAGCCGTGCGCATCCGCCCACACTGCGCCGTCCGCGTCCGCCGCCACGCGCGGCGCGCGCGCGAGCAGCGCGGCCGCGATCTCAGGACGTGCGGGGCCGGACGACGGGAGCGGCCGGCCCGGTGCCGGGACTGTCGACGCGCCGGCGCGTGCGCCGGTTGCCGGACGTGGCGGTGCCGGGCCTCGTGGGGCCTCCGCGGCGGTCCGCCAGGCCGGTGTCCAGAGACAGACGAAGCTCATGTGACTCGACCGGAAGGGTGAACGTGGCGTGCTTGTGCCAGCCGAGCGCGCGCACCTCGGCGGAAAGTCGGACGTCGTGCACCTCGGCGGGCTCGCCGAAGGGATCGTCGCGCCAGCGCCAGCCGTCGGGCGCGATGCGCGTGGACAGGCGCAGCGCCGCCATGGAAGGCCCCCGCGTGCGCCCCCCGAGGACGACGAACGCGCCGCCCCCCTCGTGCGCGGCCCGCACGAGTCGCACCGTGTCGGCATCGGCGAGCGCGTCGGGTTTGCCGAGCGCGAGCACCACGAGGCGGAACCCGCCGCACCGCAGCAGGAGGTCCGCCGCCTGGGCGGCCTGCCGCGCGCCACGCGGACGCACGAGCAGCGGGCCCTGTTTCCAGGACGCCCCCGCCACTACGCCGGCGCCGTCGATCCACGCGGCGCGGTCGCCACCGGCGAGCGTCGTTTCGCACGCGGCGCGAAGGACCGACGTGGCGCCACCGCCGGGTGCGCAGGCCGACAGCTTGCCGAGCGGCAAGCCGCCACGCGGCAGCGCGTGGTCGAGCTCGGGAATCCCCGTGGCCACCGGCCGCACCGTCCGTCGGGCGATGGGCGTCGCGTCGGGGAACTTCTGCTCGATGAGCGAGCGGAGGGCGGCGAGCTGGACGGCCAACTTAAAAGAAGGGCAGGGGGATCGAAGGAGAAGGAAGATATACCGAATAAAAGCCGAAGATAAGGGGAGGGGCATCGTATCTTGAAAGGACATCTCACCCCCTTCTCCGATGCGGCTCCCGGCACTCGGCGACGTCGTTTCCACCGCGCAACGGAACCTGACCCGCTTTCCGCTCGTGATCCTCGCGGGCGCGATCGTGGCCTACGCCGGACTCGCGATGGTCGAGACGACCGTCGGCGACCCGGACCTGTTGCGGCTCATGGCCGCGGCGAGCCTCGGACTTCCGCTCTTTTTCGGGCTCACCGTGTTCGCCGAACGCCGCGCGCCGACCCGGATCGCGTACTGGGCCGTGCAGGCCGCCGGCCTCGCGATCGTCGTTGCGTTCTGGCGGGCATGGCCGGCCTGGACCGAGGACATGCGCGGCGCGCGGTTCCTCCAGCTCCTGGTGGCGTTCCACCTCTTCGTCGCCTTTGCGCCGTTCGCGGGTCGTGACGAGCCGCGCGCGTTCTGGCAGTTCAATCGCATCCTCTTCGTGCGCTTCCTGCTCACGGCGTTCTACACGGTGGTGCTCTGGGTCGGGCTCTCGGGCGCGCTCCTGGCCGTGGACAAGCTGCTCGGCGTGTCCGTCGCGAGCGAGGCGTATGCGCGGCTCTGGGTCGTGCTCGCGTTCGTGTTCAATCCCTGGTTCTTCGTGTCGGGTGTGCCGGCCGACATTGGCGCGCTGGAGGCGGTGGACGACTACCCGCGCGGGCTGCGCGTGTTCACGCAGTACGTCCTCGTGCCGATCGTCACCCTGTACCTGGCCATCCTCACGGTCTACTTCGCGAAGGTGCTCGTCACGCGTGAATGGCCCAACGGCTGGATCGGCAACCTGGTGTCGAGCGTGGCGGGCGCGGGAATCCTCTCCTGGCTGCTCGTGCATCCGCTCGAGGGCGACGACGAGCACGCTTGGGTGAAGACGTTCACGCGCGGCTTCTACCTCGCGATGATGCCGGCAATCGTGATGCTCTGGCTCGCGATCTGGAAACGCGTGCAACAGTACGGCATCACCGAGCGCCGCTACTTCCTGGTGGTGTTGTCGGTGTGGTTCGCCGGCGTCGCCGCGTACTACACGCTCACGCGTTCGCGCAACATCAAGCTCGTGCCCGTCACCCTCTGCGCCGTGGCCCTGCTGAGTTTCGCGGGGCCGTGGGGCGCGTACGGCGTGTCGCTCGCGAGCCAGCGCGCGCGCCTGTCGGCGGTCCTGACCGCGAACGGCCTCCTGGTGGACGGCGTGCTCCGCCCGTCGTCACGACCGGTGCCGGCCGCCGACGTCCGCGAGATCAGCGAGGGGTTCCGCTACCTGTTGCAGGCCCATGGCACGTCCGCCGTGCGACCGTGGGTCGCGGGCGAGGTCGCGCGCGACGCCGGCGCCGTGGGCAGCGGCACGCACGCGCGCGCCGACGCCGGTGCGCGCGCGATCGTCGCCGCGATCGGCCTGCAGTACACCGGCGGGTCGGTCATCGACGCGGCGAACTACTTCTCGTACTTCACCGAGCGCCGCACGGACGCCGTGGCGATCGACGGCTACGCGTACGCCATGCTGCTCTCGCCGGGACTCGCGCGCGACACGGTCGCCGTCGCCGACGGCATCCGCCTTACCGCGGCGGCATCCCCGCCGGCGCTGGTGGTGCTGCGCGGCGCCGTTCCCGTGCTGACCGTGCCGCTCCAGCCCGCGATCGACACGGCCGCGGCCATCCGGCGCACCACGCCCACCGGCGCGATCCCCCGGCGGGTCATGACGCTCCAGGCATCCGCCGGCGACGCACGGGCGCTCGTCGTGCTCACCCAGGTCGCGGGCACGCGCACGCGCGGCGTCGTCACGCTCACGGGCCTCGAGGGCGAGATCTACCTGCGCGTGCCGTAGCGCGAACCGCGCTACTCCTGGCGGAGCGCCGTCGCGGGGTCCACGCGCGCGGCGCGCAGCGCGGGGATCATGGCGGCCGCGAACGCGGCCGCCGCGAGGACGACCACCGCCGTGGCAAGCGCGAGTCCGTCCGCGGGCGCCGCGCCCTCGAGCGTGCCGCGGAGCACCGCCTGGCCCCAGAACGCGAGCGGAGTGCCGACGAGCGCGCCCCACCCGACCACCAGCGTCGCATCGTGCAGCACGAGGCGGACGACGCCGCCGCGTGAGGCGCCGAGGGCCATGCGGACGCCGAACTCGCCGGTGCGGCGCGCAATGGCGTAACTGAGGATGCCGTAGAGGCCGAGCGCGCAGAGCAGGAGCGCCACGACGCCGAACCCGGTGGCGAGTCGCGCGAGCAGGCGCTGCGTCCGCAGCGAGTCGTACATCATCGCCGATACGAGTTGCACGCTCGAGATGGGCAGCGTCGGGGCCGCGGCGACGATCGCGCGGCGCACCGGATCGACCATCGCCGCGGGGTCGCCGGTCGTGCGGACCTCGAACCGCAGCGACCCGATCTCGCCGAGTACGCGCTGCGGGGCCGCGAGGTAGAAGCGGCGCCGCGGCACCGCGGTCTGCGTGTGGTCGTGCGTGTCCGCGATGACGCCGACGATGTCGGCGTGACTGTTGTCGAA
>CAZKYG010000302.1:0-14836 GCA_964556915.1 uncultured Gemmatimonas sp.
TGTTCGTCGCGCATTCCGTTCCCCGCGTTGCCGGCGACCTCGCGGGGGCGTTCATCCTGCGGCTCGCCGTGGCGCTCCGGCACCACGGCGTGCAGGTCGATGTGCTTGCCCCCGCGGCCGCCGGCGTACCGGCGTCGGCCGACATCGACGGCGTACCGGTCCGCCGGTTCCGGTATGCCCCGGCATCGTGGGAGACGCTCGCCTACAGCGGAACCATGGCCGAACAGGCGCGGGGGTCGCTGCGCGGCATGGTGGCGCTCGGCGGCTTGGTGGCCGGCGGCAGGCGCGCGATTGCCCGGGCGATGGTCACGGACGCGTACGACGTCGTCCACGCCCACTGGTGGTTTCCGGGGGGCCTGTCGGCCGCCCTGTCCGCGCGCGCCCGCCCGCTCGTCGTCACGCTGCACGGCAGCGACGTGCGCCTCGCGCGGTCGGGCGTGGTCGGGCCGGCCATGTACCGGTTCGTGGCACGACGGGCCGCCGCCGTCACTGCCGTGAGCAGCTGGCTGGCGAATACCGCGACCGCGTTTGCGCCTGGCGTTCCGGTCAGCGTTGCCCCCATGCCGGCGGACATCGCGTTGTTCGGGCCCGGTGCCGGCACGCGCGCGCCGCGCATGTTGTTCGTCGGCCGCCTGAATGCGCAGAAGGGTATTCGCGACCTCGTCGAGGCGTTGCCGCACGTCCACGGCGTCGCGCTGGACGTCGTGGGTGACGGTCCCGATCGTGCCGCCGTCGAGCAACTCGCCGCCGCGCGCGGTGTGTCGGGGCGGATTCGCTGGCACGGGGCGCTCCCGCAGACTGCCGTTGCCCCCCTGTACCGGGAGGCGGCCCTCGTGGCGGTTCCGTCGCGCGAGGAAGGCCTCGGCCTCGTCGCCGTCGAGGCCTTGCTGTCGGGCACGCCGGTGGTGGCGTACCGGTCCGGCGGCCTCACCGACCTCATCACGCACGAGGAGACGGGCCTCTTGGTCGAGCCCGGCGACGTCGATGCCTTCGGCAATGCACTGGTCGCGCTCGTCAGCGACCCGTTGCGCGCGCGCCGCATGGGTGAGCAGGGGCGGAGCCGGATGGTCGCGCGATTCTCGCCGGCGGCCGCCGCGGAGGCGTACGCCTCGCTCTACCGCCGGGTGGGCACAGGATGAACCGGCGCGCGTGGCGGGTGTTGCAGGTGGTCGCCGTCGTGGCCGTGTTGCTGTATGTGGGCCGCCGCCTCTCACAGCAGTGGGGTGAGCTCGCGACGCTCCCCGGGACGATTCGCGTGGACTGGGTGCTGGTCGCGCTCTCGGGCGGTGTCGTGCTCGTGAGCTACGGGGTGTTGATCTGGACATGGCAACGCACGGTCCGCGCATGGGGCGAGCACATCTCGCTGGCCGACGCCGCGCGCATCTGGTTCGTGTCCAACCTGGGCCGGTATGTCCCGGGCAAGGTATGGCAGATTGGCGCGATGGGGGTGATGGCGCAGCGTGTCGGCGTATCGCCGGTCGCCGCCGTGGGATCGTCGCTGGTCATCTCCATCATCAACGTGATCACCGGCGTCGCGGTCGCGATGGGGTGCGGGGCGGGAAGTCTCGGCGCGCCGTCGTGGACGGTGCCACTGACGGCCGCGCTCGCCGCGGGGGTGATCGCCACGCCATGGTTGCTGCCACATGCCGCGCGCGCGTTCAGCCGGGTACTCCGCCGCGACATCCCGTCGCCCCGCCTGCCGCCGTCGGCCGTGTGGTTCGGCGCCGCCGGGTGCACGGTCGCGTGGATGCTCTACGGCGCGGCCTTCCGACTGCTTCACGTCGCGCTGCTCGGGCCAACTGGCGACCTGCTGCGCTCGACGGCAGCTTTCACGGGTTCATATATCCTCGGGTTTCTGGCGCTGTTCGCGCCCGGCGGCATCGGCGTGCGCGAAGGATTCCTGCAGGACCTGCTCGGACGGCTCGGCCTGGCCAGCGGCGCTGACGCGTGGCTCGTTGTGCTGGCGTCGCGGGCGTGGCTGACCGTCCTCGAAATCGCTCCCGGCCTCCTGTTCCTGGCGTTCGGCCGGCGCCCGCCCGTCTCACCTTCCACGTCCGCCGAATGAAGAACGCGCAGGGGACCGACGCATCGGCCTTCGAGCCCGACCGTCCGACGGTGTGGGCGATGCTCACCTACCTCGCCTGCACGCTGTCACTGGCGTGGCCGGCCCTCCTCGGACGCTTCCTGGTCAACGCGAACAGTGACCAGTTCCTCGCGGGCTATGCGTTCCGGCAGTTCGCGGCCACGTATGAGAAGGCGCACGGCGCATTTCCGCTCTGGAACCCGTACCTGCAGGGCGGCATGCCGTTCGTCGCGGCGATGCACGGTGACATCTTCTATCCCACGTTCCTGCTTCGCCTCGTGATGCCGGTCGACGCCGCCATGTCGTGGGGCATGGTGGGGCACTTCTTCCTCTGCGGCCTGGCGACGTACTGGTTTCTCCGCGTCGCGGCACGCATGAGCTTCTTTGGCGCCCTCGTCGGTGGCGTGGCGTACATGATGACGGGGTTCGTGTCGTCGCTGTTGTCGGCCGGCCACGATGGCAAGCTCTTCGTCAACGCCCTTTTCCCGGTGCTGCTCATTGCGCTCACGTGGGCCGTGCGCGACGGCAAGCGCTGGGCGTTTGGCGCCACGGCCCTCGTGGTGGGCCTCACGCTCCTCACGCCGCATCCGCAGCTCTTCGAGCAGGTGATGCTCGTTGCCGCCGCGTGGGCGATGTACCTCGTGTTTGGCGGGCCGGCGCCGATGCCGCGCGCCCAGGCCATCGGTCGCCTGGGCCTCGCCCTGGCGGCCGTGGCAGTCGGGTTCGCCATCGGCGCGATCCAGTACCTGCCGGTGGCGGAGTACACGGCGTGGTCGCCGCGAGCGGCATCGTTCGACTACGCCACGGCGACGTCGTACGGGTTCCCGATCGAAGAGCTGTTCAACACCTACCTGCCGCAGTTCTCCGGCATTCTCGACAACTACTGGGGCCGGAACGCCATCCACCTGCACAGTGAATACGTCGGGGCCGCCGTCCTGGTTCTCGCGGGGCTGGGCTTCGGTGGCGCGACCACGGCTGCGCGCAGGGGTTTCATGCGCTTCTGGCTTTTCACGGGAATCGTCGCCCTGCTGTGGGCGCTCGGCAGCGCCACGCCGTTCTACCACATCGTGTACGCGATCGTCCCGATGGTGAAGCACATGCGCGCGCCCAGCACGATCTTCTATGTGACCGCGTTTGCCATCGCCATCTACGCGGGGGCGGGCACCGAGCGGGTGCTCGCCGGACGAGTGCCGCGCGCGTACCTCGTGGCCTGGGCGGTGGGCGGAGGGGTCGTCGCGCTGCTGGGGGTCTCGGGCGGCCTCTCGGGCCTCGCCAAGACCCTCATCGTCGCGCCGCAGCTCGCCGAGCGCGTGGATGCCGGCGCAACAGACCTGAAGCTCGGCGCCATCCGGTCGCTGGTGTTCACGCTCCTTGCGCTCGGAGCCGTCGTTGCCACGGTCACGGGCCGGATCAAGGCCTGGCAGGGCGGGGCCGTGCTCGCGGCCCTGTGCGCGTTCGACCTCTGGACCATTGAACGCATGTACTGGGGGTCTGTGCCGTCGGCCACCACCGCATATGCGCGCGATGCGGTGGTCGACTTCCTCGAGAAGACCCAGACGGACGGCAAGAGACTTACGCCCAGCCGCATCATGGCATTCAACGACCGGTCGAATCCCATCTCGCCAACCGAACCAAACCTGTTCGGCGACGGTCTCATGGTGCACGGCATCCGCCAGACGTTCGGCTATCACGGCAACGAAATCGGGCGCTACCGGGTGTTCACCAGCAACCAGATGATCCTGAATCCGACGACGTGGGCGTTGACGAACACCCAGTACCTGCTCATCAACAATGACTCGCTCGACATCCCCGGGGGCAAGCGTGTGCTCGGTCCGCTGCAGGACGCGGCGGGGACGCGCGTCTCGGTGTATCAGCTGCCGGGGGACAATACATTCGCGTGGGTAGCGCCAGCCATCGCCAAGTACCCGGATGACCAGGTCCTCGGCGCGATCGCCGCGCCAAACTTTCCCGTGCGCAGCATCGCGCTCGTCGAACCCTCGGCCCGGGTGAATGGCGTGACCCTCACCGCCATCCCCGCGCCGCTACCCATCACGGTGGAGACCAAGGCATACGCGCCGGGGCGCATCAGCCTGCAGCTCAGCGCGCCAGCCCCGGCGGGATCGGCCCTCGTGGTGTCGGAGAACTACTATCCGGGCTGGGTGGCGACGGTGGACGGCATGGCCGTCACCCCCGAGCGCACCGACTATGTGCTGATCGGCGTGCCATTGCCCGCCGGTGCGCGGAACGTCGATCTCACGTTCACGAGTCCGGCGTATGAGCGAGGGAAGCTGGTGACGCTGCTCGCCATCGCCATCGCGCTGCTGTGGTGGATCGTCGGGTTCGCCGCCGACCGCCGGGCGGCGGCGCTGGTCGCCGAACCGGCCGCCTGATGTCGGACCGGGCACTGGTCATCATCCCGACGTTCAACGAGAAGGAGAACGTCGAGCGTATCATCGCCGCCGCCCTCGCTGCCGATCCCCGGGTGGATGTCCTGATCGTGGACGACAACTCGCCCGATGGCACGGGCGACATCGTGGCCGGGATCATGGCGTCCAACCCCCGCGTGCACCTGCTGCGACGGGCGGGGAAGCTCGGACTGGGGACGGCATATCGCGACGGGTTTCGCTGGGCGCTCCAGCGGGACTACGAGTACATGATGGAGATGGATGCCGATTTTTCGCATGATCCGGCACAGATCCCGCGGTTCCTCGAGGCCGCGCAGCAGGCCGACTTCGTCCTCGGCTCCCGGTATCTCGACGGGAACGTGACCGTCGTGGACTGGCCCATGTCGCGGCTGATGCTCAGCTACTTCGCGAACGTCTATGCGCGTCTCGTGACCGGGCTCAAGCTCTGGGACGCCACCGGCGGGTTCAAGTGCTTCCATCGTCGCGTGCTCGAAGCGATCAACCTCGGCGACGTGCGCTCGAACGGATATGCATTCCAGATCGAAATGAGCTTCCGCGCATTCCGGAAGGGATTCCGCGGCGTGGAAATCCCGATCGTGTTCACCGATCGCACGCACGGGACGAGCAAGATGCACGGTGGCATCGTGCGCGAGGCGATCCTCATGGTCTGGCGCCTGCGGTGGTGGGCCCTCGTGGGGCGGGTGTGAGCGGAGGCGCAGGCCACGCCGGCCTGGCCGGGCTTCCGTTCTGGAAGATGACCGGATCGGGAAACGACTTCGTTTTCGTCGACGGCCGCTCACGCTCCACGGCAGGGCTCGACGCCGCGGAGGCGATCGCGGCCCTTTGTTCGCGCACGGACGGCGTCGGTGCCGACGGCGTCGTCATCATTGAAACGGACCCCGCGACAGCCTTTCGCATCCGGTACTACAACCGGGACGGCAGTCGGGGGGAGTTGTGCGGGAACGCCTCGTTGTGCAGCGCCAGCCTCGCAACCCGCCTCGGGATGACCAATCCCGCCGGCTTCGCGTTCAATACCGACGTGGGGCAGATATCAGCCCGAATGGAAGCCGGACTCCCCGAGATCGACCTCCCGCCGATCCGCGGCCTGCGCGTGGACGCGGGAATAGCGCCGGGGCCGGGGGAGCGGCGCATCGGGTTCGCGGACACCGGCGTGCCGCACCTGGTCGTGCTCGTGGATGATGCCGATCAGGTCAACCTCATGGCCCGTGGCCGCGAACTGCGGTTCCATCCCAGCCTGCCGGCGGGCGCGAACGTCAACTTCGTGTCGGCTGCAGGCAGCCTGTGGCGGATGCGTACCTACGAACGGGGGGTCGAAGGCGAAACCCTGGCGTGCGGCACGGGATCCGTGGCCTCGGCGGCACTCCTCGTTGCCTGGGGTTTGGCCCAGCCCGGGCCGGTGGGCATCCTGACAACCTCAGGAAGGCAGCTCGTGGCCACTATCCCGGGCGATTCGTCTGATGCGAGCCAGCATCCGGCACTGCGCGGTGAAGGGCGACTGGTATTTACGGGCCGGTTTGGCGAGGCCTAGGCCTTTTTCGTTATCAACAGCCAATGTCGACTGATACTTTACATAATACATATTATACGACATTACCAACCAAGACAAGCAACATTAACTGCTATAGCTAACATCATATCTATTTTGGTGTTAGCCGAGCGGCTCGCCTACGGAGCGGCCGGCTTGGCCTCTAGCTCGCCAAGCCTGACCTTGGCCTCGGTTGACACCGGCGAATCGAGGTTGGCCGCAAGTTTTGACCAGATCCCCTTCGCGGAGTCGGCCTTTCCGGCAATCTCAAGCAGCCTCGCGGCGTCCGCGCGGTACGAGTCCTGATCCGCCGGGAATTCGGCGACATCGGCCGCCTTGAGGTAGTGGTCTGCAGCCTCCTGCGGCCGCTTGCTGTCGGCATAGCCTGCCGCGATCAGCTCCTCGATCATGGCGTGGTAGCGCGTCGGCGCCTCGCCGAGAAGCTGCTGCAAGCCCTTGATGCCGTCATCGTACTTGCCGTCGCCATAGCTCACCTGCGCCAGCAGCATGCCGCCAAGCGTTCCGCCATTGGTCCCCGGATACCGACTCACCAGCTGTTCGAGCTCCGTCTTCGCCTGGGTCCGGTTGCCGCTGTAAAACGAGTTTTGGGCCGTGGCGTAGGCCGCCTCGGCCCGTTCGTTCTTGAGGCGGCTCGCCTGGCGCGCGAACAGGATGCCCGCACCGCCGACGATGACGACCGCCCCCCCGATGATCAGCTGCCGACTGTGCGCGGCCACCCACGCCTTGATGGAGTCCAGGTCGAGGTCGGTGTCCGCCGACGGCTGTAATGACGTACCCATGCGTTCGAATCTCCTGAAGTCCTGAAAAATAACAGATCACGCGCGGTCCTGACGGCCGCCGAGTGCCCCCGGCCTGACTCGAACAGGCGACCTAGCGTTTAGGAAACGCTTGCTCTATCCAGCTGAGCTACGGGGGCGCGGCTGAAACCTACCCGGGCGAAGGCCCAAAGACACCCTTCAATAGCTGACGACGGATGCGACGGTCCGGCCGGCCAGCCGGCTTCGTCCCGCCAGGAATCCGAGTTCGATCACGAAGGCGCATGCCACGACCGTTCCCCCCGCCCGTTCGACCAGCGCACACGTGGCTGATGCCGTTCCGCCGGTGGCCAGCACGTCGTCCACCACCAGCGCGCGGGCCCCAGCCGTCAGCGCGTCGGCGTGCATTTCCAGCGCATCGGTACCGTACTCCAGCGCGTATTCCTCGCGAATGGCGCGGGCCGGCAGTTTTCCCGGCTTGCGCACGGGAATGAGCGCGGCGCCGAGCGTCTGCGCGACTGGGGCGCCGAATATGAACCCGCGGCTCTCGATGGCCACGACGTGTGTCACGCCAGCGGCGGCAACCGTCCCGGCAAGGCACTCCGTGACGGCACGGAAGGCGGCAGGGGCCGCGATGAGCGGCGTGATATCCTTGAACGTGATCCCGGGCTTCGGGAAGTCCGGGACGTCGCGAACCAACCGGCGGACCTCATCGGCGACGGCCGCCGGGTCCGGCAGGGCGCCATGGTTCATCGACGGATCTCGAACATGGTGAACTCGGTCCCGGCAGAGCTGCTCGCGATGGTCTGACGCACGACCTCCGTCACGGCCGAGGCTGCGGGGCCGCGCTGAATCTCCGTCAGGAACCGTTCAACGGCATGCGACTCGCCCCGCACTTCGCCGGTCACGCTGCCGTCGGGCTCGTTTGCCACCCACCCCACGACCCCGGCGCGGTCGGCGGCGGCGCGTGTGAACCACCGGAATCCGACGCCCTGCACGCGGCCGGTCACGCGAAAGCGGAAGGCGACCATGCTCACGGCTCCCATCCGTGCGCGCCCACGAGCGGCACAAAGCGTACGAGGTCGAACTCGGAGCGCAGGAGCTGGTTGCCCTGGCGTTCGATCAGCACGAGGCGTTGTTCGTCGCGTCCACCCACCGGCACCACGAGCCTGCCGCCCTGGGCGAGCTGCCCGGCGAGTGGCAGCGGCACTTCGGGCGATCCGGCGCCAACGATGATGCCGTCGTACGGCGCATGCGCCGGCCAACCTTCGGTGCCGTCCGCGCAGGCGAGCGAGACGTTGGTGACGCCAACGGCGCGGAGTGACGCCGCGGCGCGCTCGTGCAGTTCCGGGACCCGCTCGACACTGTACACATGCCCGGCCAGGCGCGCGAGCAAGGCGGTCTGGTACCCGGAACCCGTCCCCACCTCAAGCACGCGATCGCGCCCGGCGGCCTGCAGCAGCTCGAGCGAACGCGCGTGGATGAACGGTTGGCTGATCGTCTGACCGCTTCCGATGGGAAGGGCGGAATCCTCGTACGCGCGATGCGCAACTCCGCTCGGCACGAACGCATGGCGGGGCGTCTGCGCGATGGCGCCGAGGACGGCGGTGTCGGCGATGCCCTTCCCGCGAAGATCATCCACCAGGCGCCGGCGTGCGCCCGACATCGGCGCGATCCCCGATGCCGCTACAGGGCCTTCCACCATCGCTCCGAGTCGTCGAGGCGCGCCTGGTGCGTGATGTCGAGATGCAGCGGCGTGACGGAGATGTAGCCCTCGCGGATCGCGGCGATGTCCGTGCCCTCGCCCGCCGTCCACGTGACCGATCCGCCGCCGATCCAGTAGATGGGCTTTCCCCAGGGGTCTTTCATGCGCGCGATGGAATCCGAAAACACGCGGCGCCCGAGCCGGGTGAGCCGCGCGCCGCGAATCTCCTCCACCGGCACGGGCGGAATGTTGACGTTCAGCAACGTATGCGCGGGGAACTCGGGCAGTGCCGCGAGGTGGGTGAGCAGCATGGCCAGCGGCTCGACCAGGGCGTCGAAGTCCGCGACGCTGCCGAATCCCTGCCGCCCCGCGTAGCTGATCGCGATCGACGGCACGCCGAGCGCCAGCCCTTCCATCGCTGCCGCAACGGTCCCGGAATACAACACGTCCTCGCCCATGTTGGGGCCGTGGTTCACGCCGCTCAGGACGAAGTCCGGGCGTTCGGGCAGGAGGGCCTCGATGGCGAGCATGACGCAGTCGGTGGGCGTGCCGTCCACCTGCCAGCGTCGGTCGCCCACCTGCACCGGCCGCAACGGATGGTGCATGGTAAGCGAGTGGCTGGTCGCGCTCTGTTCGCGATCCGGGGCCACCACGTACACATCGCCCAACGCCGCGGCCGCGTGCTGGAGGCAGCCGAGCCCCGCCGCGAGGATGCCGTCGTCGTTGCTGCAGAGTACGCGCATCAGGTGCCGCCGCCGTTCAGGAGTGCGGCGATGTCGCGCAGCTCGCGTTCGATCAGGCGTATGGACTCGACGTCGAGGCCCCCGCGCGCTGCCGTCTTGAGCCCGCCGCCACGGCGCTCCTCGTCGAGCTTCTGCCGGGCGCCGTCGATCGTGTACTTCTCGTCGTACAGCAGGTGCTTGACGAGGAGAATGAGTTCGATTTCGCGGCGCTGGTACACCCGGTTCCCCGAGCGGTTCTTCGCGGGACTCAGAAAGCGGAACTGCGATTCCCAGTAACGCAGGACGTGCGGCTTGAGGTCCGTCAGCTCGCACACTTCGCCAATCGAGAAGAACTCCTGCACCGGCTCCGAACGCTCGTGCGCCCGTGTGGCCATCAGTCTCCCTCCCCTCGCAATCCCCTGGTCATCAGTTCGACGAGCGCCCAGCGTGCGGGCTGGCGCTCGAACAGCACGCGGTGGACGGCGGCGACGATCGGCATGTCCACGCCCTCGCGCTCCGCCAGCGCCCTGGCGCTCTCGGTCGTCGATACGCCCTCGGCCACCGTGTCGCGGCCGGCCATGACTTCACTTATGGTGCGGCCGCGACCGATCTCGAGTCCGACAGCACGATTGCGCGACAGCGCACCGGTGCACGTCAGCACCAGGTCGCCGATACCCGCGAGCCCGGCGAACGTCGCCGGCCGCGCCCCGAGGCGCACGCCGAGGCGCGTGATCTCGGCGAGCCCGCGCGTGATCAACGCGGCGCGCGCGTTGAATCCGAGGCCAAGTCCGTCGGAGATGCCGGTGGCCACGGCCATGACGTTCTTCAGCGCCCCGCCCAGTTCCACGCCGGTCACATCGTCGTTCGTGTACACCCGGAAGCTGGGCGAGCTGAAGACGTCCTGCACGCGGCCGCACGCGGCGGCGTCATGCGACGCCGCCACGACCGCCGTCGGCTGTCGCGCGGCCACCTCGGATGCGAAACTCGGGCCTGACAACGCGACGATCGGTCGGCCCGGCAGCGCCTCCGACGCGACGTCCGTCATGAGGGCGAGCCGCGCACGCTCGATGCCCTTTGTCGCGACCGTGACGATCGCCCGGGCGTGCGCGGCGCCGTCGCAATCCTCGAGGACCTGCCGCAACACCTGGCTCGGCGACGCGAGGACGATGAGTTCGGCACCGTCGAGCGCGTGCATCTTGTCGTTCGAGCACGTCACGGCACCGTGCAGCATGACGCCAGGCAGGAAGCGGCGATTCTCGTGCGACGTCTCGATCGCCTCGGCGACGTCGGGCTCGTAGGCCCACATGCGCGGTTCGTGCCCGTTTTCGGCGAGCAGATTTGCGAGCGCTGTCCCCCACGCGCCGGCCCCGATGACCGCGCACTTCACGACGATGCGCTCCCCGGACGTCCGAGGCGGCGCTCGGTACCCGCCATGAGCCGTTGGAGGTTGCCGCGGTGCGACACCACCACCAGCAGCGCGACCGCCACGCTCGCGGCGACGGCCGGCATGGGCGCCCCAAGCAGCAGCTCGGCGACGGGAAGCGTGGCCGCCGCAATCATGGACGCCAGGGACACGTAGCGCGTGGCGCTGACCACGAGCAGGAACGCACCAAGGGCGAACGTCGCCGCGGTCGGCGTGACGGCGAAGAATACGCCGGCTGCCGTGGCGACGCCCTTCCCGCCGCCCTTCCAGAGCAGGAACACCGGCTTGGCGTGGCCGATGATCGCCGCGAAGCCGAAGCCGAATGCCCACCACATGGCGACCGTGGCATCATCGGTCGGCACGAGAAGTCTCGGGAACGCCAGGGAGGGGACTGCTCCCTTTGCCGCATCAAGGAGCAGGACCACAGCCGCCGGCGCTGCGCCCAGCTCACGGTACACGTTGGTCGTACCGAGGTTGCCGGAGCCAACCCGCCGGAGATCGATCCCCTTCAGCGCCCGCCCGGCGAGATACGCGCTGGGGAACGACCCGCAAGCGTACGCGGCCAGCAGGAGCGGCAGGGCGCCCGCCGTCATGCCGACTTGCGGCGCAGCAGGATGCGGAGCGGGTTGCCGCGGAACCCCCACCGTTCCCGGAAGCCGTTGTGCAGGTACCGCACATAGTGCTCGGCGACGAGTTCCGGATGATTGCCGAAGATGGCGATGGACGGCGGGATCGCCTTGACCTGCGTCGCGTAGGTGAGTTTCACCTCGTGCCCCGCCGCTTGCGGGGGCTGCCGGCGTGCGACCAGTTCGCCCAGCGCGTCGTTCACCTCGGACGTGGAGATGTGCTTGTGGCGTTCCGCATCCACGTCGACAATGAGGTCGAGGATCTTCGCGACGCGCTGGCCCGTGAGTGCGCTGGTGAAGATGAACGGCACGAACCTGAAGAAGGGCGCCTTTTCCGCGCACTCCTTCTCAAAGTGCGCCGCCGTCTTGTCCCCCTTCTCCTTGATGTCCCATTTGTTCACGACGGCGATGACCGCGCGGCCCGCGTCCCACGCCAGCGTCGCGATCTTGAGGTCCTGGTTGTGCAACCCGTCGGTGGCGTCAATCACGAGCAGGCAGATGTCGGCGCGCTCGATCGCACGACGGGTGCGCAGGGCCGAGTAGAACTCGACACCATCCTCCACCCTGGCCTGGCGACGCAGCCCCGCCGTGTCCACGAACACGAGCGCCCGGCCATGGTACGTGAGCGGTGAGTCGATGGCGTCGCGCGTCGTTCCCGCCACCGTCGAGACCACGAGGCGCTCTTCCCCGAGGAGCCGGTTGATAAGCGACGACTTGCCCACGTTCGGCCGGCCGACGACCGCGACGCGAAGCACGCTCGCATCGGGCTCGGATTCCGACCCCGGCAGCCGCCGGACGATTTCGTCGAGCAGGTCACCCGAGTTTTTGCCGTTCAGCGCGGATACCGGGAACGGGTCCCCCGCCCCGAGGTTGTAGAACTCGTAGAAGTCGGTGCTCTTCGGGTCGTCCACCTTGTTCGCCACAATCAGCCACGGCTTGCCGGACTCGCGGAGCAGCGCGACGATCCGCGCATCGCTCGGGTGGACGCCCGAGCGGGCGTCAAGCACCAGGAGCAGCAGATCCGCCTCGTCGATGGCGACGGAGACCTGGCGTCGTATCTCGACGTCCATCGGCTGGTCGGAGTCCTCGCGTAGCCCGCCCGTGTCCACCAGCCAGAACGCGCGGCCGTTCCACTCGGCCGCCGCAAAGTGCCGGTCGCGTGTCGTGCCGGCTTCTTCGCTCACGATCGCCGCGTCCGTGCCAATGATCCGATTGAAGAGCGACGACTTGCCGACATTGGGGCGGCCGATCAGCGCAACGACGGGACGGCTCACGGCGCCGCCAGGGCAGCGTGTTCACGGTCATCGGCGCCAAGCACGTCAACGAAATCGTATGACGGCTCCACCGGCACGTCCACCGCCGCCCGCACGCCTGCGAGGGTGGCGTCGTCGAGGAACAGGCCGGACTCGTTGATCGTCTCTGCCGGAATCAGGGCGAGGTCGAGGTCGTTCCGCCCGCCGAGGGCCCGCACGATGTCGGCGCCCACGAGCAGCCCCGCGGCTGTGGTGGTCGGGCCGAACAGCGAGTTGGCAGTCTCGATGATCTCGAACGAGGCGCCCGTTGCCCGCGTGAGGCTGGCGAGGAGTGGCGGGAGGAGCGGCGCCATGGAGAGGCCCGTGACCACGCCAATGCGCTTCCCTTCGAGCCGCGGCAGGGCACTCAACCCGTCGGACACGCGTGACCGCAGGGAGGCCACGGCGCCAACACCGTTCTCGATCTGCTCGAAGTCCCCGTAAAACGCCGCGTCGGGAAGGTCACGGCCGGCCAGCAGGTAGAGTTCGTCCGACCCGAACACCCAGGTCGCATCGCGCTCCCGCCGGGCGCGCTCCCCCCACCGTTCGGCGACGTCGAGCAGGGCCGCCGCATTCGCACGATCCATCGATTTGCCGGTGTAGAGATGCGAAAACTGCGTGAGTCCGACGGGGACGAGCGCAACGGACCGCATGGACGTTCCGAGCGACCACAGATCGGCGAGCGATTGTTCCAGCACCTCGCCGTCGTTCAATCCCGGCACGACCACCATTTGTCCGTGGAACTCGATCCCGCCCGCCGCGAGCGTCCGCAGTTGATCCATGATGTTGGGCACGCGCGGGTTGTTCAGCAGAACCTTGCGCGCCTCCCATGGCGTGGCGTGCACGGATACGTACAGCGGCGAGAGCCGGTACTCGAGAATCCGCTCGATGTCCCGCGGCTTCAGGTTGGAAAGCGTGGCGAAGTTCCCGTACGCGAATGACAGCCGATAGTCATCGTCCCGGATATACAGCGGGCGCCGCAAGCCCTTCGGCAGGCCCTCGACGAAGCAGAACTCGCAGCGGTTGGCGCATCGGCGAACGTTGGGTGGCTCCAGCTCAACGCCGAGGGCCTCACCCTCGGGACGTTCGACGTCGTACACGACGCCTTCGCCGGTCGGAAGCTTCGCCTCGATCTCGAACGCGTCCTCTGCGGTGAGGAACTCCCAGTCGAGGAAGTCGTCGAGCGCGCGCCCCGACACCGAGATGAGCTCGGTGCCCGGCATCATTCCCATCTGATCGGCAATACTCCCGGGGGTGATGCGGGCGACTCGAACCATTGATGTAAAATGTCAGCCGAGCATGCCAAACGCAATCGCAGCAAACGACTTGCGGCTAGGAATCCCTCGCCATGCGCAGGGCCTCGTCGTGGATCGCCTCGGCGCTTCTGCCGGTAGCCGCCGCAACCCGGGCTACGTCATCGAACTCCGGCTTGATGCGGGTTGACCCATCCGGCAGGGTCGCGATCTTGATGGCGACCTCGTGCCCGCCAACCGTGACGGAGACGGTCCGCCGTGGGAGCGTCGTGCGACCGGCGATGGTGTGACGGACGCCAAGCGTCGAGGTGTGCGCCAGCAGCGCCCGCTCAACCGTCGGCACCGACGCCTCCCGGCACAGCGCCTCAATGCGGGTGCCGGGCCGGCCTTTCTTCATGACGACCGGAATCAGCGTCACGTCGAGGGCCCCGGCGGCCTTCACCGCGGTGGCTGCCGCTGCGAGGTATTCGCCGCTCATGTCGTCCACATCGCAGGCGATGAGGACGACCGGTTCGCGCGACATCTGCGCCTCGTCTTCGACGTCGGCAAGGGTCACGCGCAGGACATTGGCGCGCCCGGCAGGATCCTTCGTTCCGGCACCGTACCCCGACTGGTGCGGGCGATAACTGCGCGGCAGCCCGGGCCTGGCCAGCGCCTGGAGGAGCGCCGCGCCGGTCGGCGTCGTGAGCTCTCCGCTCTGGGGCGGACCCGGCGCCACATCGAACCCTTCGATCAGGCGCGCCACGGCCGGCGCAGGCACCGCCATGCGACCATGCGCGGCGTCCACGTACCCGTCGCCGAGCACGATCGTGCCGCAGCACACGTGTTCGACGCCGAGGAGGTCGAGGCCCCACACGGTTCCCACGACATCCAGGATCGCGTCCACGGCGCCGACTTCGTGCAGGTGCACCTTCTCGACCGTCGTGCCGTGAATGGCAGCTTCGGCCCGTGTCAGCAGCTCGAACGCGTGACTCGCGCGCTCTTTCACGGCCGCTGGCGCTGCAC